>DASPSV010000262.1:0-2507 GCA_035623755.1 Gemmatimonadales bacterium
CAGCGCCGCCTCGTTGACGGGCTCACCGGCGAGCGCGTCGAGGTCGGCGACGTACAGGGTTGTGGTTCGGCACGCCGTGCACAGCGCGCGCGCGACCGCAACCGGCTCGCACCCCTCGACAAGCGGACTGCGCAGGGGCGCGTACTCGTCACGCCGGCCGCGCCGGGCGTGTACGACGATGCCGCCCTTGAGGTCGAGTACCGGAACGATTCGCATAGCTCGTGCCTGGAGCCTCGTCGACCAGGATCGACTGTTCGCTTGTCGGCCCGCTGGGTACGTCACAGACTGGATTGTCTAAGTCCGCGGATCGTGCGCACGTTGGGGACATAAGCATGTGCCACGTGCTCACGTGCCCAAGGTCGACAGGCCAGCGCCGGTTTGGGGACTTTTGCACGGCGGACCGTGGTGCAATAGGTCGATGACCGAGTCACGACAGTCGCCGGTGCCGGTGATCGGGCTCGACGTCGGCGGCGCGAACACGAAGGCCGCGGTGGTCGACGGCGACCGACCCGTGCGCGTCGTTTCCGAGCCGTTCGAGGTATGGCAGGACCCCGGCGCGATGGCCGACGTGATCGCCGACGTGGTCGGTCGGCTGGGGAGTGACGGGGAGCCGGTCGCGCTGACCACGACCGCGGAGCTCGCGGACGCGTTCCCGAGCAAGCGAGCAGGGGTGCGGCATGTGCTCGAGGCCACTTCGAAGGCGCTGCCGGGGCGACGAGTGCGCGTCATGACGACGGCCGGCGAGCTCGTCTCGCTCGAGGAGGCGCGTGCCGCACCGCTCGAGTGCGCCGCCGCCAATTGGGTCGCGACCGCGATGCTGCTCGCGCGGTCGCTATCCGACGCGATCCTCGTCGACTGCGGCGGCACGACCACCGACGTGATCCCGATCGCCGCCGGCGCCGTCGTCGCGCTGGGGCGCACCGACCTCGAGCGGCTGCTCGCCGGCGAGCTGGTCTACACCGGCGCGCTGCGAACCAACGTCGCGGCGATCGTCTCGGAGGTGCTGATCGGGGGTGGGTTGTGCCCGGTGTCGTCCGAGCTATTCGCGATTGCCGCCGACGTGCACCTGCTCCGGGGCAGCCTGACCGCGGAGCAATGCACGTGCACCTTTCCCGACGGCCGCGGCACCTCGCCGCGCGAGGTCCGCGCCCGGCTGGCGCGCGTCGTGTGTGCCGACCCCGAGCAGCTCGCCGCCGGCGATCTGGAGGCGATCGCCAACGCCGTATATGAGGCGCAAGTCACGGCGATCGCCGCGGCTCTGCGTCGTGTCGCCGCCGAGTCGGCCGCCGGCGCGCCCGTCGTTGCTGTCGGCTCTGGCGCGTTTCTGGCCCGCGCGGCGGCTGGGCGATGCGGGCTCCAGCTGCACGCCGGCGCGGGACCGCACCTCGCGGGCGGCGCGGCCGAAGTTGCCGCCGCGGTCGCGTTGTCGGTGCTCGGCTGTGAGTGACCTCCGCCCGCTGGTCATCAAGATCGGTGGCGGCCTCTTGCGGGACGAGGGGCTCGAAGGACTGCGCCGGGCGTGCGCGGAGGTGAACGAGACCGCGACTCGCCGGCCGGTCCTGGTCGTGCCCGGTGGGGGTCCGTTCGCTGATGCCGTGCGCGCCGTCGACGCCCAGGTTGGCTTCGCCGACGGTATCGCGCACGCGCTGGCGCTGCGGGCGATGGATCAGCTCGGCGCGATCCTGGCGCCGATGCTCCCGGACGCGGAGCCGGTCGCCGATCTCGTGGCCCCACGCGCGCTGGGCGTGCTTGCGGTGGCGCCGGCGTTCGCAGGTCGTCCCGGCGTACCGGAGTCGTGGGCGGTGACGAGTGACTCGCTGGCGGTACTCGCCGCCGGCGCAATCGGCGCTGAGGAGGCGGTCCTGCTCAAGCCGGTCGCCGGGGTGGTGGCGCGGTGGCCCTCGGACGACGCGCCGATCCCCGAGCTGACCGCGGCTGATCTCCGAGCGTTACAGGCCCGGGGCAGCGGGCAGGTCGTCGACCCCTACCTCCCCGACGCCGTCCGCCTAACCGGAGTAGCGGTAGTGGTGCGAGCGCCGGACGGCGTCGGAACGCGCATCACGCCGGGCTGACGATCGAACTTTGGCGATCGGGCTGACACATCCGCGGCCTCAGCGCCAGAGTTCGGACTTCGGCCGCGGCGGACGCGACCAGGTCGGCGTCCAGTCCGGCGTTGCGGTCGCCGCCGCGGCACACCGCGGAGCGCACGCCGACGATCTCCGCGTCCACCCGGCGTAGCTCGCCCAGCCGCAACTGCCCGGCGACGCCGAAGCTTCCGCCGGCCGCCCGCGTGCCCGCGACCAACTCGCCGAGCTCGGGCTCCGACAGCCACCCGTACAGCCCGCGGCCGTCCTTGACGAACGTGTCGACGAGCGCGCCGGCGATCCCGGTCCGCCCCACGAGCAACGGCAACAGCGCGGGCGCGAATGCCGGCGGGTCGAGCGCGCCGGCGTCCGCATACGCGGCCGAGATCACCGAGACACGCGGTCCGACGGAGTCCGAGACCG
>DASPSV010000263.1:0-11573 GCA_035623755.1 Gemmatimonadales bacterium
ACGTTGGTGAACTGGATCTCGGTGCCGCCGGTCACCAGCGCCGGCTCGATCAGTTTCTGGTACTCGGCCCAGAAGACCGCCGCGTCCAGCAGGAGGTGGCGCGCGAGGGGCAGCGCCCCGCCGAGCTCCCCCGACCACGAGGTCTCGTTGGCGAGGTCGGGGTTCGGGATGACCTGGATGCCCTGCGCCGCCGTGGAGGAGAACCGCTCCGCCAGCGAGGGCGCCCGGAACCCGCGCCCCAGGCTGGCCCTGAGCTGCACCGGCGCCCACAGCCACGTGGCCGCGATGCGCGGGCTCGCCACGGCGCTCCAGGCGACGCCGTCCACGGCGATCGCGTCGACGCGCGCGCCGAGCGTCACGCGCACCCCGCGTCCCGCGACGGTCTGATCCTCGGCGTACCACGCCAGGACGGTCTCGCTGTGGTCGCCGAACAGGTCGCTGGCGACGGTCGCGTACGTCACTTCCGCCCCCGCGTCCACCACGCGTCCCTCGGCCGGATGCCACTCCAGCCCCGCCTCGCCGCCGATGCGGTCGGACATCGCCGCCTGGGAGTCGGTGCGGAACGCGTCGAGGAAGTAGGTGCGGTACCAGGACACGCGGCCGCGCAGCGCGAGCGCCGGGTTCACCGTGCGGCGGGCCGTCGCCGCCACGAAGATCTGGTCGGAGCGCGTGCGGTCGCCCAGCGTGGTCGAGTCCACGCGGAAGGGCTGGTAGGCCTGGCCCGCGTCGGCGCACTGGCCCTGCGTGCACCAGAACAGCACCTCGCCGTGGTTGTCGCGCGCCACCGAGCCCTCCAGCGTCGCCTGCAGCTGCGGGTCCGAGACCAGCACCAGCTTGGCCAGCGCGTGGATCCGGCGGTCGTCGTTGTTCTCGCGGTAGCCCCCGTCGTCGGAGGCGCCGCCCGAGAGCAGCACCTTCACCGGGCCGAGGCGCCGTGACAGGCTGAGGTCGGCCCCGCCGAACAGCGCGGGCGTGCTGCGCCACCGCCACGCGGCGAACGGCGGATCCGCGTACCCGCCGGCGAGCAGCCGCAGGCTGATCTGCGGCGCGTCGGGGATCTCGCGCGTGATCACGTTCACCACGCCCCCCAGCGCGGAGGAGCCGTAGAGGGCGCTGGCCGTGCCCTTCATCACCTCGACGCGCTCGACCGCGGTGACCGGGAGCAGCGTCCAGTCGATGCCGTCGCGGTCGCCCTGGTTGGCGGGGACGCCGTCCACCAGCAGCAGCACGCGGCTGCCGAGGCCGCGCGCGTAGCCCGAGGAGCCGCGGATGCCGATCTGCCCGTCGAGGATCTGGACCCCGGGCACCAGGGCGACCGCCTCGTCCACGCCCTGGGTGGCGCGCCGCTCGAGGTCCTCGCCGGTCGCCTCGGTGACCGACACCGGCGCCTCCTGGGCCAGCTGCTCCTCGCGGCTGGCGGTGACCACGATGGGCGAGACCTGGATGGGCGTCGGCACGAGGGTCACCACGACCGTGGTGTCCGCGGCCGTGCCCTCGCCGAGCGAGGCGAGCTCCGGCTCGTAGCCGATGCGGGCGGCGAGCAGGTCGAGCATGTCGGAGGGCGCGCGCGGGAAGGCGAACCGGCCCGCGGCGTCGGTCACCGTGCGGAGCGCGGTACCGACGATGGCCACCGACGCACCGGCGACCGGCGAGCTGTCGGTGCGGCTCACCACGATCCCGGCGACCGTCCGCAGCGGGCCCGGGACCTGGGCTGCCGCGGCGCGCACGGCGAGCGCGGCGGCCGCCGCGGCGAGGCCGATCGCTCTCACCGCGCCGCCGCGGGCGGGAGGAAGGCGCCGAGGCTCTGCAGCCGGCCGAAGTCGGCGACGATGTCCACGCCGCCCACGCCCCCCTGCGCGGGCACGACCACGGCGCCGAGCCTGGTGGTGTCGGCGGGATCGAGGTACGAGCCGGCGGCCTCGAGCAGGGCGGGGGCGGTGGTGACGTCGAGCACGCCGAGCTTCTTCCACACGACCAGCACCCAGCCGTAGCGCCCGGGCGCGAGCGGCGTGATGCAGCAGGTGTAGGCGGCGGTGGCCGGTCCGAGCGGCAGCGGATCGGAGAATCCCGCGAAGGCGATCAGCTGGTCCAGGGTGCGCGGGACGGAGTCGTAGACCACGACCCGCACGTAGTCGGTCGAGTCGGGCAGCGCGCCGCGGAAGTGCACGACGCCGCAGATTCCGACCGGACAGCTCCCCGATGCGGTCTGGGGTTGGAGGCCGCCGTCGCAGCTGATGGCGAGGGGGACCAGCACGGCGGCGACGGCGGAAAAACGCATGATCGGTAGTCTTGCCCCCGTTCTGCGCGGGCGTCAATATCCATGACGTTCCGCGCGTTCCGGGAGATGCACGCGATGCCGACGTACGAGTACCGATGCGAGAAGTGCGGCAAGCGGTTCGCGGTGATCGAGCGGATCAGCGACCACACGGGGCGCCCGCCGGCCTGCCCGAAGTGCCGGTCCCGCGCCACCCGGCAGCTGCCGGCCGCCTTCTACGCCAAGACGGTCAAGAAGAGCTGACGCGCGCGCCGGAGGCCCGTGTTTAAGCGCCTGCGCGAGGCGCTCGAGGCGGCGCTGGCGGCGGCGACGCCCCCGGCCGACCTGTACGACCTCGCCGGGCAGATGCGCGAGGCGCTGATCGAGGCCCGGGCCGGCCTGGGCCGGATGCGCGAGGCGCTCGCCCAGACGGAGCGCGAGCGGCGGGCGCTGGCCGCGGAGATCGAGACGGCGGAGCGGCGGCGGGCGCTGGCGGCCGGCATCGGCGACGCGGAGACCGTGGCGGTGGCCGACCGCTACCTGGCCAGGCACCGGGAGCGGGCCGCGGTGCTCGACAAGAAGACGGCGGCGGAGCGCGAGGAGATCGCGCTGGCCGAGCGCGACGCGGCGGAGATGACAGCGCAGCTCGAGCAGGTCACCAAGCGCCGCGGCAACGTGCAGGGCGAGCGGTCGGCGCAGGCCGCGTGGTCCGCGCTCGGACAGGCGGGCATGGACCGCCCGGAGCTCGACGCCGAGCAGGAGGCGCTGAAGGGCCGCATGGACCGCGCCGCGCGCGAGGCGGAGGCCGACGCCAAGCTGGAGGAGCTGAAGCGGCGCATGGGCAAGGACTGAGCCCACACTCTCGCAGGAGCCCGACCACATGGCGATGGACATCAAGACGGGGCGGATGGTCTACCTCGGGTACGGGAAGTACTGGCGCTCCGACGACATCGTCGGCCTCCACCCGATCGAGGAGGGGCGGGGCCCGGGACGCCGCACCGAGGTGTACGTGTCGCAGCGGGCCGAGGCGTTCATCGCGTCGCGGTCGGAGCGCGCCATCCTGCAGGAGATGGTGACGGCGCCGGACGAGATCTTCCGGATGGAGGAGGCCCGCAGCGTGGTGGGTGACCTGATCGACGCGCTGCAGGACCTCTCGCCGCTGCTGCGGCGCGTGCTGTCGAACGAGGGGCAGTTCGAGGTGGAGAAGTGGGAGGAGCGGCTGCGCGCGCTGCTCTCGCCGCCGGTCGAAGAAGAGACGAAGTCCCAGTCGGACCTGTTTACCTGATGCCGCGCCGCGCCGCGCTGGCCGCGGCGCTCGTGGCCCTCGCCGCCTCCGCCGCCCCCGCCGCCCCCCTGCGCGCGCAGGGCGTGTGCGACGGGCGCCCCATCCGCCTGGTGCGGGTGGACGTCAGCAACATCTTCAGCGCCGACGACAGCGTGATCCCGTGGTTCGTGCGCGGCCTCGGCAACGCCCTCCACTGGCGGTCGCACGCCGAGCTGATCGAGCTCGACCTGCTGTTCCACCCCGGCGACCCCTGTGACCCGCGCCGCCTGCAGGAGACCGAGCGGCTGCTCCGCGCCCGGCCCTACATCCGCGGCGCCGTGGTGTTCGCGGTGCCCACGGCGGACAGCGGCGTGGACGTGTTCGTCGAGACGCGCGACGAGCTCTCGCTCGAGGGCCACCTCCAGGTCGGCGCGGGCGGCGACTCGCCCTTCAAGCACGTGGCCCTGGGCGAGGAGAACCTGCTCGGGAACGGCATCCGGGTGCAGACCCAGTACACCGACACGGGCCGGCGCCCGTCCTACTACGGCGACGTCCTGCAGCCGCACCTGTTCGGTCGGCGGCTCGACCTGGAGCTCGAGGGCGGGAAGTCGGAGGTGGGGCCGGTGCTCGAGGAGACGGTCCGCCGCGCCTTCGAGAGCGACTTCGACCGGATGGCGTGGCGCGAGTCGGTGCGCTACCGCAAGGAGCCGTTTCCGCTCGTGTCCACCGCACTGGGCACGGTGCTGGTGCCGCAGGTCGAGATCGGCCAGGACGCCGGCCTCGCCGTCCGCCTCGGCGCGCCCGGCGAGCTGCGCGTCGTGGGCCTGGCGCTGTCGAACGAGTGGCTCCGCGTGGAGGGCGCGCCGCTGGCCCCGACGCCGGACCTCGACTCGGCCGCGGCCGCGGCGCTCGGCGGCCGCTACCAGGAGCGGCGCCGCGTCCGCGCGCACCTGCTGCTGGGGGCGCGGACCCTCCGTTTCCATCCGCATCGCGGTCTCGACGCGGTGAACGCGGTCGAGGACGCGCCGGAGGGGACGCAGGCCGGCCTGGTGCTGGGCAAGAGCCTGTTCGGCGGGGCGGGGCTGCAGCACGACTGGTTCGCGGCGATGGAGCTGTCGAGCGGCGCCGACGCGGGCGCGCGGACGCTGGTGTTCGGCCGCGCCAAGGTCGAGGGCCGGTACCTCGACACGGAGGGCCGCTGGGACGGCGTGCTGGCCGACGGCGAGCTGCTGGTGTACGCGATCGGCGAGCGCCAGACGACCGTGGTATCCCTCGCGGCCGCCGGCGGGTGGCAGACCCGCACGCCGTTCCAGCTGCTCCTGGCGGGCAGCGACGGGGTGCGCGGCTACGGGTCCTCCGCGCTGCCGGTGGGGCGCCGGATCGTGCTGCGCGCGGAACGGCGCTACTTTCTGGGCGACGTCTTCGGGTTCGCGGATCTCGGGGCCGCGGTGTTCGCCGAGACGGGGCGCGGCTGGGCCGGCGACGCCGTGTTCGGCGAGAACACCGGGCAGGTGGGCACCATCGGCGCGGGGCTGCGGCTCGCCGCGCCGCGCGGCTCCCGGCGCACCTACCGGCTCGACCTCGCGGTGCCGCTGAGCCGCGGGCTCGGCCCGGAGCTGCGCCTCGCGGTGGGGCAGCAGTTCGGCGTGTTCCACGGCGAGCCGCAGGACGTGATCCGGAGCCGCGAGCGCATCTCCTCGGTCACCGTCTTCGACTTCCCCCGCTTCTGAGGGAGAGCACACCGTGAGCCTGAGCCAGCGCTGGCAGGAGATCCGCACCGGGTTCGCGCTCCCCTTCTGGATCGCGAACGGCACCGAGCTGTTCGAGCGGCTGGCGTACTACGGGCTGCAGGCGGTGCTGGCCATCTACCTGCACGAGCGGCTGCGGTTCTCCGAGGAGCAGACCGGGCTGCTGCAGGGCGTGTTCGGCTTCGTGGTGTGGTTCCTGCCGATCTTCGGGGGCGCGCTGGCGGACCGCTTCGGCTACCGCCGCATCCTCTCGCTGGCGTACCTGGTCCTGTCGGTCGGGTACTTCCTGTTCGGCTCGATCACGGCGGGCTGGCTGGCGCCGGTGCGGGCGGCGATCCCGCTGTACTGGGTGGTGTTCGCGATCCTGATGATCCCGGCGCTCGGCCCCGGCCTGGTGAAGCCGGTCGTGGCCGGCACCACCGCCCGCGCGTCGAGCGAGGCGATGCGCTCGCTCGGCTTCTCCATCTACTACACGATCGTGAACATCGGCGGCGCGCTCGGGCCGCTGCTGGGCTCCGCCGTGCGCACCACGCTGGGCGTGGAGAGCGTGTGCTACATGTCGGCGCTGTTCGCGTTCGCGATGTTCCTGGTCTCGGTGTTCCTGTTCCGCGAGCTGCCGGTGCCCGCCGGCCACCAGGTGGTGACCGTGGCCGCGGCGGTGCGCAACATGGGCAAGGTGGTCCTCAACCTGCGCGTCGTGGCGTTCCTGCTGCTGTTCTCCGGGTTCTACGTGGTGTTCTGGCAGGTGTACGTCGCGCTGCCGCTGTACGTGCGCGGGTACGTCGACGCGAAGTCGCCGATCGACGCGCTCATCGCGATCGAGGGCACCGGGGTCATCGCCTTCACGGTGCTCGTGGCGTGGCTCACGCGCCGGCTCAAGCCGGTCACCACCATGGCGTCGGGCGTGCTCATCACCGCGCTGTCGTGGCTGCTGCTGACGGTCTCGGGGTCCACGCCGTTCATCGCCGCGACGCTGGTGGGCATCGCGATCGGCGAGCTGACGCAGGCGCCGCGCTACTACGAGTACGTCTCGAAGCTCGCGCCGAAGGGGCAGGAGGGCACCTACCTCGGCTTCGCCTTCCTGCCGATCGCCGTCGGCTACCTGGTGGGCGGGCCGCTCGGCGGCTGGCTGGTGCGCCACTACGGCGCCACCGCGCGGCCGGCGAGCATGTGGTACGTCGTGGCCCTCATCGGCGTGGTCACCGCCGCGCTGCTGTGGGTGTACGACCGGATCGTCAAGCCGGGCAGGCAGGCAACGGAAGGCAGTGTGTAGGGTAGTTGCCAGACGCCACGTTGCCAGTGGTTACCGGTGAGTAGAAGGCACTCCGGAGGCCCGGCTGGAACGTGAGATGACGCCGCCCTCCCGGCTGGCACGGAAGCGCGACGACGCGCGGGCGTGGGCGGCGGGGCGGCGGTGGTGGCCGCGGGCCCTGCTCCTGGCCTACCTCGGCTACGCCGGCGTCCGCCACCTCACCGACGCGGAGTACGCCAGCATCTTCTCCGGCATCACCCTCGCCATCCACGAGCTGGGGCACGTGCTCTTCGGGTTCCTCGGCGAGTGGCTGGGCGTCGCGGGCGGCAGCATCACGCAGCTGGCCGCGCCGGCGGCGGCGGCGCTCGTCCTGCTCCGGCAGCGCGACTACTTCGGCGTGGCCGTGGGCGGCGCCTGGCTCTCGATCAGCCTCTCGAACCTCGCGGTCTACGTGGCCGACGCCCGCGCCGAGGAGCTGCCGCTGGTCTCGCTCGGCGGCGGCGACGTCGTCCACGACTGGAACTACCTGCTCGGCAGCCTCCACCTCCTGCCCTACGACACCGGGATCGCGGCGCTGGTGCGGTTCGCGGCGCTCGCGGTGCTCGCGCTCTCGGTGCTGCTCGGCGCGTGGCTGTGCGCCATCATGGGGCGGCCGCCGCGGGAAGCCTCGTGAGCGCGGACCAGGTCGCCGCCGCCCGCGATGTCCTCACCCGGGCGGTGCGGGTAGTCGTCTTCACCGGCGCGGGAGTCAGCGCGGAGTCCGGCGTCCCCACTTTCCGCGGCGCCGGCGGCCTGTGGAAGACCTTCAAGCCCGAGGAGCTGGCGACGCCCACCGCCTTCGGGCGCGACCCGCGGCTGGTGTGGGAGTGGTACGCCTGGCGACGGGAGATGGTGGCGCGCTGCCGGCCCAACGCCGCCCACCTCGCGCTGGCGCGCTGGATGCTCGCGCGCGCCGGCGTCACTCTGATCTCGCAGAACGTGGACGACCTGCACGAGCGGGCCGCGCGCGAGGCGGCGGCCGACGGGGAGGCCGCGCGGCGCGCCGAGCCCGTGCGGCTCCACGGCTCCCTGTTCCACGACCGGTGCACGCGCTGCACCTGGCGGGCGCGCGCGGCCGGCTCGGTGGATGCGACGAGTGTGGCGACGCTCCCGCACTGCCCAGAGTGCGGCGGCCTGGCGAGGCCGGACGTGGTGTGGTTCGGGGAAGTGCTGCCGGCCCGCGCCGTCGAGGCGGCGTTCGCCGCCGCGGCGGACGCGGAGGCGGTGCTCGTGATCGGCACCACGGGCGCGGTCTATCCGGCCGCCGGCGTCGTCCACACGGCGAAGGCCGCGGGCGCGAAGGTCGTGGTCGTGGATCCCGGTCCGACCGACTACGACGAGGTGGCTGACGTGCGGATCCGCGGGCCGGCCGGCAGCGCCGTCCCGCGGATCCTCGCCTGATGCTTCGCCGGAAGGGGCTCCGGCGCTAGTCGGCTTCCGTCCCGAAGCCCGTGAACTTCACCGGATTGCCGGCGATGCCGGTACCGGTGGCCGTCGCGAGCAGGTAGCTCGTCCCGTCCTCCATGCTCCAGCTGCCGACCGTCGCCGTGCCGGTCGCGTCGGTCACCTGCACCGCGCCGGTCACCGTTCCATGGTGGTTCACGACGGAGAAGGTAACCGTCACCCCCGCGACCGGATTGCCGTACGCGTCGGTCACGCGCACCGAGGGCCGGATCGGCGTCGGCCGCTCCTCCGGCGCCGTCTGGTTGTTCCCGGCGACGATCGCGATCTTCGCGGCCGCGCCGCCGGCGACGTTGAACGGCGCGCTCGCGACCGACGTGAGCGACGCCCCGGTGGCGACCAGCGTGATCCCGCTGCCCGCCGTGGTCACGGTGAAGTTGCTGAACGTTGCGACTCCGGCCGACGCGTTCACGCCGGTCGTGCCGCCCACGCTGACGCCCGCCTGACTCGCCGCCAGTGAGACGGCGCCCGTGTAGCCCGTCACCGTGTTGCCCTGCCCGTCCAGGACCGTCACGACGACCGCCGGGCTCATCGTCATGCCCGCCGTGATGCTGCTCGGCTGCTGCGTCCACTGCAGCTGGCTCGGCGTGCCCGGGCTCACCGTGAAGGGCGACGAAGCCGGCGTCACCAGCGCGCTCAGGCTCGTGCTCGGTGTCAGGGTGTACGTCCCCACCCGGTTCACGCTCAGCCCGGCGAACGTCGCCACGCCGCTCGTGATGGTGGCCGCCCCGCCGCCGGTGAGCGTGACCCCCACGGGCGAGCCCGTGATGCCGAGCGTGATGGTCCCGCTCGCGGTGGTGACCACGTTGCTGTTGGCGTCCTCGACCGTCACCGTGACGGCCGGGCTGATCGACGAGCCGGCCATGACGGCGCTCGGCTGCTGCGTCCACACCAGCTGCGTCGGCACGCCGGGGCTCACGGTGAAGGGCGACGAGGCCGGCAGCGTCGTCACTCCGGCCACCGTCGTGGAGGGCGTCAGCGTGTAGGTGCCCGCCTTGTTGACGCTCAAGCCGCTGAACGTCGCCACGCCGCTGGTGATCGTGACCGCCCCGCCGCCCGTCAGCGTCACGCCGGCGGGCGAGCCCGTGAGGCTCAGCGACACCGTGCCGCTCGCCGCCGTGACCACGTCGCCGTTCTGATCCTCCACCGCCACCTGCACGGCGGGCGACATCGTCGATCCCGCCATGACGTTCGACGGCTGGATCTTGAAGGCGAGCTGCGTCGGTCCGAGCGCCGTCGCGCTGAACGTCGTCGGGTTGTTCAGGATTCCCGAGCCCGTATACGGCGGCGTGGCCGTCGCCGTCGCGCTGTTGGCTCCCGGTGTCGTGCCGAGCGTCCAGGAAGACGCGGTCGCGACGCCGGTCGTGTCCGTCGTCTGCGAGCCGCCGGTGAGCGACCCGCCGCCGGTGGCGACCGCGAAGCTCACGGCCAGCCCCGAGTAGTGGTGGCCCGCCGGCGTCGTCAACCGCACCGAGGGCGCCTGCACGGCCGTGCCGATCGGCGCCGACTGGCTGGTCGGCGAGTTCGGGGTCATGACGACCAGCGTGTCCACCAGGCCGAACGGGCTGAAGTTCTTGACCGTGCCGCCGATGCCGCCGGCCGCCGCCTCCAGCGGCTCGGGGCTGAGGACCGAGACCACGGCGTGCCTGGCCGCGCGCCACGCGCCGAGCGCCAGGTTCGCCAGCGGGTTCGACGAGCGCATGCCGGTGACGGTCGCGTTGGTGCAGTCGACGAACGGCGCCGGCACCAGGGGCAGGATCTGGATGCTGCCCGCCGTGTCGGGCGCCACGTTGTGCGCGACCCGCAGCCGGCCCACGTCGCTGGGCGGCGTCACGTTGGTCGCGAGGCACATGCCGATCGTGACCGGGATCGTGAAGCTGCCCGTGTCCGGCGTGACGGTGAACTGGTAGTAGAGCGGATACTGATCCAGCTGCGTCAGCAGCGGCCCCGGGGTGTCCGGCAGCCGCTTGATCGTGAGGAGCACCGGCTGCGTCACCGAGCCGGAGTCCACCTGCGTGCCGGCGAGCTTGCTGCCGGTGACGATGGTCGTGTCCGGCGTGGTCGGCGTGATGACCGCCGCGGTGCCGTCGCTCCCGAGGCTCGCCAGCGTGAAGTTCTGCGGCAGGCCGATCCAGCACAGCAGGCCGTTGACCAGGTCCACCACCTGCTGCTGCGTGGTGGAAGAGAAACCGCCGTTGAGTGCGCCGGCCCAGTACTTCTTGAGCACGAACGCGATGAAGCCGAGCACGAGCTTCTGGGCCAGGGGCGAGTGCAGGACCGGGGTGGTCCCGACCACCGCCATCGCGGCGGTGAGGCTCGCGGCAGCCGCGACCTTGTCGTTTCGCGCGAACAGCGCCACCACGTCCGCGGCGAGCGTGCGCGCCGTCGGGCATGTGGCCGTCACGTTGGCGGCATCGCTGCGCGGCACCGTGCCCACGGTCGGCGGAGGGGACCCAACGCTGGTCGTGGGAGCCTGCTCACCGCAGGCGGCGAGCAGGACAGTGGCGAACAACGCGACGCCAAGGGGGGTGCGGCGCATGCGGCGCTCTCCGTAGGGGTACACGGCACGCCACGGGCGATCCGTGACGGTGCTCCCACAGCGTTCTTGTTGGTCAGGTGAGACTGAGACTCAGGAATATCGCCGCAAGACCTGGACCCGCCAAGCCCTGCGGGTTCCGCAGCGCCCTATCGCCTCGTGCGCACGAGGGTCTGAAACGCCGGGTCGTTCGCCAGAGAGGAGAGCTGCCACCCCGGATCCTGGGCTAACCCCTCTCGCTTGCTCGGGTTGGCGGCAAGGTACAGCCCGAGCTGGTCGATCGCCGGCTGCTTGTCTCCCAGGAAGGCGTAGGCCATCGCCTTGGTATAGGCAATGTCCCGGGTCGGGTCGGTCACCGCGTCCGCGACAGTGCGCTGCAACACGTGTCGCGCGCTGTCGGCGGCCCCCGCGCGCGCCACGATCCACGCGACGATGGCCTGGTCGTACAACCGCTGGTAGGCTCGTGCGTCGGGCGCGGTCTTGGCCTGGACCGAGTCGAGCAGCCGCCAGGCGAGCCGGGTATCCGCCGAGTCCTGGCGGGTGGTCATCATCCAGAGGCGGCACTCCGTGAAGTTCAGGTCCGCCGGAAAGCGGCGCCGGCCTTCGCTGCACCAGTGCTCGGCGTCCGGGAACTGCCCGAGGTCGTACGAGGACAGGAAGAGCCGGCGCAGGATGATGGCCGCGTTGTCGAGGTAGGCGTCCTCGCTGAGCGCGTTGCGCGCGGCCAGGTAGACGTCGGTCAGGCTGCCGGTCTGGTAGTAGAGGTGCGAGAGCGTCGCATAGGCGCCCGCCTGCGTGGGATTCAACTTGACCGCGGCCTCGAGATCCGTCTGCGCCGCCACCAGCAGCTGGTGCGCGCTGTCGGGGTTGCCCTCGAGCCTCAGCAGCCAGCGCCAGTAGCGGAGGTCGCCCCGCAGCTCGAGCGCGTCCGGATTGTCGCGGTCGAGCGCGAGCGCCTCCTCGGCGTGGGCGAGACCGGAGCGGATCCACCGGTCCGCCGCCTGCGGCTGGTCGCCGTA
>DASPSV010000003.1:0-47878 GCA_035623755.1 Gemmatimonadales bacterium
TCCACCGGATGACCTTGCCGGTCATCGGGTTGCCCTTCTGGTCGAGCGCGTGCGCCGCGAGCTGCTGCGTCTGGCCGAGCGACGTCAGCGTCGTCGTGCCAGGCGTGACGTTGATCCGCGTCAGCACCTTGCGGCCGCCCAGGAACCAGGACAGGCCGACGGTGGCGGTGCCGGTGGGGATGGAGCCGATCGCCGTCTCCTTGAAGTTCTCGTACCCGACCCGGCCCTCGACGCGCAGCGCCACGGCCTCGCCGATCATGTGGCGGATGCCGACGCCGACGTGCCCGCCGTACTGCGCGGTGACGTGGGCGCCGCTGAAGCTGGCGTAGGTGCCCTCGCCGCCGAACGTGATGAACGGGCTGGTCTTGCGGTTGATGTCCGGCGTCCAGGTGAGCGCCGCGAACGGCTGGAAGTAGGTCACCGACGGCGACGAGGCGAAGCCGATCCCCGAGCCGACGCTGAGGTCCCAGCTCTTGTTGAAGTGGTACCCGAGACGCAGCGCGCCGCCGGGCACGACGGTGTTGTTGCCGGCCAGTTTCTTGTCGAAGTACAGAACGCCGGCGCTGGCGGTCAGCTCCCAGCTGCCCTCACGATGGGCAGTGGGCATCGCCATCGGCGCTGGCGCGGGCGTCGCCGGATGCGCCGCCGGCGGCGGGGTCGCGGGGCGCTGAGCCGGCTGCTGCGCTGGACGCTGAGCGGGCTGGGCCGGTGGCTGCGCCGGGCGTTGCTGGGCGAGCAGCAGCGTCGGCACGATCGCCAGCGCTCCTGCGGCCAACAGAACTCGGTTACCCATGATGCATCTCCTAGCGGAAGTTAGTCCGGGCCGCGCCAGGTGCTCGCTTGACGCGAGCCCAATCTGTGCCCCGAGACTCAGCGTGGGCGACGACCGAAGGCGAGGCGTACGAGTGAAGACCTTCGACCGTCGCTCCCAGGAACGACGAGCACGGTCGCCATGCGGCCTCGACCTTTCGGCCGAGGGGTCCGGCGGCCGCCGAAGCCCCGACAATCTTGGCGCGTCGGCTGGGGATGCGCAACCCCGAGGTCCCGGCGCCTATCCCTTCACAAACCGGGTCGCCGCCGCCAGGCGCTCGGCGCTCGCCGACAGCTCCAGGGCGCTCTGGGACAGGTCCTCGATCGCCTTGAGCTGCTCCGCCGCCGCCGCGGCCACGACCTTGGCCTCGCTGGCGGAGGCCGAAGCCGCCGCCTTGACCTCCGACAAGACTGCCTGCATTTCGGCCGTCCGCTCGGCGTTCCGGCGCGGAAACTCGACCATCCTGGACGACAGGTGCGCCAGCGTCTCCGCCGCCCGGACGATGCCCTCGAGCTCCCCGATCCAGCGGCTGGCCGCGGCCGTGACGTCGCCGATCTCCCGGCGCATCTGCTCGAGCAGCTGCGCCGCGTGGTCGATCACGCGCCGGGTCTCGCCCGTGGTCTGGCCGGCCTGCTTCGCCTCCTTCGCACTTTCTTCGGCCAGGCGGCGCACCTCGTCCGCCACGACGGCGAAGCCGGCACCGTGCTGGCCGGCCCGCGCCGCCTCGATCGTCGCGTTGAGCGCCAGCATGTTCGTCTGGCTCGCGATGCCGCCGATCGTCTCGGCGAAGCGGACCACCTGCTCCGACGCCTCGCGCAGCCGGGCGACCTCGGCCACGCTCTGCTCCACCGTGGCGCCGATGCGCTCGAGGTTCGCCTTGGTGGCGGTCGTGGCCGTCCGCACGGCCTGGGCGGCGCGCTCCATCTCCTGGGCGGACCGGTGCGTCTCCTCGCCGGCGAGCGCCGCGTCGTGGGCCGCGGCTCGCAGGTCCACCATCGCCGTCTCGGCCCGTGCCACGTGCTCGGTCGCGTTCGCCGCACCGCCCTCGGCGCCGTGAGCCGCCGCGGCCACCTCCTCGGAGCTGGCGTGGATCTCCTGGCTGGTGGCGGTCACGTGCTCGACGTAGCCCGCGGTCTGCTGCGAGGATTCGACCAGCGGCTCGAGGACGCCGTGCACCGCGAGGGCCAGCGCGAGCTGCGGCGCGACGAGGTTCAAGATCTCGGCGTCGGCGACGCGGTACATGGCCACGTCACCGTGCCGGATGCTCCACGCTCCGACCAGCCCGTCGCCCTGGTAGAGGGGGATGAGAATCTCGGAGCCGGCGGCCGCCTCGGTGCCCGCCCTCGGCTGGCCGTCGTCGCCCGACACGACGGGCTTGCGGCCTCGCAGCGCCTCCCCCGCCAGGCCGCGGTCGCCGGGCCAGCGGTGGCCGGGCGCGCGCTCCGGCGCCGTGTCGACGACCTGGATGAACTCCTGCCGCTCCGCGTCCCACCGGGCGACGCCCATGTGCTCCCAGGCGACGAGCCGCTGCGTGAGGTCGCGGATCGTGGCGAAGCTCCGCTCCAGATTGACGTCGCTGGCGATGGCCCGGGACAGGCGCTCGACCAGGCCGAGTTCGTCGGCCCGGATGCCCTTGTGCACGATCCAGTGAGACAGCACCAGCAGGCCGATGAGGACGAGGCACACCCCAACGGCGAGCTGGGCCGGAATGTCGACGGTGACCACCTCGAGCCAGGCCAGCGCCATCGCGGCGCTGAGCAGGTACACGACCGACTCCCACCGCATCGTGAGCCGCGCATCGACCCAGGCCAGGCTCTCCGAGAGCGTGAGCTCGGCGTAGAAGGTGCCGTTGACGACCACCGGCAGGCCGACCGCGAGCAGGGCGACTGCCAGCATGTTCGGCGAGCTGAGGGCGGAGGTCCCGACGGCTCCTCCCAATCGCTCGTACAGGAAACCCACCACGGCCGCGCCGAACGTGAGGTGGCTCGCGTTGGCCACGGCGGCGCGGAGCCGGAGCCGGCGCAGCGGGAGGTCGCCGGCCAGCATGCCCAGCGGCGACACGAGAACGCCCCAGCCCCAGCCGCGATGCAGGATCGCGAACAGCACCACGCCGAGCACGAACGAAGAGAATCCCCGGCCGGGCAGGGCGAGCCCGTATTTCCGGGTCACCGCCGCGAAGGCGACCAGGAACACGTACTCGAGGAACGGGAAGGGGCGGGGAAAATCCCCCGACAGGATGACATAGGCGAAGGCGCCGAGCGCCAGAAGGTCCACGACGACCCTCAGCACCTGCTCGGCGGTTCGCGAGCGCTTGATCCCTTCGTCGGTCAACGCAGTATCTCCCAAGGAGCAATCGTCCTGACTGACTGATCAGTCACTGTCACCGAGGCGCCGGAGATGCGGGAGGATCGTCCGGAGCGCCGGCCACAATCGCGGCCTCGGAGCGAGCCCACGGTATGATGTCCGGGGGCCAACGTCAAGCAGCGGTCTGTCGTACCGGCACGCGGCGTGCTACAGTCTGACGCGGCTTTGACCAGGGAGACCGGGTGAAGATCAGCATCGAATACTGCGTCGTTTGACACTACGAATCGCGGGCCGCCGGTCTGGCGGCCGAGATTCGGCGCACCTTCGCTCCCGCCGAGGTGGTCATGATGCCATCGTCCGGGGGCGTGTTCGAGGTCACCGTGGAGGGTAAGCTGGTGTTCTCGAAGAAGGCCCTGAACCGGCATGCGGAGCCTGGCGAGATCCTGGAACTGATCCGGCAGTGCGCATAGCGCTCTCGACCGGCGGCGGCGACGCGCCGGGCCTCAACGCGGTCATCCGGGGCGCGGTGCTGTCGGCCGTGCATCGCGGCTGGGCCGTGTACGGGATCCAGCGCGGATTCGGCGGGCTGCTGGGACAGGACCGCGTCATCGCGCTTGGCCCCGACGAGGTGCGCGGCATCACCCACGTCGGCGGGACCATCCTCGGCACCACGAACCGCGACAGCCCCTTCAAGTACCCGGTGCCGCAGCCGGACGGATCGATCAAGGAGGTCGACCGGTCCGACGAGCTGCTGGCGGCGTTTCGCGCTCACGGCTTCGACGCCCTGATCACCATCGGCGGCGACGGCAGCCTCAACATCGCGCAGCAGCTCTACCTCAAGGGCCTGCCGGTGGTCGGCGTCCCGAAGACGATCGACAACGACGTCGGCGGGACGCAGGCCACGTTCGGCTTCGACACGGCCGTGTCCACCGCCACCGACGCGCTCGACAAGGTGCATTCGACGGCCGAGAGCCACAGCCGCGTGATGGTGGTCGAGGTGATGGGGCGCTACGCCGGCTGGATCGCGCTGCATTCGGGCGTGTCCGGGAGCGCCGACGTCATCCTGATCCCGGAGATACCGTTCGACATCGAGAGCGTGTGCCGGAAGGTCAAGGAGCGCGAGGCGCGCGGCCGGCGGTTCAGCGTCGTGGTGGTGGCCGAGGGCGCGGCGCCCAAGGGCGGCTCGCGGGCGCTCAAGGGGCCGGCGGCGGCGGGCGGCGCGATGGAGCGGCTGGGCGGGATCGGGGAGGTCGTGGCGCGGGAGATCGAGCGGCGCACCGGCAAGGAGACCCGGTCCCTCACGCTCGGCCACCTGCAGCGTGGCGGCACGCCGACGACCTTCGACCGCCTGCTGGCCCTCCGGTTCGGCGCCGCCGCGGTGCGCTGCGTCGCCAACAAGGTCTTCGGCGTCATGGTCGCGTACCTGCCGCCGACGGTCGGCTACGTCCCGCTCAAGGACGCACTGTCCCAGCCGAAGCTCGTGCCCCTCGATTCGGACACCGTGGCCACGGCGCGCGAGCTCGGCGTCTGCCTGGGTGACTGAGGCCGGTGCACCCGAGCCGAGACCACTACCTCCCACCCGATCGTCAAGCTTTCCACGCCGCGAGGCCGCCCACCGGCCGCGTGGTCGTGATCGCGCCGACGCGCGCGGCGTGCGAGACCATCGAGATGGCGATGTCGCTGGACCTCCGCACGGTGCTCGAAGCGGAGCACGGCGAGGAGATCCGCGCCCTGGCGGCGGGCGGCCGGGGCTTCGGCATCGTGGCGGGCACCGGCACCGGCAAGACCCTCGGCATCCAGGGGATCGCGAAGACGATCCTCGGGGTCCCGCTCAAGGTCGGCGTCGTCAACCGCGAGCGGGAGGCCACGCCGGACACCCCGTCCTGGAACGTCGTGATCGTGACCACGGGCATCGCGCGCCGCTGGTTCCAGGCGGGCGTGATCACGGGCGCCGACGTGCTGGTCGTGGACGAGATCCACCAGACGTCCGCGGAGCTCGAGCTGTGCCTGGCCCTGGGCAAGCGGGCCGGATGCCGGTTCATCTGGCTGTCCGCGACCGTGGACCCGGCTTTCTACGCGCGCTACCTCGCGTCGGCCCGGGTGATCGAGACCCGCGCCTTCGACCCTTCGCGCGCGGCGCGGGTTCGCGTGTTGTCGTCGTCGGTGGAGGACTTCCTGGACCCGCGGTTCCTGCGCCGCGTGGTGCGCGAGCGCCGGGGCGTGGCGGTGTTCGTGCCGACCAGGGCCGAGGTGGAGGGGGTGGCCACCGCGGTGGGCGCCCAGTGGCCGGCGCTCACGACGGCCTTCTACCACGGGGGCGAGCCGATCCGCGTGATTCGGCCGTTCCTCGAGGGCACCGCCCCGAAGCCGTACCTCCTGGCCATGACGGCCGCCGGGCAGTCCGCGCTGAACGTCGCCGGGCTCGACACCGTGGTGATTCTCGACGCCCGCTACCAGAACGTGGTCGAGCGCGGCCGGAACGTACTGACGCGCATGCCGCTCGCCGCCAACGACCTCCTCCAGATGGCCGGCCGTGTCCACGGTCGCGTCCGCGGCGGAGAGGTCTGGGTGCTCAGCGACCGGGACCTGGTCTTCGACCAGCTGGCGCCCGGGCCTCCCGAGTTCCAGCTCGCGGGCGACGTCGAGCGGGTGGCCATGACCTGCGCCGCCCTGGGGGTGAACGCGACCGACCTCGAGCTGCCCGTGCCGCTCGACCGCACGGCGTACGGGGCGGCACTGCGGAGGCTCGAGAGCCGGGGCATCGTCGCCGACGGCCGGCTCACGGTGTACGGCGCGGAGGTCGAGGCGCTGCCGGTCGAGCGGCCGTGGGCCGAGCTGCTGCTCCACGCCGACGCCGATCTCGTTCCCGTCGTCGCGGCCTGCTCCGCGGTCGAGTCCCTGCACCGGATGACCCGCGAGGAGCGCATGCTCCGGGGCGTGATCGTGCCGGGCTCCGACCACCTCTCCGTGTACAACATCTTCGCCGAGGCGGTCAATCAGCACGCGACCGTAAGCGAGGTGTACGGGCTGGCGCGGCACGTGTTCGCCGAGTCGATCGCGGAGTGGGCGGATCGCCGGGGCGTGCTGGTGAAGGCGGTGGAGGACGCGGCCCTCGGCGTCGCGTCCGTGTACCGGGCGCTCGAGATGCCGCTTCCCGCCACGCTGCGCCACGGGGACGAGCGCGTGCTGCGGCGCTTCCAGGACCTGGTCGCCCGCATCATGCCCTTCGACCTCGTCATCGACGAGGAAACGGCGACCGGCGAGCCGGTGCGGGTCTCGCGCGGCTCCGCGTGCGGGGCGTGGGGCGGCGTGGCCGGCACGATCCGGTATTTCGCCGACCGGTTCGGCGTGCCGCGCGCGGCCATCGAGGGAACCCAGCTCCCCTACGACCTGATGCGCAGCTACGCGCGAATGCACGCCCCCGAGGTGCAGTACGACTCGAGGCACCGGCGGCTGCCGCTCGTGGCGGTCCGTCGCCGCACGTACAACGACTTCGACCTCGAGCGCGACGTGGAGCCGCTGGAGCGCATCCCGGACGACCTCGCGGCTGCCGCCCGCGCGGCGCTGGTCGAGGCGCTGATGACGGGGGTCGCCCACCACCGCCACGCCCGCGCGCTCCGGCACACGCTCGACCGGCTCGGGGAGCTGTGGCGCCGCTCCGGCGGCACCCTCGGCGGCGTGGACGGATCGCTGGTGCGAGCGGAGCTGGGCCGCCGGCTGGCGCGGCTCGCCCGCTTCGAGGACTTCCTGCAGGCCGACCTGAACCTCACGGTCGACGCCTTCGTCGCGGTGGAGAAGCGCCGGCAGCTGGAGGCCCTGCCGTCGACCGTGACGGTCGGCGGCGAGAAGTGCCCGCTCGACTACGAGGTCGAGGGCGGCGTGGCCGTGGTGCGGCTGCGGCTCCACGAGCGCGCTGCCCGCGCGCTGCGCGACGACCAGGTGCCGAAGCTCGACCGGCGCGTCGGCTTCACGCTCGTACGCGGCAAGCACTCGGCCGTGCGTGCGGATTCGCTCGCGGAGCTGCGCCGGTTGCTCAGCGGGCGCTCGCCGGCTGACCGAGAGCGACCAGGGCGAGCCAGAAAGCATCGTAGGAAGCTCTGACGTCGCTCGACGGCACGCCGGCCGTGAGGGCGGCCGCGACGCCGTCGGCGAACGTGCACACCGCGGCCGCCAGGTCCTCCGCCGCGATGGCCGGCCGGGCCCCGAGGCCCGCCAGGAACCGGGGCAGCGCGGCCGCGATCCGGGCCTGCTCGCGGCGGCGCTCCGCCAGGAGCGCGGAGCGGGCCTCGTGGTCCCGGCGGCCGAGCATCGCGAGGTCGGGTGCCGAGCGCTCGACGCCGGCGCCCAGGCTCGTCCACAGCGCGTCCAGCCCGGCGAGGCCCTGGGCGCCGGAGAGCGCGGCGCTACGGGAATCCGCCCGGCGCCGGGCGAGCGCCGCGGCCACGGCCACCAGGAGCTGCCGCTTCGTGGCGAAGTGGTAATGGACGAGCGCCGTCGAGACCCGGGCCGCCTTGGCGACCTGGGCCACGGTGAGGCGGTCGAGTCCGCTGGACGCGACGGCCGTGCAGGCGGCATCGACGATCGAATCGCGAGTGCTCATGGAACGCGCCAAGGTGACTGACTAGTCAGTCAGTATGGCCGCCCGACGCTTTCCGGTCAACCCGGTCCCCGGTGGGACGCACGATGGTGCATCTGGCGATGATCGCAGTGCAGTTCTTTTTCGCCTCGCTGACGGTCGTGGCCAAGTTCGTGCTTCCGAGCATCTCTCCGGCGGGGATCGTGTTCTTCAGGGTCGCGGGCGCGGGCCTCTGCTTCGGTCTGTTCCAGCGGTTCTTCGTCCGGGAGCGCGTGAGCGATCGGCGGGACCTGGCGACACTGGCCGGTCTCGCGCTGCTCGGCGTGGTGATGAATCAGCTGCTGTTCCTCGAAGGCGTGAAGCGGACGACGGCGATCAATACCAACATCCTCGTGACCACCATGCCCGTGTTCACGCTGGCGATCGCCCTGGCGCTCGGGCGCGAGCGCGTCACGTGGCTCAAGGTCGGCGGCATCGCCCTCGCGGCGCTCGGCGCCGTGTATCTGATCGGGCCGGACCGCATCCGGCTGGACCCGACGACCGCATTCGGCAACGCCCTCGTGGCGTGCAACACCGCGTCCTACGGCGCCTACCTCGTGCTCTCCAAGCGCATGCTCGAGCGATATCGTCCGGTGACGGTGGTCTCCCACGTGTTTCTGTTCGGGGCGGTCATCGTCACGCCGATCGGTCTCCTGGCGCTGCGGGACGTGGACCTCGCGCTGGTGCCGGCGCGCGCGCTCTGGGGCCTGGGGTACATCGTGGTCTGTTCCTCGCTCCTGGCGTACTACCTGTCGATCTGGGCGCTGCAGCGGACCGCGTCGAGCCTGGTGGCGATGTACGTGTACCTCCAGCCGGTGATGACGGTCGTCGGCGCGCCCCTGATCCTCGGCGAGCGCCTGACGCCGCGCGCCGCGCTCGCCGCGCTGGTGATCTTCGCGGGGCTGGCCCTCGCGACCTGGGCGGAGCAGCGCTCCGGGCGCGCGCTCGGCGCCGCGTTCCGTCCCCCGGCCGAAGGCGTCTAGCGCGCCGCCGGCGGGAAACCGTCCGCCCTCCGGCGGCGTAGTGGAAGCGCCCCGGCGCGGAATCGATCCCCATGCCGATCCCGGTGGTCCTGCTGTTGACGCTGCAGCTCCAGAGTCCCTACGCCGACTCGGCGACCGCGGCGCTGATCGCGCGGGCGCGGGCCCGGCACCGCGAGCAGGACAGCGCGGTGCACGACTACAGTGCGCGCCTGCTGTCGCGGCTGGACGCGAACTTCGGTCGCGGCGGCTTCGCGCGGCTCGTGCCCCTCGCCGTTCAGGAGCAGGAGTCGCAGCTCCAGTGGCAGGCCCCGAACGACCTCCGGATCGTCGAGGTGGGGGAGCGTTCGAAGACGATCTTCCCGAGCGCCACGATGGACGCCCGGTGGACGCGGCCCTGGTTCGTGCCGCGGTTCCTCGGGGACAGCATCCGGCTGCTCTCGGACCAGGGCTTTCCCGAGCGCGCGGCCGTCCACCCGCTGGCACCCGGCGCCGACGCGTTCTACGCCTACGCCATCGTCGACTCGCTGCAGATCGCGCTGCCCGGTCGCGTGGTACGTGCCGTCGGCGTGCGCGTCACGCCGCTGGTGGCCGACGCGGCGCTCATCGCGGGAGAGCTGTGGCTGGACGCCGAGACGGCGGAGACCGTGCGGCTGTCGTTCGTGTTCGTCGGCCGGCGGCTGTGGGTCGACTCGATCGGCGCCACCGGCCGCGACACGGCGCGGGCGGATCGGGAGGGCGGGCTCGTCGAGCGCATTCTCCGGGTGTCGGCGGACCTCGAGTACGGGCTGTACCAGGAGCACTTCTGGCTGCCGTACCGCCAGGCGGTCACGCTCGACGTGCGCCTGCCGTGGTTCAAGAACCTCGTCGTGCCGATCCACTTCATCACGACCTTCCGCGACGTGCGGGTCAACGCGGGACGGCCGCTCGTGCTGGCCGACCTTCCGCCCGACACGACGGCGCCGGCGGAGCGGCATCGGCACGGAGACCGTGTGCGGCGCTGCGGGGACCGGATCGCAGTGGGGTCGGCCGCCGACACGCTCACGGCGGCGGAAGGCGGATGCGTGACGCAGGGCACCTGGGCCGGAGGACGATTCGAGGTCGACGTGCCGCCGGACTCGGTCCTGCACGCCTACCGGGGGTGGAGCGATTCCCTGCAGTTCGACCCCGTCCCGGGGGATGCCGCCAGGCTCGAGGACCTGCGCCGCGACGCGCTGGCCACGCTCGAGCATCTGCCCGACAGCCTGACGGGCCGGCCGCGGCTGTCACTCGCATTCGACCGGCTGACCGACATCTGGCGCTACAACCGCGCCGAGGGCGCTTCGCTGGGAGCAGGCTACGAGTGGCGGCTCGGGGTGCCGTACGTCGCTCTGCTGGCCCGGGCCCGGTACGCCTTCACCGACCAACGGCTGCAGGGCGCCCTGACGTTGCGCCGGGACGCGCCGACCGCTCGCGTCGAGCTCGAGGCCTATCGCGAGATGCGGGACGCGGACCCGCTCGCTCCCGGGCTGACGTTCGCGAACTCGGTGACGGGCGCGCTGTTCGCGCGCGACGACGGCGCGTACGTCTTCGCGCAGGGCGGCGCCCTCCGGTACCAGCGACCGCTCGCGGGCGCGGCCGACCTGACGCTCGAGGGACGGTACGCCGACGAATCGGCGCCGCGCCGTCTGGCGCGTGCCGGCGTCAATGCGCTGATGGGCGGGCGCGCGACGTTTCAGGCGAACGACCCGGTCGCGCCCGGTCGCTACTGGATCGCCACGGCGGAGCTGGCGGGGGGCGCTCGGCCCGTCGGCTGGCGGGCTGGCCTGGAAGGAACGGCGGGCGCGCGGCAGCACGGCCGGGCGTGGCTCCTGGCCACGGCGCGGACCGGCGTCGCGCACTGGCTCGACGTCACGGCCTCGGGCTGGGCCGGCGTGGGAGTCGGGGACAGCCTGCCGCAGCGGGACTTCCGGCTGGGAGGCGAGAAGACGCTGCGCGGATACGCGGCGGGCGCCTTCCGCGGGGCTTCGGCGTGGGCCCTGAGCGTGGACGTCGGACTCGCGCCGCACACCGTCACCCCGGTGATCTTCGCCGACGCAGGTCAGGCGGCTCAACGGACCTGGATGTTCGGAGGCCAGCCGGCCGCCTCGGTCGGGGCCGGCGTCTCGCTCTTCCACGGGATCGTGCGCCTCGACGTCGCACGGCCGGTCGCGCCGGTCGCACGCTGGCGCTGGTCGCTGATCGTGGGGGCGCGCCGCTAGGCAAGCGCCGGAGGTGCGCCTAGCTTCCCTCGCCATGCGATGGCGCGCGGGCGTCGCTCACGGCTTGGCCGTCGCCGCACTCGCCGGCTGCGGCGCCATCGGGGGCGGTGGAACGGGCGGCTACGGCGACATGCACGTCGAGCGCGTGCTGCCGGGACGGACGTCGACGCTGCTCGACGAACCGGCGTTCGCCACCTACTGTGCCGGGGACAGCCTGCTCACCATCGTCGCCGTGGGTGGCGGAGGCGAGGCCGGCCTCGCCGTGCGGGCCGCCATTCCCCTCCGAACGGCGCGGACCTTCACGGTGGAGGCGGCGCTGGCGGACACGAGCAGCGCCACGGCCGCCGTCCGACTTCGAACCGGCTCCGCGCGCGTCGGGATCTCCGGCACCGTGCGCCTCCAGGCCGGCTCGCGCATCAGCGGCGACTTCGACGTCGCGCTCCCGGATTCGGCCGGCACTCACCCCCGTCTGAAGGGCAGGCTGTCGCGGATTCCGGTGCGGGACGGCTCGCCAGCCACCTGCGGCGGCGTATGAGCGCCAGCGGTGCGCTGCGGGTCGTTCACGTGGACACGGAGCGCACGTGGGGCGGCGGCCAGCGGCAGCTCCACGCGCTGGCGACCGGCCTGCAGCTCCGGGGGCACCGGAGCTGGGTAGCCGCGCGGCCGGGCACGCTGCTCGCCGCGGCGCTCGCGCGCGACGGCGTGCCGGTGCTGCCGCTGTCGCCGGCGTTCGAGTGGGACCCGGTGGCCGCGGGGCGGCTGCGGAAGCTGCTGGCCGAGGTGCGGCCCGATGTCGTGCACGCGCACGCGGCCCACGCGGTGGCGGTTTCGGCCCTGGCGACCGCGCGCACGCCGGTGCGGCTGCTGGTGTCGCGTCGCGTGGCGCTGCCACTGCGACGCAACTTCCTGTCCCGGCTCAAGTACCGGCGCCCGGAGCGGTTCATCGCGGTCTCGGAGCGTGTCAGGTCGGTGCTGTGCACCTGCGGCGTCGATCCGGCTCGCGTCTCCGTCGTGCACAGCGGCGTCAACCTCAGCCGGCCGGCCCGGCGCGCCAGCGAGGCGACGCTGCGCGGCCTGGGCGTCGAGCCGGGAAGGCCGCTGGCGGTCATGGTCTCTTCGCTGATTCCGCCGCACAAGGATCCGGAGACCTTTCTCGCGGCGATCGCCGCGGCGCGCCGCGCGGGGTGCGACGTCCAGGCCCTGCTGGTGGGCGACGGTCCGCTGGCGGCGGCGGTGCGGCGGTTCCGGTCCCGGCTCGGGCTCGATGCAATCGTGCGGCTGCCGGGCTTCCGGGCCGACGCGGCCGAGCTGCTGGCGGCGGCGGACGTCGCCGTGCTGAGCTCGCGGGACGAGGGGCTGGGCACGACGCTCCTCGATGCGATGCTCGCCGAGGTGCCGGTCGTGGCGACCGCCGCGGGCGGCGTGACGGAGATCGTGCGGCATGGAACCGACGGGCTCCTGGTGGCCGTGGGCGACGGCGCGGCGCTCGGCGATGCGATTCGGCGCGTGCTCGGGGACCGGCCGCTGCGCTCGTCCCTGGTCGCGGCGGCTCGCGAGCGGGTGCGAGAGTTCTCGATCGACCGGACCATCGACGGCACGCTCGACGTCTACCGGGGCCTGGACCCGGGTGTGGGCCGCCCCGGGAGGGGCGACGCGTGAGCCGGAGAGCGAACGTCGTCGGAACCACCGTCGCGGTCGTCACCCTGGCGGCGCTGGCGGTGTTCGGCGCGGAGGGCGACGCGCGGTGGCCATGGCTCGCGTTCGACCTCGCCGCCGCGGCCGCATTCCTCCTGCTGCTCATCCCGGAAGCGCGCGCGTGGACCGGTGCCCTGGTCGAGCGGCATCCGGGGCTCGCCGTGCACGTCCCGCTGGGCCTGGCGCTCTACGGCATGGTGGCGGCGCTGCTCGTGGGCAGCCACAACTGGGTGAACCTGCTGCTGTGGCCGATCGGCGCGGGGTTGGCGACGGTGGCTCTGGGTGTGCGCAGGGGCGAGGAGCCCTCGCCCGTCCGGCTGCTGGTCGCGGCCGTGGCGGTGGCGGCGGTGTGGGGCATCTGGGAGCGGGGCATCCAGATCGCGGTGCCGGGCGGCATGCGCCTGAGCCTCGGCCCGCTGGTGGCGCTGGCGCTCGCGCTGTTCCTGTTCGCCGTCGTCCATCCGCTGCGCACCTTCGACGTGGACCTGGACCTCGGCGCGCGGGAGCTGGGGCTGGCGCTGGCGGCGGTCGCGGTCCTGGCGGCGGTCGCGATTCCCCTCGGGCTCGCCATCGGGTTCCTGACGTTCCAGTCGCGGTGGCTGGGACCGGCCCACGCCGCGCTGCGGATGTTCGGCCTGATCCTGTTCGTCGGCCTGCCGGAGGAGATGCTGTTCCGCGGCGTCATCCAGGAGGCGTTCACGCGGCTGTGGGGCCGGCGGGTGGGACTCGGCCTCGGCGCGCTGGTCTTCGGCCTGCTGCACCTGCTGAAGCATCCGTCGCATCCGAACTGGGGCTACGGACTCCTCGCCACGGCCGCCGGGGTGGCGTACGGCTGGGTGTACCAGCGGACCGGCAAGCTGGCGGCCGCCGCCGTGACCCACGGCGCCGTGGACTGGATCTGGAGCCTGTTCCTCGGTGCCTGAGGTCCAGGTCTCGGGTTTCACCATCATCCGCAGCGTGCCCGGCTACGACTATCCCGTCGGCGAGTCCGTGCGCTCGCTGCTGCCGCTGGTGGCCGAGGTCGTCGTCGTCGCCCACCAGAGCGACCCGGCGCTGGCGACGATCCACGGCCTGGGCGACCCCCGCGTCGCCGTGGTGGAATCGGACTGGGACGAGGGCCGCGAGCTGCGGGGCCACACCCTGGCGCGCGAGACCAACCGCGCGCTGGCGCGGTGCCGCTTTCCGTGGGCGCTGTACCTCCAGGCCGACGAGGTGCTGCACGAAGTGGACTACGGTGCGATCCGCGCGGCGCTGGCCCGGCACGACGGTGAGGCGCGCGTAGATGCGCTGTCGTTCCGGTTCTTGCACTTCGAGGGCTCGTACGACTACGTGAATCCGCTCCGCTACCGGCGGCAGTGTCGGCTGGTGCGCAACGACGGACGGCTGGAATCCGCGCGCGACGCCGCCGGGTTCGCCCGGCGGGACGGACGGCCGCTCCGCACGCGGCGGAGCGGCGCCCGGGTCTTCCACTACGGCTGGGTGGCGGCGCCGGCGGCGCTCAAGGCGAAGACGCTGGCCCTGGCCCGGCTGTATCACGACGAGGCGTACGTGCGGCGGCGCTGGGATCCGGTACCGGCGGAACGGATCGGCAGCGTCGAGCTGGCGTTCCGGTGGAGGGGAACCCACCCGGCGGCGATGAACGCGCGGATCGCGCGGCAGGACTGGCGCGTGAGCTCCGAGCGGCGGCCGGCCTTCGACACGCCGCTCGCGAGTGCGCGGTTCTACGCGGCGTGGCTGCGCAAGTGGGGGCTGTTGCCCAGGCGGTGAGGTGACATGGCGGGGTTGGCGAAGCGAGTGCGCCAGGGCATCAAGCGCCCGTTGCAGACGTTGTTCGCCGCGGCGCTGACGCTGCCGCTGGACCGGCGCCCGCGGACCGTGCGCGACCTGGACGGGTTGCAGCCGCGGAACATCCTCGTCTCGCGCACCGACCGGATCGGCGATCTCTTGTGCTGTTCCCCGCTGCTGCTGGCGCTCCACCGTCGCTGGCCGGACGCGCGCATGGTGCTCGTGCCCGGGAGGAAGAACCGGGCGGTGCTCGAGGGACTCCCGTTCGTGGAGGAGGGGCCGGTGTTCCGCCGGGACCCGCGGGCCTGGACCGAGGTGGCGTGGCGCCTGGGGCGTGACAGGTTCGACCTGTACGTCAGCCTGCGGGCGGAGTCGATGGCGGGGGCGTGGGTGGGCGCCTGGAGCCGCGCGCCGATCCGGATGGCGACGCACCGCACGTACGCCTATCCGGCAAGCAACCTGATCCTCGGCGTGGACGACTACCATCAGACGACCCGCTACTGCCGTGCCGCTGCGGCGCTGGGCCGGGAGCCGGACGCGATCCGGCCGGTGTTCGTGATCGCGCCCGGCGCGGAGCGGCGCGCGGCCGAGATCGCGCCGGCGCTCCTTCCGCCGGACGGGCGGCCGGTGGTCGGCATGCAGATCCCCCACCGGGGCAGAAAGCGCTACACGGTGCGAGCCTGGCCCGCCGAGAACGTCGCGGCCCTGGCGCGGGCGCTCGTGGAGGACGGCTGCCGCGTGGTGCTGTGCGGTGTGGGCGACGAGCGCGCCGAGGCGGAGGCCATCCGGACCGGGCTGCCCGGCACGGTCGTTCTGCCGCCGGTCCCGCTCGCCACCTTCGCCGCCCTGCAGCGGCGCTTCGACGTCTTCGTGTCGCAGTTCACCGGGACGCTGCACCTGGCCGACGCGGTGGGCGTGCCGGTGGTAGCCTTCGGACTCGAGGACCAGGTGCGCGGGTGGGGCGTTCTCGGGCCGGCGCACCGCAACGTCGGGGCGCCCCGCGTCCCGGACATCCCGGTGGGCACGCTGCTCGCGGCCGTGCGGTCGGTGCTGGCCGGCGCCGCCGCCCGCGCGGAGAAAGGAACGACCGCATGACGCCGCCCGCCTCGGGGCCCAAGCTGAGCGTCATCCTCATCACGCTCGACGAGGCGGAGCGGCTTCCAGCCTGCCTCGCCAGCGTGAAGGGCCTCGCCGACGAGATCGTCGTCGTGGACACGGGCTCCACCGACCGGACCGTGGAGATCGCGCGGCAGGCGGGGGCGCGGGTGGACCTCATCTCCCGGAGCGAGTTCAAGGGCCACGGCATCTCGAAGCAGCGCGCGCTGGACCTGGCGACCGGTGCGTGGGTGCTGCTCCTGGACGCGGACGAGCGGGTGACGCGTGAGCTCGCCGACGAGATCCGGGCGACGCTCGCGGGCACGCCGGCGGTGGACGGGTACTGGGTGCGCCGCGACGTCTACTACCTGGGCCGGAAGATGCGCTGGGGCGGACTCGGTCACGACTGGGTGATCCGGCTGTTCCGCCGGGAGAAGGGCCGCTGCACGCCGGCGCCCGTGCACACCGGCGTCGAGGTGACGGGCTCGACGGCGCGGCTGTCGGGTCCGCTCGAGCACCACACGGTGCGCACGGTTCCCGAGCACCTGCGCAAGGTCGAGACCTACGGCTCGATCCGGACGGCGGAGTTCGCCGCACGGGGCCGGGCGTACCGCGCGACCGACTGGCTCCGGATGCCGGTCGAGTTCGTGCTGCGGGCGTTCGTGCGCCTTGGCGTGCTGGACGGCACGCGGGGCATCGTGTGGGCGACGATCTCGGCGTACGAGAAGTGGCTGAGGTACGCGATGCTCATCAACCGCCCGCCGGATCGCGGCGGCAAGCCGTAGCGCGGCCGGAGAGCAGGCGGGCGTCCCTGCCGGAGGGGGCGCGGCCCGGCTAGATTCGCCTCAACCCGTGGAACAGACCTACTTCCGCAAGGGATTCGGCCTCAAGGGCGAGATCCAGGGCGCCCTCTCGGACGACTACCACAGCTCGGTGGTGGACGCCGTGCGTGCGCGCGGCTACGCGCTGACCGCGGGCGACCTGACCGTCCGGCTGGCGCAGGAATTCGGCTTCTGCTACGGGGTGGACCGCGCGGTGGAGTACGCCTACGAGGCGCGCGCCAAGTTCCCGGGCAGGCGGATCTTCCTCGTGGGCGAGATCATCCACAACCCGCACGTCAACGCCAAGCTCTCGGGCATGGGCATCGAGATCATCGCGCGCAGCGCGGCGGGCGCGTTCGACTTCGGTGCGGTGACCGCCGCCGACGTGGTGATCCTGCCCGCGTTCGGGGTCACGCGGGAGGACTTCGAGCGGCTGCGCACCCTGGGCTCGGTCCTGGTGGACACGACCTGCGGATCGGTGCTCAACGTGTGGAAGCGGGTGGAGAGCTACGCCCGCGACGGCTTCACCGCGATCATCCACGGCAAGTACCAGCACGAAGAGACGCGGGCGACGGCTTCGCAGGTCTCGGAGCACGCCGGCGGGCGCTACCTGGTGGTGCGGGACATGGACGAGGCCCGGCTGGTGTGCGAGTTCATCGAGCGCGGCGAGGGCGGGGACGGTTTGAAGGCCCGCTTCCGCGCGGCGGCGTCGGACGGCTTCGAGCCGGCGCGCGACCTCGTACGGGTGGGCATCGCCAACCAGACGACGATGCTGTCGACCGAGTCGCTGGCGATCGCGGCGGAGCTGCGCCGGGCGATGACCGCGCGCTTCGGCCCGGCGGCGCTCGCCGAGCACTTCCGGAGCTTCGACACGATCTGCTCGGCGACGCAGGACCGGCAGGACGCGGTGCTGCGGCTGCTCCAGGACTCGGTGGACGTCGTGGTCGTGGTGGGCGGGTACAACTCGAGCAACACGAACCACCTCGCCGCGCTGTGCGCGGAGCGGGTGCCGACCTACCACATCCAGGACGCGGCGTGTATCGCGCCGGAGTCGGGTGCGATCCGCCACAAGCCGGTCGGGGCGCATGCGGAAGTGGAGGTGCGGGACTGGCTGCCGCCGGGGCGGCGCGTGGTCGGCATCACGGCCGGGGCGTCGACGCCCAACAACAAGGTGGGCGAGACCGTCGAGCGGATCTTCGCGACGCGCGGCGTCGATCTTTCGGAGACGCTGGCCTAGCCGCTTCGCCGCATCCCTCAATGAAAATCGTGTGAGGCGACGAACGAGGCGCCGGCGCCGGGATGCGGCGCGGCGAACCGTTTCGCCCGCACGTTGAGCACGCCCTGCTCCACCTGGAGCACGCCGCTCACCACGAGGAGCGGCGAGCGCCGCACCAGCCGCTTGTGCTCCTCGAACAGCTTGGGCGTGATCACGACGTTGGCGAGGCCCGTCTCGTCCTCGAGCGTCACGAAGCAGAACCCCTTGGCGGTGCCGGGCCGCTGGCGGCAGATCACGAGTCCGGCGACGGTGACCCAGTCGCCGTCGCGGCGGCGCTCCAGCGCTTCGGCCGGAACGGCGCCCAGCGCGGCGACCGCGGCGCGCAGGTGGCGCATCGGGTGGCCGGCGGGAGAGAGCCCGGTGACGCGGTAGTCGGCCTCGGTGAGCTCGACCGGCGTCAGGGGAGGCACCGGCGCGGGGCGCCGGTCCGCGGCCACGGGGGCCAGCGGGCCGGCGGCGCCGCGGGTGTGCTTCAACAGCTCCCACAGCGCCGAGCGGCGGTTCGGCCACAGGCCGTCGAAGGCGCCGGCGTCGGCGAGGGCGCGGAGCTGCGGGATGGTGAGCCCGCTCTCGCGCACCCATCCCTCCAGGGAGCCGGGGCGGCCGGCGGCGAGCAGCGGCTCGAGCCGCTCGCGGGCCTTGCTCCCGAGGCCGGCGACCTGGCGGAAGCCGATACGGAGCGCGCCGTCCTCGACCGTGCTCTCCCAGCCGCTCTTCATCACGTCGATGCCGCGCACGTCCACGCCGTGCCGCTTCGCGTCCTCCACGATGGTGCCGGGAGCGTAGAAGCCCATCGGCTGCGCGTTGAGGAGCGCGCAGGCGAATTCCGCCGGGTAGTAGAGCTTCAGCCAGGCGGACGCGTAGACGAGGAGCGCGAAGCTGGCCGCGTGGCTCTCGGGGAAGCCGTAGTCGGCGAACGCGGAGATCTGGTTGAAGATGCGGCGCGCGACGTCGGGCTCGATGCCGTTCTTCGCCATCCCGTCCACCAGCTTGCCGCAGATCTTCGCCATCCGCTCGTGGGAGCGCTTGTGGCCCATCGCGCGCCGGAGCTCGTCGGCCTCGCCGGGCGTGAAGCCGGCGGCGGCGATCGCCACCTGCATCCCCTGCTCCTGGAAGAGCGGCACGCCGAGGGTGCGCTCGAGGATCGGCTCGAGCGAGGGATGCGGGTAGGTGACCGGCTCGAGGCCGGCGCGGCGCCGGAGGTAGGGGTGCACCATCTCGCCCTGGATGGGGCCGGGGCGGATCAGCGCGACCTCGACCACCAGGTCATAGAACGTCCGCGGGGCGAGGCGCGGCAGGGTGTTCATCTGGGCGCGCGACTCCACCTGGAAGACGCCGATGGTGTCGGCGCGGCACAGCAGGTCGTACACCGCGGGATCGGTCATGGGCAGCCGGGCGAGGTCGATCGCGACGCCGCGATGGAGGCGCACCAGCTGGATCGCCTTCTGGATCATCGTGAGCATCCCGAGGCCCAGCAGGTCGATCTTGATGAGCCGCACCGGGTCGAGATCGTCCTTGTCCCACTGGATCACGGTGCGCTCCGGCATCGCGGCCGGCTCGATGGGCACGACCTCGGCCAGCGGCTCGGCCGTGAGCACGAAGCCGCCCACGTGGATGGAGCGGTGGCGCGGCAGCTGGTGGAGGCCGCGCACGACCTCGGCGAGCATCCGCACCCGGTGGTCGGCGGGATCGAGGTCCGCCGCCGCGGCGCCGCCCTCGAGCAGCTTCTCGCCGGTCTCGCGCGCGCCGTCCCGGTCGGCCTCGTCGGCGAGCTTCTCGGCCTGCTGGACCGAGAAGCCGAGGACGCGGGCGGCGTCGCGCACCGCCGCGCGGCCGCGGTAGGTGATCGCCTCGCACACCATGGCCGCGTGGTCGCGGCCGTAGCGCCGGTACACGTACTGGATCACCTGCTCGCGGTCGTTGTGGGCGAAGTCGATGTCGATGTCGGGCGCCTCGCGCCGGTCCTCGGACAGGAACCGCTCGAACAGCAGCTCCATCCCGACGGGGTCGATGGCGGTGATGCCGAGGCAGTAGCACACGGCCGAATTCGCGGCGGAGCCGCGCCCCTGGGCGAGCACGCCGAGCCGGCTGGCCTCGCGCACGATGTCCCAGACGATGAGGAAGTAGCCCGCGAGACGGAGCCGCCGGATCACGTCCAGCTCGTGGCGGAGCTGCGCCTGGTGCCGCGCGGTGAGGCGCTCGCCGTAGCGCTCGCGCGCGCCGGCGGCGACCAGCGCGGCGAGATGATCGTCGGCCGTGATCCCCGGCGGCGTGGGGAACGCGGGAAGCGTCGGCGCGAGGGCCGCCATCCGGAACGCGCACTGCTCGGCCACCGCGCGCGTCGCCGCGAGGCCCTCGGGGTAGTGGCGCCAGCGATGGGCGATCCGGTCCGCACGCTTCAGGTACCACTCGCCGTTGGGCCGGAGCAGCGTGCCGGCGTCGTCGAGCGTCGTCTGGTGGCGCAGGCAGGTCAGGACGTCGTGCACCAGCCGGGCCCCGGGCGTCGCGTAGTGGACGTCGTTGGTGACCAGCCAGGGCAGGTCGAGCGAGCCGGCGAGCGCGACCAGCCTGGGGACCACGGCGCGCTCCGAGGCGAGCGCATGATCCCAGCACTCGACCGCGACGCGGCCGCCGAAGACCTCGGCGAGCCGTCCGAGCCGCTCGCGCGCACCGGCCTCGTCGTCCCGGGCCAGGCGCTGCGGCACCTCGCCGAACGGGCAGCCGGTGAGGCAGAAGAGACCCGCGGCATGGCGCTCGACCGCGTCCCACGGGGCCGCGGGCGCGCCGCGCTCGGCGCTCCGCGCCAGGGTCACGAGGCGGGAGAGATTGCGGTAGCCGGTCTGGTCCGTCGCGAGCAGGGTGAGATGGGAGCCGGCCTCCCGGTCGCCCGCCGTCAGCTCGAGGCCGACGATGGCCTCGACGCCGCGCTCCCGGCCCGCTTCGGACCAGCGCACCGCGCCGCCGAGGTCGTCGTGGTCGGTGAGCGCCACGGCGGGCATCCCGATCGCCGCGGCCCGCGCCATCAGCGTCTCCGGGTTGGACGCGCCGTCGAGGAGCGAGAACCCGCTGTGGCAGTGGAGCTCGACGTAGTCGGTCCGGCCGGTCAATCCAGCCACCCCTCGAGGAACCACTGGTCGGGCTCGCCGCGGTACAGCAGCCACAGCGCGCCGTCGGCGGTGCGGGCCGTGTAGTAGTCGCGCGGCCCGGGCGGCACGCCCGCCGAGCCGGCGCCGTCGTGCCGCCACCACCGGGGGGCGAGGCGCTCGGGGCCGGACCACTCCGCGACGTCGTGCCATTGGTCCCCGTGCCGGAAGGCGGCGAGCCCCGAGCGCCCGAGGCGCACGTGCACGGGCGCCGCGGCGGGCAGCACCCGGAGTGCCGCGGCCAGCCCGCCCGCGGCCCGCGCGGCTCCTCCGGGTCCCTGTGCCGGTCTGCCCCGGGGCTCCCGCGGGTTCGTGCCCCGGTGCGCCCGCGCGTCCGGTTCGTCCACCCACGCTCCCCGGTCCGCGGGCAAGTGCCCGTCGCGCTCTTCCGGAATCGCCACGGCGTCCGGGCCCTCGCTGCCTCGGATCCGGTCGAACGCCGCCGCCAGGGCGGAGGGGTCGGCCCAGCGCGGCGCCAGGAGGTCGCCCTGCTCGCCGGAGGCGGACACGGTGACGGCGGCGGAGAGGCGGAAGCCGACGGCGGGCTCGTGCAGCTGCCAGCCCTCCAGCGCCATGCGGCAATGGTCGAACAGGGCGTCGGCGTGGGACGTGGGCCGCGCGGGGCGCACCGCCCGCACGGCGGTGGTGCCGTCGTCCAGCTGCAGCGCGAGCGCGATCTCGCGTGCGGCGAGCCCCCTGGTGTGGAGTGCCTCGCTGAGCGAGGCCAACGCGCCCTTCAGGACGAAGAGCAGCGGCTCCGCGGTGGCGACGGGCCCGCCGAGCTCGACTTCGACGGCGGGGAGCGCGTCGTCGCGCGGCGTCGTGGGCCCGCGCGCATCGAGCCCGCGGGCGAGACGGTGGGCGGCCAGGCCCTCGGGACCGAAGCGGGCTTCGACCTCGTCGGCGTCGAGGGCCGCGAGCTGGCCGACCTTCACGAGGCCGAGGCTCCGCAGCGTCTCGGCGAGGTCGTCGTCCAGGTCGAGCAGGGTGACGGGGAAGGGCGCGAGGTACCGGGCGTCGGCGCCGGGCGGCACGATCCGCGGCCGCACACCCGCCCTGTCGCGCGGCGGCGCGTCCGTGCGGCCGTGCCCCCGTTTCTCGGCGCGTCCTCCGTACGTCGCCGCGTAGGCGGCGATGGCGGAGTCGGCGATGCCAGCGCGGGCGGGGCCGAGGCCGAGGGCGCCCGCGACGGCGACGAGCTTCCGGGCGAGCTTGGCCTCGTTGCCGAGTCCCGCGGCGTCGACCCACCACAACCCCGCCTCGCCCGTTGCCGGACGGCCAGGCGGCAAGGGCATCCTCGCTCCTCCCGCCCAGGAAACCCGCGGGCTCGCGGCCAGGAGCGCGGTCGTGACCTCGAGGGCGGCGCGCGCGACGCGCTCGGCGTCCCACGGCAGCGCGACCAGGTCGGCGGCGAGCGCCTTGGCCTCGGCGAGCGCCATGCCGGCGGTGACGCCGCGGGCGCGAGCCTCGCGGCTCGTGGCCACGACGCACGGCTTGCCGCGCTCCTCGGCGACGGCGACGGCCGGCGGCGCGGCCGGGGCCTCGCCCGCGCCGGGCACGGCTTCCGCCGTGGGCGGGCCGGCCGCGCCGCTACTTGCGCGCCTTGCGCTCGGGTCGCCGGTCGGCGCGCTCCGGAGCGCGCCGATCGCGAACCGCCCAATGCGGACGCAGGCGATCCGGCATGGGGACGCCAACCGTCACCTCCGCGGCGCGCGGGGCGCCGCCCTTGAGCGTCGTGACGCGCACCGTGCGCGCCGCGGGCCACGCGCCGCCCCAGCCCGGGAGCGCGGGGACGAAGCCGGGGCCGTGCGACGACGGCTCGACGGCCAGCGCCACCGCGGCTCCGAACGCTGGCAACTGGGAGCCACTGACAACTTGCCGTCTTGCCGTCTGCGCAACCGGCATCACCCCCGTCTGCGCCACGCGCACGATCAGTGCGCAGTCCTTGTCGTGCGCCAGCCGCTGCAGCCGCACGGCCACGCGGCGGGGCGGCGCGGGCACGCGGTCCGTGATCACCAGTCCGAACGCGCCGGTCCGGAGCAGGACGTCGGTGCACCACCAGGCGTTCTCGCCCGTCCGGGGCCGCACGACCCAGAAGGGTCCGAGCGCGGCGAGGTGGGCTGCGGCCTGCGGGGCGAGCGAGCGCTCGGCGTCCACCAGCGCGACGCCCTCGTCGGCGCGCAGCGTGGCCTCCGCGAGCGCGAGGAGGAGCGTGGTGCCGCCGCTGCCCAGGGGCGCCTCGAGGACCGTGATCTGTCCGCGGGGAACGCCCTGGGGCAGCGCGGCGTCGAGCGCCGGAATCCCGAACGCCAGGCCGCGCCGGACGGCGGGGACCAGCCGCCGCAGCTGCTCGGGAAACGCGAGCTGGAGATGCGGCCGGTCGCCGGCGGGGGCGGGGCGCGCTAGAGCGGGAGCACCCATTGGCCGAGGTCGTCGGTGTCGGGGCGGCGGCGGTAGCGCCCGCGCGCCGCCTCGTCGTCGGCCCAGGTCGGGAACCCGGTCTCCCGCTGCAGCCGCGCCACCCGCCGCTCGAGCGCGTCGGCGTACGCCCCGGTCACGGCGCCCCGCGTGTCGAAGGCCCGCTCGTACCGCGGCAGCAGCGCCCGGAAGTGCCGCGCGACGACCGGCAGGAAGGTCGGCCGCACGGCCGGGTAGAGCCGGAGCGGCGCGGCGTGGACGAACGACGCGCCCGCCTCCCCGGCCGCCCGCATCAGGGCGCGCAGCTGCGCAGTGCCGTCGGTGATGCCCGGCAGGACCGGCGCGATCATCACGCCCGCCGCGATGCCGCCCGCCGCGAGCTTCGCCAGCGCCCGCAGGCGCACCTGCGGCATCGGCGAGCGCGCCTCCAGCTTCCGGATGAGCGGCACCTCCACCGTGACGAGCGAGAGGTAGACGGTGAGCCGGCTCCGCTCCGCCAGGCGCGCGAGCACGTCGAGGTCCCGCACGACCAGCGGCGACTTGGTCACCAGGCTGACGTTCAGGCCGTGGAACTGCGCCAGCCGCTCCAGGATCCGCCGCGTGAGCCGGAACCGCCGCTCGGCGGGCTGGTAGGGATCGGTCGCGGTGCCGATCGCGATGGCGGCGTCTCCCAGGCGCGACGGCTTCAGGGTGAGCGCCAGGACGTCGGGCGCCTCGCTCTTCACGAAGACCTGGCGCTCGAAGGCGTCGTCATCCCAGGTGCGGGCGTCCGGCTCGCCGCCCTCGCGCCCGCGCTCGACCACGTAGCGGTGGGCGAAGCGCGCGAAGCAGTAGCTGCAGCCGAACTCGCACCCGACGTACGGGTTCAGCGACCAGAACCCCATCCCCGTCTGCTGCGGCGAGTTGAGGATGGACTTGATCGGGAGGCGCACGAAGCGGGTGCCCCGGCGCCGCTGATCCAGCAGCGCCCAGCTCACCCGCACCGCCCCCAGCCGCAGACCGGGCAGTACAGGCATCCCGACGCGCGCACGAGGGTGTTTCCGCAGTCGGGACACGCCACTGGCGGCGACTGAGACTGTCCAGCACGGTCGTCAGCAAGACGTTGGCTGGCAATGTCTTCCATGAACGCCCCACGATCGACTTTCGGTATTTATTCGGTCATGTAACCGAATATAAACCGATGAGCAGGGCGCGCAAGGCCACGCGCGCCGACTATCGCCGAATCACCGGCCACGGCCCTGCATTGGCTGCAGTGGCGGCCCACGGCTATGTTCCGCGCGCCTTTTCCGGGGAGTGGTCGTGCCGTTCAGCCTGTTGCCGAGGGAAGAGGAGTTCTTCGACCTGTTCATCCAGGTCGCGCGCCGCAGCAAGGAAGCGGCCGAGCACCTGGTGGGGCTGTTCGCCGAGCCGGAGCGCGCGCCGTATCACGCCGAGCACATCAAGCGGCTCGAGCACGAGTGCGACCAGATCACCCACGAGGTCGTGAACCGGCTCGACCGCACCTTCATCACGCCGATCGACCGCGAGGACATCTACCGACTGGCCTCCGACCTCGACGAGGTGATCGACGTGATCGACGGCGTGGCGCGGCGGGCCCAGATCTTCCGGGTGGGCGCGGCGCCGGAGGGGGTGCGGCTGCTGACCGACGTGCTGCACCGCGCGGTGGGCACGCTGGCCCTCGGCGTCGAGGAGCTGCGCAAGAAGGACGGCGTGATGCAGCACTGCATCGAGGCCAAGCGGCTCGAGGAGGAGGCCGATTCGCTCTACCACACCTCGCTGGGCCGGCTGTTCGAGACCGAGACGAACGCCATCGAGGTGATCAAGTGGAAGGAGATCTACGACAACCTCGAGCGCTGCGTCGACGAGGCCGAGGACGTGGCCAACGCCCTCGAGAGTATCACGCTGAAGCACGCCTAGTGAACGGTACCGTCGCGTTCGTCTTCGTGATCCTGGTGGTCGCGTTCGTCTTCGACTTCAGCAACGGCTTCCACGATTCCGCGAATTCCATCGCCACCGTCGTCTCGACCCGCGTCCTCTCGCCGACGGTCGCGGTCGTCTGGGCGGCGGCGTTCAACTTCATCGGCCTGTTCCTGTTCGGGACCGCGGTCGCGAAGACGATGGGCAAGGGCCTGATCCACGTGAACCTCGTGGACCCGCAGGTCATCTTCGCGGCGCTGATCGGTGCGATCGCGTGGAACGTCATCACCTGGTACTCCGGCATCCCGTCGTCCTCGTCGCACGCCCTGATGGGAGGCTACGCCGGGGCGGCGATCGCCAAGGCGGGCGTCGGCGCCCTGATCCCCGGCGGCTGGCTGACGCCGATCCTGTTCATCTTCCTCTCCCCGCTCATCGGCTTCGTGTTCGGCCTGATCCTCATGGTCGCGGTGGGATGGACGTTCCGGCGTACCCATCCGCAGCGGGTGGACACCCTGTTTCGCGCCTTCCAGCTGCTCTCGGCCGCGGCCTTCAGCCTCAGCCACGGGACCAACGACTCCCAGAAGACCATGGGCATCGTCGTCGGGCTGCTGTACTCGGCGCAGGCGGTCTTCGCCAACCACCCGTGGCAGTTCCTGCACGTCACCACGATGGACCGCATCCCCTTCTGGGTGGAGGCCTGGGCCTACGGCGCCATCGCCCTCGGCACGCTGTTCGGGGGATGGCGGATCGTGAAGACGATGGGGCAGCGGATCACCAAGCTCCGGCCCTACGGGGGATTCTGCGCCGAGACGGGCGGCGCGAGCGCGATCTTCCTGGCGTCCGCCTTCGGCATCCCGGTGTCCACCACCCACACCATCACCGGTGCGATCAGCGGCGTCGGGGCCACGCAGCGGATCTCCTCGGTGCGGTGGGGGGTAGCCGGACGCATCGTGTGGGCCTGGATCCTGACGATTCCGGCCGCGGCGGTGATGGCGGCCATCGCCTACCTGATCACCCACGCCGCGATGCGCTAGCGCGCGGGAGCGTCGCCATGGCCGGCCGGTTGAGCGAGGACGAGATCGGGCAGGGGCTGAAGCGGCTGAACGGCTGGTCCCGCGACGGCAGCGCGATCCGCAGGAGCTTCAGCTTCGCGACCTTCGCGGACGGCATCCGGTTCGTCGACCGCGTGGCCGTGGCCGCGGACGCGATGGACCACCACCCCGACGTCGACATCCGCTACACCACGATCACGATGACGCTCTCGACCCACAGCGCGGGCGGCCTGACGCGCAAGGACTTCGAGCTGGCCGGGCGGATCGAGCAGGCGGTCGGCTAGGCGGCTCCCGCGCCGCCGGCCGGCCCGCCGGCCGCGTCCAGCTTCACCATCAGCGTGTCGCCCGCGTACCTGGTCACCGGCGCGTCGTCCAGGGTGGACAGGCGCTTGAGGTCCGCCCCGATCCGGTTGGCCATCTCCAGGATCGTCTCCACGCCCGCCCGGTCCTCCGCGGAGAACCGCTCGGCCGCGGCGCGCAGCAGCCCCGCCTCGCCGATGATCGCCGCCAGCGCGTTGTTCACCTCGTGGCGGAGCGTCACCGCCACCTCGCCGATGGCCGCGAGCCGCTCGGCCCTGATCAGCCGCTGGTAGTAGTCGTGCAGCTGCTGCGAGAGCCAGCCCACCGCGATCGCCAGGATGCCGTAGGAGATGTAGGTCGGGAGGATGACGGCGGGGTCGATGGGCATCACGTTGAGCTGCAGGACGAGCTGCACGGCGACGTAGAGCACCGTGCCGGCCACCAGGCCCGCGAGCGCGCCGAGCATGCCGTAGTGGAGCGAGAGGATGAACGCCGGCGCCAGTGTGGTGAGCCACGACAGCTCGCGGTACAGGCCCTCGCCCGGAGGCAGCATCTCCATCATCACGATCGGGACCAGGTAGGCCAGCGCGCAGTAGAGCGCCCAGCGCCGCGGCAGCGGCGGCCGGTGCGCCATCTGCGGGAACCCGATCACGAACAGCGGGCGAAGGTACCAGGGCGTGTGACGCGGTGTCTCCATCGCCGTCACTCCGCGTGAAGGGTGAGCAGTCGGAGCTCGGTCATCTCGTCGATCGCCCAGCGGACGCCTTCGCGTCCCAGGCCGCTCGCCTTGGCGCCGCCGTAGGGCATCCGGTCCATCCGCCACGTGGGCACTTCGTTCGCCATCACCCCGCCCACCTCGAGCCGGTCCCACGCCCGCATCAGCCGCCCGACGTCCCGGGTGAACACCCCGGCCTGGAGCCCGAAGGGCGACGCGTTCGCGCACTCGAGCGCCTCGTCGAACGACCGGTACGCGGCCACGGTCGTGACCGGGGCGAAGACCTCCTCGCAGTTGACGCGGTGCCCGGGCTTGGTCCCCGTGAGCACGGTCGGCTGAAGGATCGCGCCGCGCCGCTCTCCGCCGGCGACCACCGTGGCGCCGTCGTTCGACGCCTCGGCGATCCACGTCTCCGCGCGTCGCGCCGCGGCCTCGTCGATCATCGGCCCCACCTCGGTCGCCGGGTCGAGCGGGTCGCCGACCACGAGCCGGCGGACGCGGGCCGCGAGCGCGTCGACGAAGGCGGGATAGACCTGCTCGTGCACCAGGATCCGCTGCACGGAGATGCACGACTGTCCGGCGTAGCTGTAGCCCCCGGTCGCGCACGCCGCCACGGCGCGTGCGAGGTCCGCGTCGGGCTCGACGATGACCGCGGCGTTCCCGCCCAGCTCGAGCGTCACGCGCTTGGTGCCGGCCTCGGCGCGGATCGCCCAGCCGGCGCGGACGCTGCCCGTGAAGCTGATCATCCGCACCCGCGGGTCGGTCACCAGGCGCCGCGCGACGTCCAGCTCGCAGGGCACGACGTTGACGCCGCCGGCCGGGTAGCCGGACCGCGCGACCATCTCGCCGAGCAGCAGCGGCGAGAGCGGATCCTGCGGCGGCGGCTTGAGCGTGACGGCGGCGCCGCACGCGATGGCCGGCGCGACCTTGTGGGCCGTGAGCAGCACCGGGAAGTTGAACGGCGTGATGGCCGCGATCGGCGAGAGCGGCCAGCGCCGGGTCAGGCCGAGGCGGCCGCGCCCGGCGGGCAGCACGTCGAGCGGCAGCACCTCGCCGCCGATGCGGGTGGCTTCCTCGGCGCCGTCGCGGAAGACGAACACCGCGCGGTCCACTTCCAGCAGGGCCTGCGTGATCGGCTTGCCCGCTTCGCGCGCGACCAGCGTCGCGACGGCCGCGCGCTCGCGCTCGAGGGCGTCGGCGACGGAGCGCAGGCAGGCGGCGCGCTCGTACGCGGGCATGCGACGGCACGCGTCGGCGGCGGCGAGGTTCGCGGCGATCGCCGCATCCAGGTCGGCGGGTGAGGCGAGGGGGTGGGTCCCGACTTCGGCGCCGTCGTAGGGAGAGCGGACGGTCGCGGTGGCGATGCCGGCGCGCCGCTCGTTTCCGATGATCACCCAGCTACCATAGGCGCCGCGCCGGGCCCCGTCAACGCGCTCCCGGGCCCCCGCGGCGCCTTCCGCGTCACTCCACGGTCACGCTCTTGGCCAGGTTGCGGGGACGGTCCACGTCGCAGCCGCGGAGCACCGCGATGTGGTACGCCAGCAGCTGGAGCGGGATCGCCGTGACCACGGGCGACAGCAGCCGGTGGGTGGCGGGCACGCGCAGCTGGCGCTCCACCAGGTCGCCGAGGTCCGCCGCGCCGTCGCTCGTCACGGCGACGATGCGTCCGCCGCGCGAGCGCACCTCCTGCATGTTGGAGCGCACCTTCTGGAACACGTCGTCGTCGGGCGCGACGAAGACCACCGGCATCTTCTCGTCGATGAGCGCGATCGGCCCGTGCTTCATCTCGGCGGCCGGATAGCCCTCCGCGTGGATGTAGCTGATCTCCTTGAGCTTCAGCGCGCCCTCGAGCGCGACGGGGAAGTTCACGCCGCGGCCCAGGTAGAGGGCGTTGGGCGCGTGCGCGATCGTCCCGGCCAGCTCCTTGATGGCCGGCTCGAGCGCGAGGGCCCCGCGCACCTTCTGCGGCAGCTCGGCCAGCGCGTGCACCAGGCTCCGGCCCTCCGCGAACGACAGGCCGCGCTGCCGGCCGATGTACACGGCCAGGAGCAGGAAGGCGACCACCTGCGAGGTGAAGGCCTTGGTCGACGCGACGCCGATCTCGGGCCCCGCGTGCAGGTAGATGCCGCCGTCCGTCTCGCGCGCGATGGTGCTGCCGACGACGTTCACGATCCCCACGACCCGGGCGCCGGCGCCGCGCGCGGCGCGAATGGCCTCGAGCGTGTCGGCGGTCTCCCCGGATTGGGACACCGCGATCGTCAGCGTGCCGGGAATCCTCAGCTGGCGCCGGTACCGGTACTCCGAGGCGTACTCCACCTGCACCGGGAGCCCGGTGAGCTCCTCGAGCACGTGGCGGCCCACGAGGCCCGCGTGCCACGAGGTGCCGCAGGCCACGATCACGATGCGCGAGATCTCCCGGCACTCGCCCGGCGGCAGCCCGAGGCCGTTGAGGCGCGCGGTGCCTTCCTCGAAGAGCAGGCGCCCGCGCAGCGTGCTGTGCACGGTCTCCGGCTGCTCGCAGATCTCCTTGAGCATGAAGTGCGCGTACCCGCCGAGCTCGATGGCCTCGAGGTCCCACTCGATGTCGTCGACCGAGCGGACCTGCTCGCGCTCGTCGTGGTCGAGGATCCGGTAGCCCTCGGGCGTCAGCACGGCGATGTCGCCGTCGTCGAGGTAGACCACCGTGCGGGTCTGCCCCAGCACCGCCGAGGCGTCCGAGGCGACGAAGTACTCCCCGTCGCCCACGCCGATCAGCAGCGGCGAGCCCTTCCGCGCCACCACGACCTTGTGCGGCTCCCGGGACGACATCACGGCGAGTCCGTAGGTGCCTTCCACGTGCGAGAGCGCGGCGATCACGCGCTCCTCCAGCGTGCCGCCCGGGGCTTCCTCGATGAGGTGGGCGAGGACCTCCGTATCGGTTTCCGATGCGAACTCGTGGCCGCTGCGCTCGAGGCGGGTGCGGAGCGCGTCGGCGTTCTCGATGATGCCGTTGTGGACGACCGCCACTTCACCGGCGCAATCCTGGTGCGGATGGGCGTTGCGCTCCGTCGGCGCTCCGTGCGTGGCCCAGCGAGTGTGGGCGATGCCGTTGACGCCGTGCACCGGATCGCTGTCGAGGCGCTCGCGCAGCCGCACCACGCGGCCCGCGAGCTTGGTGACGATCAGGCCCCGGCCGTTCTGGATCGCCACGCCCGCCGAGTCGTAGCCGCGGTACTCCAGGCGGGCCAGGCCCTCCAGCAGCAGGGGGCCGGCCTCCCGCTTGCCCGTGTAGCCCACGATGCCGCACATGGTCAGGTGTCCTCGGAGGAGGTTTCGAGCATCAGCCGGGTGTCGGACGCCAGACCGAACTGGGCGAGCAGCCGCATCTTGTCGTGGAACGCCGCGACCGTCTCCACGGACGGGAGCGGAGCGCCGCAACGCTCGCAGCGCGTCGGCCCCAGGGCGTGCTCGGCCGCGCCGGGCGCCGCCTCGGTGCGGCCGGTGGCGACGACACGCTCGAATCCGCAGTAACTGCACGGCATGGTGAACCTCGTCTCGCTCTGGATGGGAGCCGCGCCGATCCCGGAGGTGAGTGGCGCGGAGCTCCGGCGCTCAGCGCATATCAAGAACGAGGCCCGAGGTTCCGTCGGGGTGCGCTCGCTGGTCCGGACCTCGCGTCCGAGCAACGAGTTAGCCGGTGGATGCCGGCATTGGCAGACGCGGTATTCGGCCTTCCCGCGCGTTGCACAGTCGCGTCAGAAGGGTGGCGATTTGTAGGGCCGGCGCAGCGATCCCACTGCGATGCGGCCGAGAGGCGACGCCATAATGCGTTGTCGAGCAACGACTTGGCGCCGTCGCCGGGTCGGCGCATGACTTCTGCGCAAGTGAGTGGCGCAGCGGTCCGTCGCCAAGGGATGGGGAGAGGGCGGGCCGCGTGCAGGGTTTCCCTGTTTCGGGCCCGACGGCTAACTTGTAGGACGACCGATGTCTGAGCGACAGGCGCATACTCATCCGCCGCTGGTGCTTATCGCGAGCAGCCAGGAATGGCACGCCCGCTCCCTGGAGAGCATCCTGGGGCCCCACGGCTACGCGGTGGTTCGGGCGTACACGGGCAAGCAGACGCTCGAGCGCGCCCGGAGCGCGAGGCCGGACCTCGTGATCGTGGATGCGGATCTGCCGGACGTGGACGGGGTCGAGGTGTGCCGCAGCCTGCGAGAAGAGCCCGCGATAAGCGCCAGCACGCCGATTCTCGTCACCGGCTCCGGGCAGCCGACCCGCCAGCAGCGCCTGGCGGCGCTGCGCGCCGGCGCCTGGGATTACCTCACGCTTCCGTTCGACGGCCAGGAGCTGCAGCTGCGCCTGGATGCGTTCGTGCAGGCCAAGTTCGAGGCGGATCGGGCCCGGGAGGAGAGCCTGCTCGACGAGCTGACGGGGCTCTACAACATCCGGGGCCTGGCGCGCCGCGCGCGCGAGCTGGGTTCGCAGGCGTTCCGGCACCACGAGCCGTTCGCCTGCGTCGTGCTCGCGCCGCACGTGGAGGCGGGCGACGCGGCGGCGTCCGAGCTGGCCGTGGCGGCGGCGGTGAGCCACATCGCGAAGACGCTTCGCGCCAACGGCCGCGTCGCGGACGCGATCGGGCGCCTCGGTCCGACCGAGTTCGGTGTCGTGGCGCAGGGCGCCGACGCGGACGGCGTGGTGAAGCTCGCGCAGCGGCTCGTCCAGTCGCTCGAGAACCAGGCGACGGAGGCCAACGGCTCCGTCCCGCGCTTCAAGGTGCGGGCCGGATACGACGCGGTGTCGAACTACCACGAGGCCCCGATCGAGCCGGAAGACATGCTGGTGCGCGCCACGATCGCCATGCGGATGTCCGAGGGCGACTCGGGCGGCAGGTGGATCCGGCCCTTCGAGGGTCGCTTCACGAACTAGCGCTTCTCGGGCGGGCCTTCGGGCCCGCTCTCGTTTTCTTCGGCTGTCACCCCCCTCCGGCTCGTCGAAGCACTCGTGTGTGCGCGCGCTGTCGCGGCGTCGTGCGCGTCACCCTAGCGAAAACCAGCCGAAGTACTTATGGTGACTGTTGCGATGGCGCCACAGGCGCCCCGACTGCTCGCCGTCTGTCGAATCCACACCACAGCGTGCCGAGCCAGCCAGCATCCGGAGGAGCGCAGATGGCCGCGTCGCTCAGAGCTCCCCAATCCCCAGCGCAGGGCGAGGGCGACACCACGCCCCTCGTATCGGCGGACCTGTCGATCAGCCCGGCCGACAAGGCCAGCGTCCGGATCCTCGTGGTGGACGACGAGCGCACGCTGCGCGAGAGCTGCAAGAGCGTGCTCGAGGTGGACGGCTACCGCGTGGAGGTGTGCGGCCGCGGAGGCGAGGCGCTCGAGCTGGTGCGGCGCCAGATGTTCGACGTGATCCTCGTCGACCTGTACATGACCGAGGTCTCGGGCATGGAGCTGCTCGAGGCGGCGCTGGCCTCGCGCTCCGAGACGATCGTCATCGTGATGACGGGCAACCCCAGCGTGGCCTCCAACGTCGAGGCGCTGCGCGCGGGCGCGTGGGACTACCTGCCGAAGCCGTTCTCGGCGACACACCTGCAGATCCTGGTGGGGCGGGCGACGCACACGATCCTCGTCGGGCGCGAGTCGAGCTCCCGCTCCGGCGCGGTGGAGGCCGAGGGCGAGGGCGGCGGTCGCGACAAGGTCTCGGTCATCGGCAATTCGCCGATCTTCCGCAAGGCGATCGACCTGGCGAGGCGGGTCGCCCCGACCGACGCGTCGGTATTCATCACCGGCGAGAGCGGGACGGGCAAGGAGATGGTGGCGCAGTTCATCCACCAGAACAGCCGCCGCCGCAGCCGGCCGATGGTCGCGGTGAACTGCGCGGCCCTGCCCGAGGGCCTGCTCGAGTCGGAGATGTTCGGCCACGTGAAGGGCGCCTTCACCGGCGCGGTGAAGGACAAGCCCGGCCTCCTCGAGGCCGCCAACGGCGGCACCCTGTTCCTGGACGAGCTGATCGACATGCCGAAGTCGATCCAGGCCAAGCTGCTGCGCGTCATCCAGGACGGCGTCGTGCGCCGCGTGGGCAGCTCGGCGACCAACACCGTCGTGAACGTCCGATTCATCGCCGCCGCCAACCGCGATCCGGAGCAGGCCACCAAGGACGGCCTGCTGCGCGAGGACCTGTACTACCGGCTGCGGGTCGTGCCGGTGCACCTGCCGTCCTTGCGCGAGCGCCAGCAGGACATCGTGATGCTCGCGAACCACTTCCTGCAGCTGTTCTGGCGGCGCCACCGGGAGCCGTTCGCCGCTCCGCCGCGGCTCACCGAGGCCGCGGTCCGCGCGATGTGCGCGCACCCGTGGCAGGGCAACGTGCGCGAGCTGCAGAACGCCATCGAGCACGCGGTCGTGCTGCTCGAGCCGGGCCAGGACATCGAGCCCGAGAACATCCCCTTCATCAGCGGCCAGCAGGCCGTCGATGCCGCGGAAGGCGTCGTGCCGGCGGTGGGCGAGGGCATGCTGGAGGAGAGCTACCACGCGGCGCGGGAGCGGGTCATCGCCTCGTTCGAACGCCGCTACCTCACGTGGCTGGTCAACCACGTGGGCGGCAACATGTCGAAGGCGGCGCGGGTCGCGGGCGTGGACCGGACCACGCTCTACCGGCTGATGGAGCGGCACGGCCTCCAGCGCGAGACGATCACGGTGTTGCCGGAATGACGGGAGTGCCGCACGTGCGGCGCGCCGAGCGCCGTGACGGCGCCGCCCGGGCCCAGCCCGCGCGGCCGAGCGAGCCCGAGCTGCAGGGTGGGCCGTGGCGGCCCGCGCTCGAAGCCGCGGCCGCGCGCGTCCAGTCCGCCTGGCGCGACGAGCGGGCCGACGCGCTCGACGCGAAGGACGTCACGGACACGCTGCGCTGGCTGGTGGACGCGGCAGCCGGGGCGGCAGGCGGCGAGGCGGTCTCCGCCCAGGGGCCCGCCGCCACGGTGCTCGGGCGGCGCCTGCTCGAGCTGCTCCGCGCCGAGCTCCTCGCCGCACCGGCCGAGGCGTCGCCGGTCGATGCCGACGCCCTGCTCACGATCCTGCGCGCCGTCGAGCGGGTGCGCGAGGCCGTGGATCCCGACTGGTCGCAGACGCTGTCGTCGCGGCTCTCGGCGCCGGGCGGCCTGGACCTCGTGGTCGAGGTCGCCCACGACCTCCGCTCGCCGATCACCTCCATCCTCTTCCTGGCCGAGACGCTCCAGCGCGGCCAGAGCGGCACGGTCAACGAGGTGCAGCATCGCCAGCTTGGGCTCATCTACGCCGCGGCGCTCGGGCTGAGCTCGATGGCGAGCGACGTGATCGAGCTCGCCCGGGGCGGCAAGCAGCTGGTCGAGAAGGAGCCCGCCCCGCTCTCGGTCACCGCCATTCTCGAGTCCGTGCGGGACATCGTCCGGCCGATCGCGGAGGAGAAGGGCCTGAGCATTCAGCTCGTCCCGCCCGCGTCGGACCACCGCATGGGGCGCCAGCTCGCCCTCAGCCGGGTGCTGCTCAACCTCACCACCAACGCGCTCAAGTTCACCGACGAGGGCTGCGTCGAGATCGCGGCCAAGCCGCGCGGCCTGAGCCAGGTCGAGTTCTCGGTCCGTGACACCGGGCACGGCATCAGCCCGGAGGCGATGGAGAACCTGTACCAGCCCTTCCGCCGGTCGAGGGCCAGGGCCGGCCGCAGCGGCTACTACTTCTCCGGCACCGGCCTCGGGCTCGCGATGTGCCGCCTCATCGTGGAGGCGATGGGGTCGAAACTGGAGTTCGAAACCGAGCAGGGGCGCGGCACACGGTTCTTCTTCAAGCTCAGCCTCCCGCCGGTCACGAACCTGTAGGTGTGGCGGTGAAACAACAGTAGCGGATTCCCCGCTACAACCTGAATCACAATCGAGCTTGTCACAAATTAGTTAAGTCGTTCTACAATATGATATTAACGTGGTTTTGCCTGTGACCATGCAGCGCGCACGGTCCTTGCCGAATAGCTGGTCCGATGACCTCCCTCAGGATGAACGATCTCCTGCTGCAGTGGCGAGAGCACGGCGCCACGTACCCGGCGCTCCGGTTCGGGAAGTACCAGGAGCGCGCGCACCGGGTTCTCAACGTGATCGTGGCGAGCATCGGGTTGGTCATCAGCGCGCCGCTCATGCTGATCATCGCGATGGTCGTGAAGGTCAGTTCGAAGGGGCCGGTCTTCTACCGCCAGACCCGCGTCGGGCTCGACCGCCGCTCGCCGGACGGCGACCGCGGCAGCCACCGCCGGATGGTGGATCTCGGCGGCAAGCCGTTCACGATCTACAAGTTCCGCACGATGCAGGCGCGGGACGACGGGCGTCAGGTCTGGGCGGGCAAGGGCGATGCGCGGGTCACGCGGGCCGGCCGGGTGCTCCGGCAGTTCCGCCTCGACGAGCTGCCGCAGCTCGTCAACGTGCTCAAGGGCGACATGAACGTGGTCGGGCCGCGGCCCGAGCAGCCGCGGATCTTCGCAGACCTCCGGAACCAGGTGCACCGTTATGAGGAGCGCCAGCGGGTCCGGCCCGGCATCACGGGGTGGGCGCAGATCAACCACCACTACGACGAGTCGATCGAGGACGTGAAGCGCAAGGTCGCCTTCGATCTTCAGTACATCTCGCGGCGCTCGCTCGCGCAGGACATCAAGATCATGCTGCTCACGGCTCCCGCGATGGTGCTCCGAAAGGGCGCCTGGTAGGCGGAAGCTCAGAGCACGTCGGGACGAAAGGGACGGGCGGTGGCGCCGGCTCCGGGAAGCTCCGGGCCGGCGCCTTCGTTTTCGCGCTCAGCCGTTGAGGCTCTTCAGCGTCTCGCCCACCCGGCTCAGGGCCGCCTCGAGCTCGGCGGCTGCGGGCCCGAAGCCGAACCGGATGTAGTGGTCCATGCCGAACTGGTCCCCCGGCACGACCAGGACGCTCTGGGAGCGGCGCAGGCGCTCGGCCAGCGCGGACGAGTTGACCGTGGACCGGTAGCGCGCGTAGCAGATCGCGCCGGCGTCCGGGGCGCGGAACTGGAACTCGCCGGTGGCGGCGAGCCAGCGCTCGAGGACGGGCCAGTTGGCCCGCAGGATGGACCGCGTCCGCTCGAGGATCTGGTCGCGGACGCCGGGCGCCAGGGCCTGCGTCGCCAGCCAGTCCGAGACCACGCTCGGCCCGATGGTGGTGTAGTCCTTGCGCGCCCAGAGCTCGGCGACGAGCGCGGGAGGCGCGACGCACCAGCCGATGCGCAGCCCGGGCAGACCGTAGGCCTTCGACAGGCCGTTGGTGACCAGTACGCGCTCGGTGCGGCCCCACAGTGACGGGGTCACGCCGAGCTCGCGCTCGGCGCCCTGGTAGACCTCGTCCGAGAGCAGCCACGCGCCGGCCGCGGCGGCGCGCTGGACGATCCGCCCGAGCAGCGGCTCCGCGAGCACGGCGCCGGTGGGGTTGTTCGGGTTGGTGACCACGACGAGCCGGGTGCCGGGCGCGATCGCGACGTCGATCTCCGCGGGATCCGGCTGCCAGCCAGCCTCTTCCCGGAGCCAGATCGGCGCGATCTGCGCGCCGAACGTGCGTGCCAGGCCCCAGGTCTGCATGTAGGTCGGCAGGACGATGGCGACCCGGTCGCCGGGCTGGATCAGCTGCCAGCAGGCGCAGAAGTTCGCCTCGGCACTGCCGTTGGTGACCAGGACGTTGTCCGCCTTCGCGCCGGGGTAGAGCGCGGCGATGGCGGTGCGCAGCGGCTCGCTGCCGTTCGACTGCGGGTAGCCGAGGCGATGGTCGGCGAGGTCGTCCAGCCGGCGGCCGGCGAGCGTCGCCAGCTCCGCCACCGAGAGGGGATGCACGCCGCTCTCGGAGAGGTTGTAGCGGACCCGGTTCTCCCAGGTGCTCTGCCAGCGCTCCATCGCGAACGGCTCGAACGACATCGCCCCTCCGTCGTGGAGGGGCGATTGTAGTCGTGCCGGGCCGGCCGAGCAAGCCGCTACAGCGCGCGCAGCCGGATGGAGCCGTTCACGGTCTCGATGTGGAGGGTGCGGCCGCCCTGGCCGATGCGCCCGTCGAGATGCCGCCGGTTGATCCGCCCGGTGACGGTGATCGGGAAGTCGGTCTCGATCGCGCCGTTGACGGTCTCCGCCGAGAGGTCGGCGTTCAGGTCCTTGGGTACCGAGAGCGTCACGCCGCCGTTGACGGTCTCGAACCGGAGCGGGCCCGTGCCCTGGCCGTGGACGACCGCGGTCACGCTGCCGTTCACCGTGTTGGCCCGGGCGTCGCCGCTGGTGGTCTCGAGCCGGACGCTGCCGTTGACCGTGCTCGCATCCACCGGCCCCGTGAGAGCGGTGACTTCGACCTCGCCGTTGACCGTGCCGCCGGTGAAGGCCACCCCCGTCGGCAGCTGCGCGTGGAAGGCGACCTCGACGTCGTTGTTGTGCGTGCTCATGTGGTAGTCGTCGTCGGGGCCGCAGCGGTTCGAGGAGCCGGGGTAGACGGCGCAGATGGTGACGCTGCCCTCGTGCTCCACGACCTCGATGCGCACGTCGTCCGGGTCGCCGTGGTCGTGGGCGCGCTTGGTCGCGGTCACGACGACCTCGGATCCGGTGGACGGCTCGGCCGTGATGGCGCCGTTGACGCCACGGATCTCCAGCGTCTTGCCCGACGCGATCCGACCGTGCCAGTTCCATTCGTTGGACTGCCGCGGGGCGGGCGAGCGCTCCGCCGCGCGCGTGACGATGCCGGGCGCGCAGGCGATCGCGGCCGCCAGGCCGATGAGCGTGTGGTTCATCTGTCCCCCCGCCTCGACGCGGCGCCGCTGCGCCGCAGGTAGATCGTGCCGCTGAACGACTCCAGGATCAGCTTCGCCGCGCCGCCCCCGATGGTGAACTCCCACTCGCGGGGCCGCACCGGGCCCCCGCCGGGATTGATGGTCATCGGCCAGTCCGACTCCACGTCCCCGCTGAAGGTGCTGACCGACACGCTGGCGCTGAGCTCCCCGTCGGGGCGCACGGTCACGTCGCCGGAGTGCGACCGGAAGCCGTACCGGCCGCCGTCGTGGATCGGGCCGGCGAAGCCGATGTCGCCGCTGATCGTCTCCGCGTGCACCTCCTGCCCGTCGATGTGGTCCAGCGACACGTCGCCCGACACGCTGCGGGCGTTGACATCCCCGTGCACGCCGTGGACGTCGACGTCGCCACTGGTGGAGGTGATCTCGAGATGGCCGCGGACGTCGCTCGCCTGCACGTCGCCCGAGACGCTCTCGACCTGCGACTCCCCGTTGGCGCACACCAGCGTGACGCCGCCCGAGATGGAGCCGAGGGTGGATTCACCGCACACGCCGGAGACGTCCACGTCAGCCGAGATCGCGTGCACCTCGACCGCCGTGCTGACCGGCACCGTGATGGTGAAGTCCACGTCGCCCTCGCCGCGGCGCGGCTGGGTGCGCACCGACACGCCGGCGCTCGACGCCTCGACGTCCACGCGGGCGCCGTCGGCCTCCGCGACGACGCGGATCTGCGGCCGGTTCCACGAGGCGACCCGGACGGAGCCCGAGACGCTGTTGAGCTCGAGCCGCGCGCCGGAGCGCACCGCGACGGTGGTGTCGATGGATTGCGCGCGGAGCGGGCGGAACGCGAGCCCCGCGCCGGCGATGACCAGACAGACAGCGATCCGTTTCATGGGCTCCTCTAACTCGCCGCGGCCAGGGTGGTGACGCGACGCAACACGTCGAGCTTGCGGCCGAGCGCGTGCTCGAGATGGCTGTTCAGGTACATGCTGTTCGGATCCTGCGCGAGCGCCGCCTCCGCCTGGCGGATGGCGACGTCGATGACGGCCAGGCTCTGCTGCACCGCCCGCACCGTCGCCGTGTCCAGCATCGGCCGCCGCGCCCGCAGGGTGCTCTCGAGCTCGCGGATGGCGGCGTCGTACGACTCGATGCCCTTCGCCGACGCCAGTCCGGCGACGGGCTCGACCGGGGTGGGCGCCACGGCGACGGCCGGGGGGGCCGCCACCCGCGCCCCGCGGGTCAGGAGCAGCGCGGAGCCGGCCGACGCCAGCATGAGGGCCACGGCCGCGGCCGCGAGCTGCGGCACGGAGAACGCGAGCCGCCGCCGGGAAGCGAGCGGAACCACCGCGGTGCCGCCGTTCAGGCGCGCCGCGATGTCGGGCCACAGATCCCGCTCCGGCGGGCGGTCGTCGAGCGCCCCGGCGCTCCGCTTGATGCGCAGCAGGGCGTCGTAGGCGGCGCGGCATTCGCCGCAGGCCACGAGGTGCGCCTGGGCCGACTCGAGCGCCGCCCCAGTGACCTCGCCGTCCACCAGCGCCGACAGCTGCTCGCCCAGATGTGCGTCCATCGTCACTTCTCCAGGTGCGCGCGGAGCAGCATCCGCGCCCGATGCAACTGCGCCTTCGTCGTTCCCGTCGTCACGCCCGTCATCGCGGCGATCTCCTCGTGCCGGAACCCCTGCACGTCGTGCAGCACGAACACCTCCCGGGCTCCCCGCGGCAGCTTCGCGATCGCGCTCTCGAGGTCCAGGCCCTCGCCCGCGCTCGGCCGCGCTCCCGCGACCGATTCCACGTCCGCCCCCTCATCCGTGCGCCGGCGGCCGCCGGCCTCGCTGCGCCGCCAGTTGAGGATCGTGTTCACCGCGAGCCGGTGGAGCCAGGTGCCGAACGCCGCCTCGCCGCGGTACGTCCCCAGCCGCTCCCACGCCCGCACGAACACGTCCTGCGTCAGCTCGTCCGGGTCGCCGTCCGTCCCGACCATCCGCCGCGCCAGGGAGTGGACGCGCGCGACGTGCTGACGGTAGAGCCGCTCGAACGCCCTCTGGTCACCCGACGCGGCCAGTGCGACATCGGCCGCTTCGGACAGCCCCGGGGCCGCGGACCTATCGGGCGTCGGTGGACGGCTCACGCCATCCTCCGGGCGGCGCAACGCCCTTTCCATGTCATCCACTTGGACACACGGTCGGTGCCGGAGGTTGGAACTCGGCTCAGGACTCGAACGCCGCGATCCCCTGCATCTGCTTGAGCTTACGATGCAGCGTGGAGCGGTCAATTCCGAGGATCTCGGCCGCCTTCAGCTTGTTCCCGTGGGTGCTCTCGAGGACGCGGAGGATGTAGCGCCGCTCGACCTCGTGCAGGGGAAGCACGGGATCCTGCTCCAGCAGCGTGGCGCCGGCGGCCGTCGGGACCGCCTTGGTGATCTCCGGCGGCAGGTCCCGCATGGCGATGCTCTGCCCGCTCCTCAGGGCCAGGGCGCGAGCCAGGACATTCTCCAGCTCGCGGATGTTGCCGGGCCAGGCGTACGCCGTGAGGGCGGCCACGGCCTCCGGCGCCAGCTCGGCGGCGGCGAGCTGATAGCGGTCGGCCAGCCGGCCCACCAGCTGCTCAGCCAGGGCCGGGATGTCCACCGGCCGCTCGCGCAGCGGCGGGATCTGGATGTGCACGATATTGAGCCGGTAGAACAGGTCCTCGCGCATCCGGCCCGCGGCGACCTCCTCGGCCGGCTCGCGGTTGGTCGCGGCGATGACGCGGGCGCCGCTCTTCCGCGCCTGGTTGTCGCCGAGCCGCCGAAACTCTCCGTCCTGCAGGAAGCGCAGCAGCTTGGGCTGCGTCGCGAGCGGCACCTCGGCCACCTCGTCGAGGAACAGCGTGCCGGCCGCCGCCACCTCGACCAGGCCGGCGTGATCGCGGTTGGCGTCGGTGAACGCGCCGCGCTTGAAGCCGAACAGCTCCGATTCGACCAGGTTGGGCGGCAGGGCCGCGCAGTTCAGCGCGACGAAGTTGTCGCGGCCGCTGGCGCCGTGAATGGCGCGCGCGACGACTTCCTTCCCGACGCCCGTCTCGCCGGTGATCAGCACCGGCGTCGCGCTCGGCGCGACGCGGATCGCGGTCTCGAACACCTGCTGCATCTGCCGCGACACGCCGACGACGTCGGACGGCAGGCCGACGCGCCGCCGCAGGCGGGCGAGCTCGCGCTTGGTCTGCGTCGCCTCGAGCGCCCGCCGAACGGTGATCCGCAGCTCGGGCAGCTTGGTGGGCTTGGGGAGGTAGTGGTACGCGCCGGCGTGGAGCAGCTCCACCGCGGAGTCCACGGAGGCGAAGGCCGTCATCACGATGAAGGGCACTTCCGGCCACCGCTGGTTCACCACGGCCAGAAGGCCCCGGCCGTCCATCCCGGGCATCATCAGGTCGGAGAGCACCACGTCGATGTCGCTGCTCTTCTCCAGCAGCTCGATCGCGGCGTCGCCCGAGCCGGCCTCGAACGTCGCCCAGCCGTCGGCTTGCAGGACGGCGACGAGCAGCTTGCGCTGCGTCTCGTCGTCCTCCACCACCAGGATGCGTCCCGCTTCCGGCATGCGCGGCTCCGGCTGCGTAGGAGGTTGCTGCAGCAAGTGTGGCGAAAAACGACAACGGAGGCAATGGCGGAGGCACCTGGGGGACAAGACCGGGCTGATGCCAAGTCCGGCCGGAGGCGCCTGTCCCCTGGGTCAGGCGGTCAGGACGACGAGATCGGCAAAGGAGGCGAGGAAGTGATCCGGCCGCTCGGCCTCGAGCACCGATCGTTCGAACGGACCCCAGAGGCAGGCGGCGGTGCGAGCGCCGGCGTCGCGTCCCGCGGCGATGTCGTGGGGCGAGTCCCCGACGAACAGCGCCGCGCCGGGAGACACGTCCAGGGCCGCGAGCGCGGCCAGCACCGGAGCCGGATCCGGTTTGCTGGCCGCGAGGTCGTCCGAGGTGACCAGGGTGTCGAACAGCCCGTCGAAGCCGCAGCGCTCGAGGCCGATGCGGACGCCGTGGCGGTTCTTCGAGGTGACGATGGCGAGCCGGGCACCGGCCTCCTTCAGGCGGCGCACGGCGTCGGTCGCGCCCGGGAAACCGCGGACCATCTCGTCGTGGTGGGCCAGGTTCCACTCGCGGTAGGTGGCGATCATCCGCTCCACCTCCTCGGGGTCGTCGGTGAAGCGGCGGAACTGCACCCGGAGCGGCGTCCCCAGACCGGCGATCCACTCCGCGTCCGGGAGCGTGGTTCCGCGGTGCACGCGCCAGGTGTGGTGGTAGGACTCGATGATGAGGCGGGTCGAGTCGATCAGCGTTCCGTCGAGGTCGAACAGGACGGCCTTGAAGCGCATCGGCGAAATCTAGCGGCTCGCCTCTCACTCCGACGGGCATCTCGTGGCCAGCGCGAGCGCCGCGACCAGCACGAGCCGCGGCGTCCCGTCGAGATCGGGGCCGGCGGGCGGCAGCGCCGGAGCCACCTCTCGCGCGATCAGCGTCGCAAGCCGGTCCTCTCCGTGGTGCTCGTGCACCAGCCGCGCGAGCAGCCGCTCCAGTCCCACGGGCAGCTCGTGGCGCAGCGCCGCCACGGCATCGGCCACGGCGGCGGAGCCCCGGGCGTCGCGCGCGCCCTCGGCCCGGTGCGCGGCGTGGAGCAGGAGCTCGAGCGCACGGCGCCGGCTGGCGCCGGGCGACGCGAAGCCGTGGCGGGACGCGGAGAGCGCGAGCAGGTGGGTTCGCGCACGGGCCAGCACGGATCCGAGGACGCAGGCGAAGTCCGCCGGCACGGCCGGCAGCGCCTCGGCGCCGAGGGCGCGGGCGGCGAGGCGTCCGAGCGCGATGCCGTCGGCGTCGACCGCGCCGTTCGGCGCGACCACGAAGGGGAGCGGCACCCGCGAGCCGTTGGGCCACTCGAGCGCCAGCAGGAGGCCGGCGGCGGGCACCCCGCCGTCATCCACGACGCCCGCCGCGATCAGCGGGCGCCCGGGCCTGGGCGGCCTCGCCGGGCCGATGGCCATTCGCCACAGGTCCACGGCCTCGAACGGCTCCACGCGCCTCCAGCTCTCGGCTTCCAGCTCCGCGAGGCGCGGCGGCTCGCCCCCGACCCACCACAGTGCAGCGAGCGGATCCGGCTCGATGCCGAGGCCGTGGGGCCCGGAATCGAGCTTGGCGCGGAGCGCGCGCAGCACCCCGGTGAGCTGGCGCAGGCCGCCGGCCGGGACGAGGTGCGCGAGCACGACGTCGGCGTGCAGGGCCCCGAGCCGGTCCACGCGGCCGATGCGCTGCATCACCCGCACGGGATTCCAGGGCAGGTCGTAGTTCACCACGGCGGCGGCGTCCTGGAGGTTCAGGCCTTCGCTCGCGACATCGGTCGCGACGAGGACGCCGGCGTCGAGCAGGGGTCGCACGGGGGCGCGGCGGGAGACGGGAGCGAACGCGTCGAGCGCTTCGCGCCGGGAGACGCGATCCCGGCCCGCCCAGCCGGCGCTGCCGGTCACCGCGAGCACGCGCAGGTGCCGCCGCAGCCGGGAGACGAGGTACAGCGCGGTGTCGCGGTACTCGGTGAACACGATGGTCCGCCGCCCCGCGAGCTCCCCGGTGAGCAGCTTCCCGAGCGCGTCCAGCTTCGGGTCCCTCTCCGGGGCGGCGGTCTCGACGATCTCGATCGCCCGCTCGAGCGCGACGCGATGCTCGGCGAGATCGGCCGCCGACGCCGTCTCGGGTTCGCCGACGAGGTAGGGCAGCAGGGAGAGCTGCGTGTCGTCGCCGTCGTGACGCGGGAACATCGCGCGGAAGGCGCGGCGCGAAATGCGGCGGCCCGCGGCGGCCGCGCTGGACCACTCCAGCAGGAAGTCGCGGTGCCTGCGCAGGCTGCGCAGCAGCGCGGCCCGGCTGGACTCGAGGCGGCGCAGGAGCGCCAGGTGCAGGAGCGCGGCGCCCCGATCGAGGTCGGGTGCCGTCTGCGCCACGCGCATGATGCCCGACAGCAGGTCCTCGAGCGCGCCTCCGTAGACGGCGGCCAGGTCGTACTCCGCCGCCGGGACGAGGCGGCGCACCGGGAACGCGGCGCGCAGCGAGGGAAAGCGCGCCTGCACCAGGCGGCGGCTGCGGCACACCGAGGTGGCGGCCATCGCGAGGCCCGCACCGGCGTCGCCCGCCGCGAGCGCGGCCGGAAGGTCGGCGACCCCGAATTCGCGGTACCGGTCGCGCCCCGAGAAGAGGTGCACCAGGGCCGCGACGTCGGCCGGCGAGTTGTTGAAGGGCGTCGCCGTGAGCAGCGCTACTCTGCGGCCGGCGGCGAGGGCGGCCAGTGCGGCGTAGCGGCGGGTGGCCGGGTTGCGGAAGGCGTGCGCCTCGTCCACGACCAGAAGCGAAACGCGATCGTCGAGGACCGGCGGTCGCCACGCGAGACGGGTATGGCTGAAGACGGACAGCTGGACGCCGGTCTCGCGGGCCGCCTGAAGCCACTCGGCGCGCAGGGCGGCGGGCACGAACGCCACGGCGTCGCGGCCGGCGGCGCGCTCCAGCGTCGCGAGGGCGAGCGCGACGAACGTCTTGCCGAGCCCGACGCCGTCGGCCAGGAGCACGCCCCCGAAACGGCGCAGGATCGCGTCGCAGCGGCGCGCGGCGTCGGCCTGGTGCGGCAGGAGCCAGGCTGGGAGCTGAGCAGCCCCGGTAGGTGTTTCGGCCGGCTCCAGGAGCCCGGCGAGGGTCGCGCGGGCGGCCTCCGCCGGCTTCACGGCGACGGCGAGCGTCAGCGCCGGAAAGAGCGGATCAGCAACGCCCGCCAGGGTCTCGGCGCAGAGCATCGCCCAGGTACGCGAGCTGAGCGGCGACGTCCGGGGCGAGGGCGAGCGCGAGGGCGGCATGCGCGTCGAGGTCATGGGCGTCCCATCCCTCGCCGCGCAGCGCCGCCGCGCCGATGTCGGCGAGGATCTGCACGTCGCGAGAACGCGGATCGGATGGTATGGGGAGGGCACCCACGGTGGCGGCGCTGAACCGGTAGGCCCCGCCGCTCGCCCGTTCGGCGAGGGCGGCCGCCAGGTCGCGCAGCGGGGCGCTGTTGAGGATCGCGGTGAGCCAGCAGGCCGTGTACGCGTCCGCGACCCCCACGCCGTAGCAGGTGTTGAGGGGCACGGGAGCGTCGGGCCCGTCGCGGTGCAGGGGGGCGGCCTCGAGCCTGGCCGCGATGTCGCGCCAGATCACCAGCCACGGGCCACGGAGGATCTCGGTCCTGAAGAGCGCCCACGGCGGTGCCTCGCGCGCGTCGGACCGGCGGGCGAGAAGCGGCGCGAGCGGTGCGAGATACGTCCTCACGTCGTCGGGAGGAAGTTCCAGGGGGTCGCCGCGGCCGTCGACCGCGGCGAGGATCCAGCGGCTGTGCCGCACCGCGAACGGGGAGACGTCACGCCCCAGCACGGCCGGCCGCCGGCAGGAGCGGGGCAGCTCGTCCGCGCGGGCCAGCGTGCGCAGGAAGACCTCGTTGGCGCCCGTCTTCACGCCCAGCGTCGGCCGGAAGACCGTGCCCAGCCTGGGCCCCGCTGCGAGCGCCCGACGGACGGCGCGGACGACGTCGGCGGGGAGTGCGAGCCAGGGAGCGTGAAGGACGTCCGGGTCCAGGGCGAGATCCCGCTGCGTCGTCACCCCGCGCACGAGCGCACCGGAGGCGCCGGCCAGACTCACCTCGGCGGGCGCCTCGGCGGCCGGGGGACCCTTGCGCAGCACCATCACCAGCGGGAAGACCGTCGCGGCGAAGCCGGTGTCGGCGTCGTGCGAGCGGTCGACCAGCGCCGTCACCTGCGCCGTGCGGCGAACGAGCGCGCGCAGGCGGCCGGCGTAGCCGGCGCGCAGCAGCTTGCCCGGCAGCAGGAAGCCGACCACGCCCCCGGCCCTGGCCAGGTCCAGCGCCCGCTCCACGAACGCCACCGAGAGGTCGGGCAGGTGGGCGAATCCTCTCCGCCCGGTCGAGGCGCGGAAGGCGCGGTACCGCCGCGCCAGGGCGTTGCGCGTGGCGAGGGGGAGCCGCTCGCCGCGGATCCAGGGCGGGTTGCCGACCACGAGGTCGAATCCGCCATCGGCCATCACCGGTGCGAAGTGGATCTCGTAGGAGAAGAAGGGCAGTGCGTCGTCGGAGGTGATGCGGCGCCTGGCCGCCATCAGCTCCCTGCGCTCGCGCCGCCAGGAGGCGATGCGGCGCGCGAGGCCCGCGGTGCGCCGCGCCCGACGGCCGAACAGGTCCCGGCCGCTGCCCGCCGCGGCGTCCGCCAGCCGGGCGGTCAGCGTCGCGATGCCGGATTCGGCCGCCTCCAGGGCCAGGGCGCGCTCGTCGGCGCGGATCGCGCGGGCCAGCGTCGCCTTGTCCCGGCCGAACGCACGGAAGTAGGCGGCGCGGTGCTCCGCGACGGCCCTGACCCTGGCGACCGCGGGGCTCGCGAGGCCACGCGCGGCCTCGAGCGGAGAGAGCAGGCTGTCGCCCTGCCGCAGGTTCTGGTCGAGGTTCGGGAGCGGCGCCACGTCCTCGAGACGGGCGTCGTCGTCCACCAGCAGCGCGAGCCACAGGCGCAGCTCGGCGAGGCGCACCGCCATCGGGTCGAGGTCCACGCCGAACAGGTTGTCGCGCACGATCGAGCGTCGGCGGTCGGCCGATCGCTCGGCGGGCCCGAGCGGGCCGCGGGCGCGCTCGAGCTGCTGCAGCGCCTCGAGAAGGAAGGCGCCCGAGCCGACGGCCGGATCGAGCACCCGCAGGCTCCGGATCGCGTCCGGCCCACGACCATCGAGCGCCGCTCCGAGCGCGCGCTCGACCGTCTCCCGGAGCAGCGGTCTCGGGGTGAAGTAGGTGCCCTGGTGCCGCCGCCGCTCGCGGACCATGAGGCCCTCGAACACGCGGCCGAGCATCTCGGGGTCCACGGCGTCCCCGTCGTCGCGCTCGCGCACGGTGAAGTGGAATCGCTCGAACAGATCGTCGAACAGGCATCGCCAGGTGTCGTTGTCGAGCGTCGCCGCGGGGAAGCGGCGCTCGATGGCGTGGCGCTCGAACAGGCCGCCGTTGAGGAAGGGCAGGTCGCCCAGCAGCCTCGCGGCGCGCGGGCGGCGCTCGGGAGGGGCGTTCAGAGCGCCGAAGCACAGCGGCTCGAACACGGTGCGGTGGAAGGGGTGGCCGCGGCCGAGCGCTGTGTCGAGAAGCGACGGTAGGAAGTCGCTGCGGCCGGCGAGCCACCCCCGGCTTTGCACGAAGTACAGGAACAGGACCCGCGTGAGAATGACGAGCGCGAGGTCGGAGCGGTCCGCGCAGGCCGCTCCCGGCATCCCGGACAGGCGCTGCGCGGCGAGGGCGTGGAAGCGCGAGAAGTCTCGGAAGAACCGGCGGGTGAGGCCCTCCTCCTCGAGCACCCCGGCCGCGCGGACGGCGAGCGAGACCGAGTTGTCGCCGGCTCGGGCGGCCAGTCCGTCGAGGATGTCCGCGGAGACCGGGCTCGGGTGCGCGAGCGAGACGCGCAGCTGCCGCGCGGCGAGCGACCCGTTGCGCGGGGCGACGGCGGCGACGGCGAGGGTGGTCACCGGTGCGTCGAGCACCAGGAGCAGGTGGTGGCTGCCTGGCGTGGCGCGCGCCAGGCGCTCGGCGGCGGCCGCCACCTGGCTGCGGGTCGCGCCCGCGGCCACCAGGCCGTAGACGAGGTAGCCGCCGCGGCGTCCCACGATCGCCGCACGCCGCGTCCCGAGCGCGACGCCGTCGAGGCCGAGCCTCTGGCGGGTCGCCGGATTGAGCTCGTCGCCGCCCGGCTGGTAGCCCAGCGCGGCGACCAGCTCGAGCAGGTCGTCGAGGCTGCCGAGGCGCGCGAGCAGTTGCGGGGTGACGGCCACGCGGTGCGCTCCGCCGGGAACGGCGCACACGATGGCAAAGACAACGGCCGGTGCGGTCACCGGCCGTTGCACGACGAAGCGAATCGTTGCGCGG
>DASPSV010000024.1:0-6913 GCA_035623755.1 Gemmatimonadales bacterium
CTACGCCGGCACCGTGCCGGCCGTGGCCCTCGGCACCGCGCTCCCGCCGCTCACCAGCCCGGCCGCTGCGGTCGACACGGCGGGCGCCGCGGCCGCGGCGGTGGTCGTCGCCGCGCTCGGCGCGGACTCGGTCGCCGCGCCGCTCCCGCTCCGCCTGGCGCTGGTGAGCCCCGGCGCGCCGGCCGTCGTGGTCCTCGACGACGACACGGCGCGCACCGGACGGTCGCGAGGCGCGGTGGTGGGCTCGCCCCTGCCGCACGGCACCTACAACTGGTTCTTCGCCGAGGGCACGCCGGCGGCGGTCGACGGGAGGATCGGCGACCAGCTCCGCGTGCGCCTGTCGCAGGAGTCGGTCGCCTGGGTGAGCCTGGCCGACGTCGCGTCGCTGCTCCCCGCCGGCACGCCGCCGCCGCAGACCGCCGTGCGCCTGGTGCGGCTGACGCCCGCGGCCGCGCTGGTCGAGGCGCGCTTCAACCTCGACGCCCGGGTGCCGTTCCGGGTGGACGAGGACGACCGGGCGATCCGGGTGCGGCTCTACGGGGCGCAGTCGGACCTGGACTTCGTGCAGTACGGCGGCACCGACTCGCTGGTGCGCCGCGTGACCTGGGCCCAGCCTTCGAGCGACGAGTGCACCGTCACCTTCGAGCTCGCCGCGCCGGTGTTCGGATGGCGGACCCGGTGGGAGGGCGCGGACCTGGTGCTCGAGATCCGGCGGCCGCCCCCCGTGGACCGCGGGCGGCCCCTGGCCGGGCGGACGATCGCGGTGGACGCCGGGCACCCGCCGCAGGGCGCGACGGGGCCCACGGGTCTGCGCGAGGCGGACGCGAACCTGGCCGTGGCCCTCGCGCTGCGGGACCTGCTCGTGCGCGAGGGGGCGCAGGTGGTGATGACGCGCACCGCGGACACGGCGCTCGACCTGTACGAGCGCACGGCCGTCGCCGAGCGCGCGGGCGCCGAGGCGCTGGTGTCCGTGCACAACAACGCGTTCCCCGACGGCGTGAACCCGTTCGTGAACTCCGGCACCAGCACCTACTACTTCTTTCCCCGCGCGGCGCGCCTCGCTTTCCTGACCCAGGCCGCGCTGGTGGGCGAGCTGGGGCTGCCCAACCTCGGGGCGGCGCGCGGCAACTTCGCCCTGGTGCGCACGAGCTGGATGCCGGCGATCCTGACCGAGGGCGCGTTCCTGATGGTGCCTGCGCAGGAGAACGCGCTGCGCACGCCGGCGTTCCAGGAGGCGTACGCGCGCGGCATCGCGCTGGGCCTGGCGGCGTACTTCCGGGCCCTGGCGGAGCCGGCGCCGTGACGGTCGCGCGCCGAACCGCCGCGGCCGCACGGGGTAGGACAGGCATGAGGGCTCCGCGGCCGCCGGTGCTGTGGCTCGCGGCCGTGCTCGCCGCCACCGCGGGGCCGGTGCGCCTGGCCGCCCAGCAGCCCGAGGAGCGGGCGCGGCTCGATTCCCTCGCCGCCGCCTACGACCTCGTCGCCGACACCACGCCGCTGCTCGCGCTCGAGGCGTCCCGCATCGCGTACGCCCGGGACCACCGCGACGACCCCATGATCCACCTGGAGCTGGGGATCCTCGCCTACCACATCGGCGCGGTCGCCACGGGCACGAAGCACTTCGACGACGCGGCGGGCGAGTTCGAGTGGGCGTCCACGCTGCGGCCCGACTGGCCGACGCCGTGGTACTGGCTGGGCCGCTCCGAGCTGGCGATCGGCGAGGCGCGGTTCTGGGCGCTGGAGAGCCTCCGCGAGGGTCTGGGGCTCGACGCCCTGTCCAAGGCGGCGCGCGCGTTCGCGCGGGCGGCGGCCGTGGACCCCTCGTACTCCCGCGCGCTGGTGGACCTGGCGGGCACGGCGCTGCGCCAGCGCATCGCGCCGCGGCTCGACGTGGCCCAGCGCGCGCTCCGCCTCGCCGCCGCCACGCCGGCGGGGCGCGACCCGGACGTGCTGCTGGCGCGCGGCCGCGTCGAGCTGGAGCTGGACGCCGACGACTCGGCCCTGGCCGCCTTCCGCGCCTACCTGGCGGTGGGCGTGGACAGCGCGCTCGGCGGGCTCGAGGTCGCGCGCACGCTCGCGCTGCTGGGGCAGCGTGATTCCGCGGTCGCCGTCTACTTCGCGGCGCTGCGCGGCGCGCCGAGCCCGGCGGCGCGCGCGCTGCTGCGCGGCGACCTGGCGTGGATCGCCACCCCCGAGGAGCTCCGGACCTTCGACGCGCTGCCGGCCGACTCGGTCGCCCGCTGGGCGCGGCGGTTCTGGGGCGAGCGCGACGTGGAGGACGCGCGCCGGCCCGGGGAGCGGCTCGTCGAGCAGTTCCGCCGCTACGCCTACGCGCGGGCGCACTTCCGGCTGATCACCCGGCACCGGCACTACGACATCACCGACGTCTACCGCGACACGACGCAGCAGCAGTTCGACGATCGCGGGGTGATCTACCTGCGGCACGGGGAGCCGGACGGCCGCGCGCGCTACTCGGCGCCGAACATCGAGCCGAACGAGACCTGGGTGTACCGCCGGTCGCCGCCCGACTCCGACCTGGTGTTCCACTTCGTCGCCGCGGGCCACGTGCAGGACTACAAGCTGGTGGAGAGCCTGCTGGACGCGTACGGCTTCAGCACCTCGGTGATCCTCCAGTCCCAGGCGGACATGCCCACGACGGTGGTCGGCGGCCTGCTGAACTCGCGCTTCACCATCTCCGACATCTACCAGCGCCTGGCCGACCAGGGCACGGCCGGGCGGGCGGCGCTGCTGGGGGAGGAGCGGCGGCGGGGGCGGCACGCCATCGCGGTCGGCACCACCACCGACTCGTACGAGCTGCGCTTCGCCCACGACCTCGCCCCGGTGGTGAGCGCGTTCGTGCTGGCCGACTCCGAGCGGCGCCCCGTCCTCCACGTGGTGTTCGCGCTCCCCGCGCACGCGCTGCACGCCTATCCGGCGCCGGGCGGCGTCGGGTTCCCGTTCGAGTTCCGCCTGGTCGTGTACGACTCGGCGTACCGCCGCGTCGCGACGCTCGACACGGTGCGCGTGTTCCGCAACGCGACCGAGCTGCCCGAGGGCAGCTACCTGACCGAGCAGCTCGGGGTGCGCGTGCCGCCGGGCGCGTTCCACTACCACTTCGTGGTGGAGGAGCTGCAGGCGGACGCGGGGGCCGCGGTGCGCGCCGAGCCGGTGGAGGTGCCGCGGACCGACAGCGGGTTCGCGGCGAGCGACCTGGTGCTCGGGCGCCTCGGGAGCGGGCTGGTGCTGCGGCGGCCGGACGGCGACGTCCCGTTGAACCCGCTGTCGCGCTATCCCCGCGACGGCACGATGGAGCTGTACTACGAGCTGTACGGACTGCCGGCCGGCGCCACCGTCGAGACCCGCGTGAGCGTCCAGCCGGCCGGCGGCCGCTCGTTCTTCCAGCGGCTGTTCGGCGGCGGCCGCGGCGTGGTGCTCGAGTCCAACACCGCGACCGGCGCGGACGGCACCGCCCGCGTGCGCCAGCAGATCGTGCTCGCGGGTCTGGCGCCCGGGCGCTACGTCCTCGGCGTCGAGCTGACGGACCAGGCCTCCGGCCGGCGCGTCCGGCGCGCCGAGACCTTCGAGATCACGGGCTCCCGCGCGCCTTGACACCCCCTCCCGGCGGGGCCTAAGTTGACCTCGCTCACGGCGTTACCATCCTCGATCGCGAGCGCGCATGTTCTGCTCCCGGTGCGGCCAGCAAGTCGATACCTCGGTCAAGTACTGTCCGAACTGCGGGCTGGATCTGACCAGCATCACGCAGGGCGGCGCCGCCGGCACGGCGACCCAGCCGATGGCGGCGGACGACGCCGCGGCGGTGCGTGAGGCGCTGAAGGAAGAGTACGAGCTGGAGAAGGAGCTCGGCCGCGGGGGGATGGCGATCGTCTACAAGGCGCGCGACAAGGCGCTCGAGCGGGAGGTGGCGATCAAGGTCCTCCCGTTCTCGCTGTCCTTCGACGCGGAGTTCGTCGAGCGGTTCCAGCGCGAGGCCCGCACCTCCGCGAAGCTCGAGCACCCGAACATCATCCCCATCTACCGGGTCGGCAAGTCGGGCCGCGTCATCTACTTCGTGATGAAGTTCCTGCGCGGCAAGGTGCTGTCGCAGGTCATCGCCGCCCGCGGCGCGCTGCCGGTGCCGGAGATCAAGCGGCTGCTCATCGAGGCGGGCCGCGCGCTGGGCTACGCGCACAAGCACGGCATCGTGCACCGCGACATCAAGCCCGACAACATCATGTTCGACGAGCTGGGCCAGGCGATCGTCACCGACTTCGGCATCGCGAAGGCCCAGTCGGGCGCCCGGCTCACCGGCACCGGGATGTCGATCGGGACGCCGCACTACATGAGCCCGGAGCAGGCGCGGGCCCAGACGCTGGACGGCAAGAGCGACCTCTACTCGCTGGGCGTGGTGGCCTACCAGTGCCTCACCGGCCACGTGCCCTTCGACGGCGAGGACAGCTTCTCCATCGGCTACAAGCACATCATGGAGGAGCTGCCCACGCCGCCGCTGGAGACCGCGGAGCAGCGCGACCTGTTCGTCATCGTGCAGCGGATGATGGCCAAGAAGCCCGCCGACCGCTTCCAGACCGCCGAGGAGATGGTGGCGACCCTCGAGGGCTCGGGCGGCGTCGCCTCGGCGATGTCGGCCGACGTCGCGACGCGGCCCACCGAGTCGCTCCGGCCGGTGAGCGGCGTGCCGACGATGGCGTCGCAGGCCACGACGCCGCTGCCGCGCGCCTCCGGCTCGATGACGCGGCCGCCGACCTCGGCGGTGGCGACCAGCGCGGAAGCGGCCAAGGCCGCCAAGCCCAAGCCGCGCCCGCCGCGCCCGACGCCCACCCGGAAGAGCCGCGCGCCGCTGGTGACGGCGATCGTCCTGGTGCTCGTCGGCGCCGGCGCCGGCGGCCTGTGGATGCTGCGGAGCCAGAAGACGCCGTCGCCGCCGGTGGCCAACGCGGACACGACGCACGCCGCGACGCCCCGCCCGGCGCCGGGCACCGACACCGCGAAGGCCGCGAGACCCGAGTCCGCGGCCACCACGGCCGCGGCGCCGCCCGCCGGGACGCAGACGGCGGCGACGCCGCCGGCGGGCACGCCCGCCGCGTCGGGCCAGCCGGCCGCGCCGCCCCCGGCGCAGACCGCCGCGGCGCCGCGCCCGCCCTCGCGGCGCGAGCGCGCCGCCAAGCACGAGACCCCGGAGCGCAAGGCGCCGCCGGCGGCCGCGCAGCGGGCGGTCACCGCCGCCGGGGCTCCCGACTGCGAGGCCGGCCTCGTGAGCATCGCCAACCCGAACCACGCCTGCTGGGACACGCGGCCCGCGCCGCTCGCCCAGCCCATGGTCGGGGTGCCGGCGAGCTGCGGCGCCGGCGCGCTGCCCGCGCTCACGCTGAACGTCCACGTCTCGCCGACGGGCGACGTCCTCCAGGCGGTGGCGGCGGCCCGGGGCTCGCCGTGCCGCGCGTTCCAGCTTGCGGCCGTCGCCCAGGTCCAGGACTTCCGCTTCACGCCCGCCAAGAAGGGCGGGCAGAACGTGGGCGCATGGACCCAGCTGGTCATCCGCCCCGTTCACCAGTAGTCCACCCGACCGCCTTCGTCGCCCCGGGCGCCGACGTCCTGGGCGACGTGCGCCTCGGCCCCGAGGCGAGCGTCTGGTACCAGTGCGTGCTGCGCGGCGACATGGCGCCCATCACGGTGGGCGCGCGCAGCAACATCCAGGACCTGACGATGGTGCACGTGGACGAGGGCGTGCCGTGCACGATCGGCGCCGGCGTGGGCGTCGGCCACCGCTGCATCCTCCACGGCTGCACGATCGAGGACGACTGCCTGATCGGCATGGGCAGCATCCTCCTCAACGGCGTGCACGTGGGCACCGGGTCGGTGATCGGGGCGGGGGCCGTGGTCCCGGAGGGCATGCGGATCCCGGCCGGCTCGCTCGTGATGGGCGTGCCCGCGAAGGTCCGGCGCCCGGTGGACGACGAGCTCCGCGCCCGCATCCGCCTCACGGTCGAGCACTACGTGCACCTGGCGCGGGCGCACGCCGAGCGGCGCTTCGCCCGGCCGGAGCGCTGACCGCCGGGGTCCTTTCGCCAGCTTTGTGATGTGAATAGCGGGGAAGCGGCCTGGGACGCGGGTTCTCGCGGGGTGTTGGCGAGAACCGGACTCGCGTCTAGATTGCTCCCCCGCAACTCTTTCCCGCGGCAACGGTTAACTCACTGACCGCACCAGTCAAACCGCCGGGCCACAGTCCTGGACTTCGGGTCGCTGTCGGAGTTTCGAGCATGGTTGCTGGCAAGACGGACGGACACAGCGAGCTGCAGTTGAGCGCCAACGCGCTCACGGTGCTGGAGCGTCGCTACCTGGTCAAGAACGAAGCCGGCCACCCGGCGGAGTCGCCGGACGAGCTGTTCCGGCGCGTGGCGCGGACCATCGCGGCGCCCGACCGGACGTACGGCGCCTCGGACGGAGCGGTCGAGGCGGTGGCCGAGGCGTTCTTCCGCGTCATGGCGGAGCGGAAGTGGATGCCCAACAGCCCGACCCTGATGAACGCGGGCCGGCCGCTGGGCCAGCTGTCGGCGTGCTTCGTGCTGCCGGTGGACGACGCCCTCAGCAACGGGGCGAGCGGCATCTACGACACGCTGCGGGCGATGGCGCTGGTGCACCAGTCCGGCGGCGGCACCGGCTTCGCCTTCTCGCGGTTGCGGCCGAAGAACGACGTGGTGCGGTCCACGATGGGCGTCGCGTCGGGGCCGGTCTCGTTCATGAAGCTGTACGACGCCTCGACCGACGTGGTGAAGCAGGGCGGGACGCGGCGCGGCGCGAACATGGGGATCCTGCGGGTCGACCACCCCGACATCCTCGACTTCATCGCGTGCAAGGACGACACCAGCGAGGTCACGAACTTCAACATCTCGGTGGC
>DASPSV010000028.1:0-2479 GCA_035623755.1 Gemmatimonadales bacterium
ACGTTGATGGCGGGGCGCACGTTGGAGTAGAACAGGTCCGTCTCGAGGAAGATCTGCCCGTCGGTGATCGAGATGACGTTGGTCGGGATGTAGGCCGACACGTCGCCCGCGAGCGTCTCGATGATCGGCAGCGCGGTGAGCGAGCCGCCCGGCTTGCCGATCCGCGGGTCGAGCTTCGCGATGGCCGGGTCCTCGACGATCTTCGCCGCGCGCTCCAGCAGTCGCGAGTGGAGGTAGAACACGTCGCCCGGGTACGCCTCGCGGCCCGGCGGCCGGCGCAGCACCAGGGAGATCTGGCGGTAGGCCGCCGCGTGCTTCGACAGGTCGTCGTACACGCACAGCGTGTGACGGCCCTGGGCGTACATGAAGTGCTCCGCCATCGCGCACCCCGCGTACGGCGCGATGAACTGCAGCGGCGCGGGATCCGAGGCCGACGCCACGACGACGATCGTGTAGTCCATCGCGCCCTGGTGGCGCAGCCGCTCCACCACCGACGCGACGGTGGACTTCTTCTGGCCGACGGCGACGTACACGCAGATCACGTCGCCGCCCTTCTGGTTGATGATCGTGTCGATGGCGATGGCCGTCTTGCCGGTGCCGCGGTCCCCGATGATCAGCTCCCGCTGGCCCCGGCCGATGGGGATCATCGAGTCCACGGCCTTGATCCCCGTCTGGAGCGGCTCCTTCACCGGCTGGCGCACCACGATGCCCGGCGCCACCATCTCGACGTGGCGCGCGCCCTGCGCGGCGATCGGGCCGCGGCCGTCGAGCGGCCGGCCGAGCGGATCCACCACCCGGCCCACCATGCCGTCCCCGACCGGCACCTCGAACACGCGGCCCGTGCGGCGGACCTCGTCCCCCTCGCGGAGATCGAGGTAGTTCCCCAGGATCACGGCCCCGATGTTGTCTTCCTCGAGGTTGAGCGAGAGACCGCTGATGGTCTCGTCGGTGGCGGACGCCCGGAACTCGAGCATCTCGCCGGCCATGGCCGCGGTGAGGCCGTAGACGCGAGCCACGCCGTCCTTCACCTCGAGGACCGTGCCGACCTCCTCGAGACCGGCGGCGGCGAGGTCGGCGGCCTCGATCTCCTTGAGGAGGACGTCCTTCAGTTCGCCGGGGCGGAGCACCGATTCGTTGGCCATGAGACGCTGTGTGAAGGGTGGAATCGCTTCGACTATAGTCCTGAAAACTACCCGCGAGAAGCGGGACCCGGCAACGGACGGCTCACCGGCCCGTCCCCCAGCTCCGGCTCCGGGTCCGGCCGCGCAGGAACGAGCCGAGCACGCCGGCCGGTCCGAGCGCGCTGAGGCCGCGCGCGGTCACGCCCGCGACCCGCCGGGCCGCCCCCGAGAGGTGGCTCGCCGAGGCGAAGCCCAGGATGCGCGCGACCGCGCGGACCGAATAGCCGGGGTTGGCCAGCAGGTCGGCGGCGGTGGCCGCCCGCGCGAGGTCGATGACCCGCTTGAGGTTCGGGGCGCCGCCCGCGCCGAACTGGCGCGACAGGTGCTCGCGCGAGACGCCGAGCTCGGCGGCGATGTCGGAGGTGCGGAGCCGGCCGCCCACGCGCCGCATCACCACCCGCCACGCCTGCTCCTGCAGCGGGTCGAGGAGGCGCAGCAGCCGCGGCGCCCCGGCCAGCGTGGCCAGGCGCACGGCGCTCGCCGTGCCGGGGAGGATCAGGTCGGCCAGCACCGCGTCCTCCACGCCCTCGAAGATGGGACGGGCGGCCGCGCCGCGGATGCACGAGACCAGGAGGTCCGCCTCGTCCGGCCGGAACGCCGAGTAGGCGAAGCGGGGGACGCCCGGGTAGGCCACCCGGCAGGCGGCGAGCACGGCGAGCGCCCCCGGCACCCGCGCATCGACGACGATCGCATCCACCAGGGTCGCCGCGAGCAGGCGCTCGACCGCGGCCGCTGAGCGGCAGGACGCCACGCGCGTGCGGCCCCGCGGCATCGCGCGCCGGAAGGCCGTGCGGGCCGCGGGGCCCTTGAGCAAGGTGATGATCGCGGGCTGGCTCACGAGGATGCGCCGACCCGGCTCACGCTTCCCAGCGGGCGGCGACCAGCTCTCCGGCTCGGTTCAAGACTTCCCGCGCATTGGCGTAGGAGACCGCCTTGACGGCGGCGTCGAAGGGCAGCCAGCGGCAGGCGGTGATCCCCTCGTCCCGCTGCGGGCACGCCTCGCCCGCGGCGCTCTCCATCAGGAAGAACACGCACGTCTTGTGGATCAAGCGGCGGCGGAACCGGAAGAACCAGTCGATCTCCTGGATCGGCCCGTGCAGCACCAGGTCCGAGAGCCCGGTCTCCTCGGCCACCTCGCGCAGCGCGGCCTCGGCGGCCGCCTCGCCGGCCTCGAGGTGGCCCTTGGGCAGCCCCCAGTTGCGGTACGAGTCCCGGATCAGGAGGAACGCGGGGCGGTCGCCGTTGCGGCGCCGGAACACCACGCCCCCGGCCGAGGTCTCCTCGATCGGCGTCGGACG
>DASPSV010000044.1:0-16651 GCA_035623755.1 Gemmatimonadales bacterium
ACCTGGCCGCCGCTCTCGGCGTAGAACGGATTCTCGTGGAGGATCAGCCCCACGCCGCCGTCCGTCCGCTGAAACGCGAGGATGTCGGTCTCGGCGCGCGTCGTGTCGTAACCGACCCACTTCTGGCGAGCGCGCTTCGCGACCGGCGTCCATTCGCCGGCGCCGGAGTCCGCGCGAGCCGATCTCGGGCCCCCACGGGGCCGGGGGGCCATCCCCTGCTGCGCGGGGACCCCGCCTTCCCCGGCCCCGTGGGGGCCCTCGACCGGCTCGCGCGCCCGGCCACCGGCGGCCGCTCCCCGGCCGGCCGCAGTGCGCGCCTTGCGCGACCGCTCGCGCTGCTGGTCGAGCAGCTTCTCGAAGCCGGCGACGTCCACGGCGAGCCCGCGCTCGGCCGCGACGATCTGGGTGAGGTCGATCGGGAAGCCGTACGTGTCGTAGAGCTTGAACGCTTCCGCGGCCGGCACCGACGTCAGCGCCCGCATCCGCTCGAGTCCGCCCTCGATCGTCTCGAAGAACCGCTCCTCCTCGGCGCGGGTGACGCCGGCCAGGTGCGTCGCCTGCTTCACCAGCTCCGGGTAGTGCCCGCCCGTCACCCGCACCACCTCGTCCACCAGCGCCACCAGCGTCGGCTCGCGGCGGCCGAGCAGGTAGGCGTGGCGCACCGCGCGCCGGAGGATGCGCCGCAGCACGTAGCCGCGCCCCTCGTTGGAGGGATACACGCCGTCCGCCAGCAGGAACGCGACGGCCCGCGCGTGGTCGGCGAGCACGCGGAACGGCGCGCCCGCCTCGCCGCGGTCGTACGGCCGGCCCACCACGGCCTCGGCGCGCGCGATCAGCGGCGCGAACAGGTCGGTGTGGAAGTTGGAGCCGACGTTCTGCAGCACCGCCGCGATGCGCTCGAGCCCGGCCCCCGTGTCCACCGACGGCGCGGGCAGCGGCACCAGCTCGCCCGACGCCTGCCGGTCGAACTGCATGAACACCAGGTTCCAGATCTCGAGGAACCGCCCCGCCTCCGCCAGCTCGACGAACTGGTCGAGCGAGTGGACGTGGTCGGACACGTGCTCGCCGTCGTGGCCGAGGTCCACGTAGATCTCGGAGCACGGGCCGCAGGGGCCGGTCTCCGCCATCTGCCAGAAGTTGTCCGCGTCGCCGAGGCCGTAGATGCGCGCGTCCGGGAGCCCGGCGACCTCGCGCCACAGGCGGCGCGCGTCGTCGTCCTGGTGGTGGACGCTGATGCGGATGCGGTCGGGGCGGATGCCGAGCCACTCGCGCGAGGTGACGAACTCCCACGCGAAGGCGATCGCGTCCCGCTTGAAGTAGTCGCCGAAGGAGAAGTTGCCCAGCATCTCGAAGAAGGTGTGGTGCCGGTCGGTGTGGCCCACCTGCTCGAGGTCGTTGTGCTTGCCCCCCGCGCGCACGCACTTCTGCGACGTGGTGGCGCGCCGGTAGTCCCGCCGCTCCAGGCCGAGGAAGACGCGCTTGAACTGCACCATCCCGGCGTTGGTGAACAGCAGCGTCGGATCGTCGGCGGGCACGAGCGAGGACGAGGCCACCTCCCGGTGGTCCCGCTGCACGAAATAGTCGAGGAAACGGCGTCGGATGGTCGCGGCGTCCATGAGCCGGGGAAAGTTACCCGCCGCGCGGCGCCTTCACCACCTCACGAGGCCGCGAGCGCGGCCTTCACCACCTCGATCACGTCGGCGGCCGCGAAGCCGCGGCGCAGCAGGTAGGTCTTGAGCCGCCGCCGCCGCGAGGCGAGGTCGAGATCCTCGAGCGTCGCGAGCTTGCGGGCGGCCGCCTCCCGCAGCAGCTCGAGCGGGTCCACCCCTTCGTCCGCGAGCGCGCCGCGCACCGCGCGCTCGGCCTCCGCGGGCGCGATGCCCAGCCGGCGCAGATCGCGGGCGAGCCGCCCCGGCCCGTAGCGGAACCGCCGCGCCCGGGTGCGGGCGAAGTGGCGCGCGAACTCCACGTCGCTGATGAGGCCGGACGCGACCAGCGCGCCGACCGCCTCGTCCGCCGCGGCCTTCGCGTAGCCCTTGCGCACCAGGCGGCGCTGGATCTCGGTCGAGGGCAGGGCGCGGAAGGCCAGGATGCGCAGGGCGGCCGCGCGCGCGGCGAACGACTCCGAGCGCTGCTCCAGGCGCTGCACCTCGGGCGCCGCGAGCGCCGCGCCGACCGCGAGGCCCAGGGCGGGCACGTCGGCCGCCGCCACCAGAGCGTACGACGCGCCGTCGAGGAAGACGACGACGCCCCCGCTGCCCCGCGGGTCGGGCTCGAGCGCCGTGACGGCGGGCACTACTCCTCCGCGACGCCTTCCTCCTCCACCGGGGTCGCCACCTTCATCCCCAGCGCGTCCTTCACCTTCCCCTCGATCTCGCCCATCATCGGCGGGTTGTCCTTCAGGAACATCTTGGTGTTCTCGCGGCCCTGGCCGATCCGCTGGCCGGCGTAGGCGTACCACGCGCCCGACTTCTCGATCACGCCCAGCTCGGCGGCGAGGTCCACGAGCAGCGCGGCGTGGCTGATGCCCTCGTCGAACATGATGTCGAACTCCGCCTGCCGGAACGGCGGCGCGACCTTGTTCTTCACCACCTTCACCCGGGTGCGGTTGCCGATCACCGCGTCGCGCTCCTTCACCTGGCCGATGCGCCGCATGTCGAGCCGCACCGAGGCGTAGAACTTCAGCGCCCGGCCGCCGCTGGTGGTCTCGGGGTTGCCGAACAGGATCCCGACCTTCTCCCGCAGCTGGTTGATGAAGATGACCGACGTGCGGGAGCGGTTGATGCCGCCGGCGAGCTTGCGCAGCGCCTGGCTCATGAGCCGCGCCTGCAGGCCCACGTGGGCGTCGCCCATCTCGCCCTCGATCTCCGCCTTCGGCACCAGCGCGGCGACCGAATCCACCACGATCACGTCCACCGCGCCCGAGCGCACCAGGATGTCGGTGATCTCCAGCGCCTGCTCGCCCGTGTCCGGCTGCGAGATGAGCAGGTTGTCCACGTCCACGCCCAGCTTCCGGGCGTAGTCCACGTCGAGCGCGTGCTCGGCGTCCACGTAGGCCGCCACGCCGCCCGCGCGCTGCGCGTTCGACGCCACGTGCAGCGCCAGCGTCGTCTTGCCCGACGACTCGGGGCCGAAGATCTCGGTCACGCGGCCCCGCGGGATGCCGCCCACGCCGATGGCCGCGTCGAGGTTGATGGCGCCCGTGGGGATGGCGTCCACCTTCACCCGCGCCCGCTCCGAGCCCATGCGCATGATCGAGCCCTTGCCGCAGGTCTTCTCGATCTGGGCGATGGCCAGATTCAGAGCCTTCCGGCGATCATCCTGTACCGACTCGGCAGCCATCAGAACCTCGGTGGACAGAGTTCAGAGCAGTTGCGAGACGCCAAGTTGCGAGCGGTGACGAGTGGTCAGTCGTCAGCATACGGAACCGGCCCCGGTCAGCCCCTACACCCTACACCCTCACACCCTTTACACCCAGCCGAGTCCGCTGCCGGATGCCAGGCTGCCGGCCCCCAAACCCCTCCCGCCAGGCACCCGAATATACACCGAACAGACGTCCCCGCCAAGCGCCCCTACCGCCACCCGGGCCGAAAGGCGTCCTGCAGCCACTCCAGCTTGCCGCGGGTCACCGTGATGACGTCGAAGCGGATGCTGTTCCAGGGCCGGCCGTGGCGCGTGAGCCAGACCGACGCCGCCCGGACGAGGTTGGCCTGCTTGCGGGCGGTGACGGCCTCCGAGGCGGCGCCGAAGCGCTCGCCGGCCCGCGACTTGACCTCGACGAACACGACGACGGCGCCCCGCCGCGCCACCAGGTCCACGTCCGAGTGCCCGTACCGGAACCGCTGCTCGAGCACCTGGTAGCCCTGCAGGCGCAGGGCGTCGGCCGCGAGCGCCTCGGCCGCCGCGCCCGAGCGGTGGCGGGGATCCTTCCAGGCCGATGGGTCCGACTTGAACATGCGGCCAACCTACGCCCCCGTCGACACGAGGGAGCACCGAAGCATCGCAGCGCACGGCCGGATTTCGGCGGACTTCCGTCTGCGGAATCAGATCTGGTCCAGCTCCTCGAGCCCGACCAGCACTTCCCGCGCCTTCGACCCGTCGGGCGGGCCGAGGATGCCCGCGTCGTGCAGCTGGTCGATGATCCGCGCGGCGCGCCCGTAGCCGATCTTGAGCCGCCGCTGCAGCAGCGAGGTCGAGCCGAGCTGGTTCTGCACGCAGCACTCGGCCGCCTGCCGGAACAGCGGGTCACGGTCGTCCGCCGCGCCGATCGCCGCCGGCTCGCCCTCCCCCTCCTCCTCCGCGATCCTCGCGCGCACCACCTCGAGGATGTCGGACTCGCCGGCCGCCGCCTCCGCGCCCTCGCTCGCGGCGGCCTCCGCGGCGGCCTCGATGCGCTCCTCGCGCTTGGCGTCGAACCAGTGCATCAGCCGCTCAGTCTCCTCCGTGCCCACGTACGCGCCCTGCAGCCGCAGCAGGTCGCTCTTGCCCGGCGGCATGAACAGCATGTCGCCGTTGCCGAGCAGCGCCTCGGCGCCGTTCTGGTCGAGGATCGTCCGGCTGTCCACCTTCGACGCGACGCGGAACGCGATCCGGCACGGGAAGTTCGCCTTGATGAGGCCGGTGATGACGTTCACGCTCGGCCGCTGGGTCGCCAGCACCAGGTGGATCCCGATCGCGCGCGCCTTCTGCGCCAGCAGCGCGAGCGGCGTCTCCACCTCGGCCTGCACGGTCATGATCAGGTCCGCCAGCTCGTCCACGAACAGGATCACGTACGGGAGCGGGCCGTCCTCCCACGCCTCGCCGTTCGGCTTCACCAGCGGCTGGCCCTCGGCCAGCTTGCGGTTGAAGTCGCCGAGGTTGCGCGCCGAGTTGGCGTGCAGCAGCTCGTAGCGGTCCTGCATCTCCCACACGGCCCACTTGAAGACGTGCGCCGCGTCCTTGTTGTCGGTCACCACGCGGTGCCGGAGGTGCGGCAGCGCGTTGTACATCGACAGCTCGACCATCTTCGGATCGATCATCAGCATCCGGAGCTCGGCCGGCGTGTAGCGGTACACCAGGCTGGTGATGATGGTGTTGATGCAGACCGACTTGCCGGAGCCCGTCGCGCCCGCGATCAGCAGGTGCGGCATCTTGGCGAGGTCGGCGATGATCGACCGGCCCTCGAGGTCGCGGCCCAGCGCGACCGGCAGCAGCAGGCGCTGCGGCGCCCGGGACCACTCGGGCGTCTCCAGCAGCTCGCGGAAGCCCACCAGGCGCGGCGTCGGGTTCGGCACCTCGACCCCGACCGCCCCCTTCCCCGGGATCGGCGCCACGATCCGGATCGACTGCGCCCGCATCGTGAGCGCGAGGTCGTCGGCCAGCGCGGCGATGCGGCCCACCTTCACGCCCGCCGCCGGCACGACCTCGAACTGCGTCACGACGGGCCCGGTGGTCCGGCCCGCGATCGTGCCCTCCACCTTGAACTGCTTCAGCGTGTCGAGCAGCACGGCCTGCAGCCGGTCCAGCTCGGTCTCGAACGAGGCGGCCTGCGGCGTCGGCGGGTTGAGGAGGTCGATCGGCGGCAGCTCGTCGGCCGACGGCGCGGGCGCGGCATGGGCCGCGCGTGCGGCGCCGCGGGCCTTCCGGCCGCGCTTGGCGGGGAGCGGGGCCTCGCCGGCCCCTTCCGCCGCCACGTCCTCGCCGACGGCGAAGATGTCCTCGGCCACGAGGGGCGCGCTCTCCGGCTCCGGCGCGGCGGGCGCGCCCGCGGCCCGGGCCTCAGCGGCGGCGGCCTCGCGCTTCCGCAGGACGCCGAGCGGATTCCAGCCCACGGTGATGACGGTGAGGACGCTGAACACGCCGAGCGCGAGCAGCGCCTCGCCCACCGGCCCGATCACGCTCAGCTCGAAGGCGAGGAACTGGCCGACGTACCCGACCGCGGCGGGATACGCGGGCGGCGCGCCCGCGGCGAGCGCGGCGCGCGCGGCGGGGCTCGCGGCCTGGAAGCCCACGCCGACCGCGTACGGCACGGTGATCGCGAGACCGGCCAGGAGCAGCGTGAGCCGGCGGCCCAGCCCGCGCTCCCCGTGGCCGAACAGCACGGCGGCCCAGGCGAGCGGCACCAGCGGCACGGCCGCGGCCCCGACGCCCAGCCACGCGCGGAGCACCCCGCCGAGGGCGACGCCCGCGCGGCCGGTCAGCTGGACCGAGGGGGCCGCCGCGAGCGCCAGGAACAGGCCCGCGAGCAGGGCCCCGATGGCCCAGAGATCATCCTTCGTTCGGGGGTCGATTGGCCGTGATCCTCCGGTCGGCATAGACGGGGAGCACGGGGTACGCGTCCTGCGCCGCGCAGGCCTCGAGGTCCGCGCGGAACCCGAGCTCCACCAGCTCGCGGCCGTGGGCGCTGGCCCGGAGCGCGCGCATCCAGCGCTCGCCGTAGTGGCGGGCCAGCTCCAGCGCGGCCACGGCGCCGTCGTTCAGCGCCACGTGCCGGAGCCCGCCCTCGGGCAGCACCGCCTTGGTCAGCCGCCCGGCCGCGAAGGCGTCCTCCAGGGCGAACTGCTTGTCGCCGCCGGCGCACAGCAGCACGAGGTCGCCGTGCTCGGCGAGCGACGCGCGGGCCCGCTCGGCCACGGCGGTGAAGTTCACCGCGGCGGCCGTCAGCACCTCGCGGGCGCCCTGCGCGGTGATCAGCGCCTGGGTCCCGTTGGTCGTGGTCATGACGATGGTCTTGCCAGCGATCGCCTCCGGCCCGAACTCCGCCGGGGAGTTGCCAAGGGCGAAGCCGGGGATCCGGACCGACTTGCGCTCGCCCGCCAGGATCACGCCGTCGCGCTCGAGGTTCTGCGCGATCTTCATCGCCTCCTCGGTGGACGGCGCCGGCAGCACCGCCCTGGCGCCGTTGGCGAGGGCGACCGCGATCGTGGTGGTGGCGCGGAGCACGTCGATCACGACCACCGTCCGGCCGGCCAGGTCGGCCGGCGCGACGGCGCTCGGGGCGTAGATCACGTCGATCTTCACGACTCCGGACTCCCGAGCAGCTGCGATTCCCGCTCCAGAAACTTCGTGTCCACGTCGCCGGCCTGGAAGGCGGGGTGCAGGATGACCCGGCCCAGGAACGGGATGGTGGTCGTCACGCCCTCGATGATGAACCCGTCCAGCGCCTGGTGCATGCGGGCCAGCGCCTCGGCCCGGTCGTTCCCGTGGACGACGACCTTGGCCAGCAGCGAGTCGTAGAACGGCGGCACCGTGTAGCCCGCGTAGATGTGCGTGTCCACCCGCACCCCCGGACCGCCCGGCGGGTGGAAGGTGGTCACGACGCCCGGGCACGGCTGGAAGTTCCGCGCCGGGTCCTCCGCGTTGACGCGGCACTCGATCGCGTGGCCGCGCAGGAACAGCCCGCTCTCCGGCACCGACAGCGGCTCGCCCGCGGCGACCTTGATCTGCTCCTTCACCAGGTCCCAGCCGGTGGTCATCTCGGTCACCGGGTGCTCCACCTGGATCCGGGTGTTCATCTCCATGAAGTAGAAGCTGCCGTCGCGGTTGAGCAGGAACTCCATCGTGCCGGCGCCGACGTAGTCGATCCCCTCGGCCAGGTGCACCGCGGCGGCGCCCATGCGCTCGCGCAGCTCCGGGGTCAAGGCCGGCGAGGGCGCCTCCTCGATGAGCTTCTGGTGGCGCCGCTGCACCGAGCAGTCGCGCTCGCTCAGGTGCACCACCCGCCCGTGGGTGTCGCCGAACACCTGGATCTCCACGTGCCGCGGCCGCTCCAGGTACTTCTCGAGGTAGACCGCGTCGTTGCCGAACGCGGCCAGCGCCTCGCTGCGCGCGAGCTGGAAGTGGCGGCCGAAGTCGTCCTCGTCGGGCGCGACCCGCATCCCCTTGCCGCCCCCGCCGGCGGCGGCCTTGATGATGACCGGGAAGCCGATCTCGCGCGCCGCGGCCATCGCCTCGTCCACGTCGCCCACCGGCCCGGGCGTGCCGGGGATGATCGGCACCCCCGCGGCCTGCGCCAGCCGCCGCGCCTCGGCCTTGTCGCCCATGGCGCGGATCTGGTCGGGCGTCGGGCCGATGAAGGCGATGTTCGACGCCGCCACGATCTCGGCGAACTCCGCGTTCTCGGCGAGGAACCCGTAGCCGGGGTGGATCGCGTCGGCGCCGGTGATCTCGGCGGCGGCGATGATCTGCGGGATCTTGAGGTAGCTGTCGCGCGCCGGCGCCGGCCCGATGCACACGTCGTCGTCGGCGAAGCGCACGTGCAGCGACTCGCGGTCCGCCTCGCTGTAGACGGCGACGGTGGCGACGCCCAGTTCGCGGCACGCCCGGATGATGCGGAGGGCGATCTCGCCGCGGTTGGCGATCAGGACCTTCTTGAACATCAGCGCTGCAGCGGGTCTCGGCTCAGCCCCGGAACGTTGGCCGCGCCGCGCGGCGGCGGCGGCTCCTCCGCCGCGGCCTCCCGCGGCGGCGTCCCCCGGGGCGTCTTCCGGCCCCCCTTCTCCTCGAAGCCCTCGAAGGTGCGGTCGCTGGCCGCGGCGATGCCCTGGACCTGCAGCTGGAATTCCGTCGGGTTGGAGCAGTAGAAGAGCGCGTTCTCCAGCGAGATCGTGCCGCCCGTGTACCACTGCATCAGGCTCTGGTCGAACGACTGCATCCCGTACTGGACCGCGCCCTCCTTGATCAGGTCCGGGATCGCCAGCTGCGCCTTCATGTCGCGGATGTTCTCGCGCACCGCCGCCGTGTTGATCAGCACCTCGCACGCCGGCACCCGGGTCACGCCGTCCGTCGTCGGCACCAGGCGCAGCGAGACCACCGCCTGCAGGGCCGTCGAGATCAGGTGGCGCACCTCCTCGTGCTGGTGCGGCGGGTAGAAGGAGATCACGCGGTTGATGGTCTGGGTGGCGTCGGTGGTGTGGAGCGTGGAGAAGACCAGGTGGCCCGTGTCCGCCGCCTTGATGGCGGTGTCCAGCGTCTCCATGTCGCGGATCTCGCCCACCATGATCACGTCGGGATTCTGCCGCAGCACGTGGCGCAGGGCGTTGTGGAACGACAGGGTGTCGGCCCCGATCTCGCGCTGGCTGACCATGGAGTTGATGTCGCGGTGGAGGAACTCGATCGGGTCTTCGATGGTGATGATGTTGACGTGGCGGTTCTGGTTGATGTGGTTGACCATCGCCGCCAGCGCCGTGGACTTGCCGCTGCCCGTCACGCCGGTCACCAGCACCAGGCCGCGCGGCTTCAGCGCCAGGGTCTCGAGGATCTTCGGCAGCCGCAGCTCCTCGACCGTCTTCACCTCGTAGGGGATCACCCGGAACGCGAAGGCCAGCGTGCCGCGCTGCCAGTAGATGTTCACGCGGAACCGGCCCACCCCGGGCACGCCGATGGCGAAGTCCGCCTCCTTGGTCTCCATGAACTCCTTGAGCTGCCGCGGCTGCATCAGGTGCTCGGCCAGCAGCTTCAGGTCCTGCGGCGTCAGGGGGACCTGGTCGGGCATCGGCAGCAGCTCGCCCGCCACCCGGATCGTCGGCGGCCGGCCCACCTTGAGCAGCAGGTCGGAGCCCATCTGCTCGACCATGTAGCGGATGGAGATGGGGAAGTACGCCGGGGCGCCGGACTTGCCGGGCGCCGCCCCGGGCCCCGGAGACGCGGCGCCGGTCGGCGCGGGCGTGGGCTGGGACATGCGTGGCTCAGACACTGGGTTCCACCCGGAAGAGTACCTGACCGAACTCGACGGGCTGCGCGTCCTCGACGAGGATCTCCCGCACCGCCCCCGTCACCTCGGACTCCAGCTCGTTCATGATCTTCATCGCCTCGATGATGCACAACGTCTGGCCGGCGGTGACCCGGTTGCCGACCTTGACGTACGGCTCCGCGCCCGGCTCGGGAGCGCGGTAGAAGGTGCCGACCATCGGCGACTTCACCTCGAGCAGCCGCGTGCCGCCCGCCGTGGGTGGCGCCCCCGGCGCCGCGGACGCGGGCGCCGCCGCCGGAAGCGCCGCGGCCGCGCCCGGGTTCGGCGCCGGATAGTAGACCGGCGCCCCGTGGGCGCCCTCCCGGCTCACCCGGTAGGTCGTGAAGCCCCGGCGGATTTCGATCGTGGTGGCGCTCGACGCGTCGAGGAGCGCCAGCAGCTCTTTCAGCAGCGCGAGGTCGGTCATCCAAGCACCAGGAGATCTCGTGGAAACTGGGTGAGCAGGCTGGCCCCGCCGGCGCCGAGGACCACGTCGTCCTCGATCCGGACCCCGCCCCAATCCGAATAATAGACGCCCGGCTCGACCGTGACCACCGCGGACTCGGGGAGCGTCTGCTCGGCGGTCCGCGCAAGCCTCGGCGCCTCATGCACTTCGAGCCCCAGGCCGTGGCCCAGCGAGTGGCCGAACGCCGGGCCGTGGCCGGCCGCGTCGATCACGTCGCGCGCCAGCGCGTCCCCCTGCCGCCCGGAGAGCCCGGACCTGAGGCCGCACAGCGCCGACTCCTGCGCCCGCCGCACCACGTCGAAGACCTCGGCCTGGCGCTCCGTCGGCGCGGCGCCCACCACGAAGGTCCGGGTCACGTCCGAGGTGTAGCCGTCCACGACGGCGCCGAAGTCGAGCAGCAGGAAGTCCCCCGCCTCGACGCGCCTGGGCGAGGGACCCGCGTGCGGCAGCGCCGTGCGCGGCCCCGACGCCACGATGGTCGGAAACGGATAGTCCTCGCTCCCGTGCCGGCGGAGCGCTGCCTCGAGCAGGCCCGCGATCTCCAGCTCGGTCTGGCCGACGCGCACCGCCGCCGTCGCCTCCGCGAGCGCCGCCGTCGCCACGGCGCCGGCCGCCCGGATCGCCGCGACCTCCTCGGGCGACTTGGCCACGCGCAGCTTCTCCACCAGGTCGGTCACGGGCTGGAACCGCCAGGCCGCGGCGCCTTCGCCCGCGAGCCGCTCCGCCTCGCGCACCGTCACGACGTGCGCCTCGTAGCCGACGGACCGCACCAGCGGGTAGTCGCCCAGCAGCTTGAGCAGGCGCTCCCAGCTGCCCGAGGCGTCGATCACGATCCGCGCCAGGTCGCCGATCTCCTCGCGCGACTGCGCTTCGTAGCGGAAGTCGGTGACGAACAGGACGCCCTGCCGGCACGCCAGCAGGAGGCCCGCACTGCCCGAGAAGCCCGACAGGTAGCGGATGTTGGCGGGGTGCGAGACGACCAGCGCGTCCAGGCCCTCGTCCGCGATGCGAGTGAGGAGCGCACTGAGGCGCTCGGGGCGCCGGTCAGGCATGGGCGCGGTCGGTGCTCAGTCCCCCGCCCTCTTCGGAGTCTTGAGCAGCGCGACGACGCCCTCCAGACCCAGCAGGTACGATTGCGCCCCGAACCCGGCCACGATCCCGACCGCCAGGTCCGCCAGCAGCGATTTCCGGCGCTCCTCCTCCCGGCCCCAGATGTTCGTCAGGTGGACCTCGACGAACGGCACCGCCGCGGCGAGGACGGCGTCGCGGATGGCCAGCGAGGTGTGCGTGAACGCCGCCGCGTTGATCAGCGCCCCGTCGGCTCGACCGCGCAGCGCCTGGATCGTCTCCACGAGCTCCCCTTCGTGGTTGGACTGGCTCCAGGCGATCTCGACGCCGAGCGCCGCGGCGCGCGCGCGCACCGCGGCCTCGATCTCGGGCAGCGTCGCGGTGCCGTAGCGTCCCGGCTCCCGAACCCCGAGCAGATTGAGGTTCGGCCCGTTGACCACCGAGATCCGCACTAGCGCTTGAGTCCCTGCAGCCAGGCGTTGAAGGCGGTGAGGTCTTCTTCCTCACTGTGGGCCGGCTCGTCGGGGGCCTTGGTCGCGGGACGCACGCTCGTCTTGTCCGGCGGGGCCCCGAAGAACTCGTCGAACGACGTGCCGCCGACCTGCGCGGGCGGCGCGGGCGCGGGCGCCGCGCCGGCGGCGGGCGCGGCCTGCCCCTCGCCGCCGCCGAAGATCTGGTCGAGCGAGAAGGCCTCGTGCGCCGGGTGCGCCGGCTCCCCCGTGGGCTCCGGCGCTCCCGCCGCGAACGCGGCTTCGAGCGGCGAGGGACCGGCGGACGGTCCCGGCTCCGGGGCCGGTGCCGACGGCGAGCGCAGCCGGGACGCCGCCACCCGCTTGAGCCAGGTCCCGACCGACTCCGCCCCCTGCGAATCCGCGCTGAGGCTCGGTGGGGCCTCGATCGCCTTCAGCTTGGCCAGCAGGCCGGCGTCGCCCGGCCGTTGCGCCAGCAGCTTCCGGTAGACCGCCGCCGCCTCGGTGCGGAACCCCTGCTGCAGGTACAGGTCGCCCAGCGTCTCCGAGGCCATCGCCTCCTCGGCGACGCCGCCCCGCTCTTCCGTCGGCGGCGGCGAGACCATCTGCACCAGCTTCGACGACGGCCGCTTCAGCTCCTCGGCGGGCGTCACGTCCTCCGGCATGATGAGCGGCAGGCCGGCCGACGGCCGTGGCGCCGGCGGCTCCGCGGCGGGCGGCGGCGGGGCCCCAGGCTCGGGCATGTCGACGATCGAGTACGCGCCCGACAGGTTCGCTGGCAGCTCGATGTTGACCGGCGGCTCCTCGGCCGACGGGGAGTCCAGCAGCTGCAGGTGGTCCTCGTGCTCGATCGTGTACTCGCCGCCCTCGACGCGCCCGCTCGGCGGGATCTCCTCGGACGGGAGCGGCTCCCCTGGCGCTCCCGCGCCCTCGAGCCCGGCCAGGAACTCGGCGGCCGGCGAGGTCAGGGCGTCGTCGTGCTCGAACCCGGCGACGTCCTCGGCGCGGATGGCGCGCGAGGAGCGCTCGCCCGTGCCCCAGGCCAGCGAGTCGTCGAACGGCATCAGGTCGAGGCCGCTGTCGCCGACCTGCAGCTCCTGCGGCAGCGGATGCCGGTCGGGCACCGCTTCCGCGGGCGGCACGGCGCTCTCGTCGATGACCGGCACCAGGCCCGGGGCCGGCGCGACCTCGCCGACCTCCGGCGCCGGCTCGAGCAGCGTGAGCGGTGGCTCCTCGGCGTGCCCTGCGGCAGGCGCAGCCTCGAGGGCCGGCGCGGGCAGGACCTCGGCGACCGGGGCGGCCGGCACCTCGGCCACCGGCAGGGGCGGCGGCGGAGGCTCCACGGCCGCCATCGGCGCCGCGGGAGCGGGCTCCGGCGGGACCGCCGCTACCGGCGGCGGGGGCGGCGGGGCCGGCGGGGGCAGCGCCTCCGCCACGGCTGGCGCAGGCGGCGCCTCGGCCGGCGCGGACGCCGGCGGGGCCTCCTGATGCGCCTCGATCGCGGCGGGAAGCGCCGCCTCCGGGGCCTCCGGGGCCGGCGGGGCGGGCGGGGGCGGCGGGGGCGGCGGCTCCGCCGCGGGTGGCTGCACGGCTGCGAGCGCGGCGCCGGGCGCCGGCGGCAGCGACGCCGCGAGCACGGCCGCGGGCTCCACCTCGGCCGCGAGGTCGGCGAACGACACGCCGCCGCCCTCGGAGCGCACCGGCTCGATGGGCTGCGTCACCTGCTCCGCGATGGGCCCGCCGAGGCGCTGCAGGTCCGCCTCGGCCTCGGTGTTCATCGAGTCCACGGCCAGCAGCTTCTGGAGCCACATCCTGGCTTCCATCGGGCGGCCGGTCCGCTCCGTGATCTCGGCCAGGCTCTTCAGCGCGATGATGTTCTCGGCGTCGAGATCCAGGACCGATCGGAAGGTCTTCTCCGCCTCGGCGTGGTCGTTCTTGTCGAGCAGGCAGCGGCCGAGGACGATGTAGGCGGAGAGGTAGTCGGGATGCTTGGCGAGACCGGCGCGCACCAGGTCCAGGGCCTCGTCCACCCTGCCCGCCTTGCGGTACGCGTCCGCCAGGGGCGCGAAGAACCGCCCGTCCGGGTTCTCCGCGTACCGGCGCTCGAGCTTCTCGATCTCGCTGGGTGCGGCCATGAAGCTCCTGGGGCAGGGGCGCTTCGGCCGCGAACATACAGCTTTCGGGCGCCAAGTGTCAACGGCGAACCGACTTGAGGCCCGTTGGCTTTGCGCGTTGTCTCGTCTACATTTAGCCCGCCCCCGGGAGGGGGCGGAGGGAGCAACAGGCCATGCTGCGCACCATGCGCGAGAAGACCAAGATCATCATGCTCGTCCTGGCGGTCGCCTTCGTCGGGTGGCTCGTGTTCGACGTGGGGATGGGCGTCACCGGGGGCCGCAACCCGAGCCCCTCGACCCAGAACCTCGGCTCCGTGAACGGCACGGCCATCAGCTACCAGGAGTGGCTCCGGGCCTACCAGGCGCTGTCCGAAGAGCAGCGCGCCCGCAACCCGGGCCAGGTGCTGACCCGCGAGGACCAGAAGTCCCTCGAGGACGCGGCCTTCGACCAGGAGGTCCAGGACCGGCTGATGCAGGCCGAGTTCCGCAAGCGCGGCATCGTGGTGACGGACGACGAGATCCGCGCCGCCGCGCGCCGCATGCCGCCGCAGGAGATCGTGTCCGACAAGGACTTCCAGACCAACGGCACCTTCGACCCGCAGAAGTGGGACCGGTTCCTGTCCAGCGGCCAGCAGACGACGTTCCTGCTCGCGCTCGAGGCGCGCTACCGCCAGGAGCTGCCGCGGCTGAAGCTGCTGGAGGACGTGACGAGCGACATCTACCCGTCGGACGCCAAGCTGTGGACCATGTACAGCGACGCGCACGACTCGGTGACGGTGCGCGCCCTGGTGGTGCGGCCGGAGATCGCGGTCGCCGACGCCTCGGTGCACGTGACGCCGCAGGACCTGCAGGCCTTCTACGACGCCCACCAGGCCGACCTCAGGCGGCCGGCCCGCGCGTACCTGTCCTACATCGGCATCGTCAAGCTGGCGCAGCCGGTGGATTCCGCCGCCGCCATGAGCCGCGTGCGGACGCTGCGGGACTCGCTGCTGCACGGCCTCGACTTCGCCGCCGCCGCGACCGCGGAGTCGGCCGACTCGGGGAGCGCGACGCAGGGCGGCCTGCTGCCCACCTTCGGGCGCGGAATCATGGCGCCGGCGTTCGAGAAGGCGGCGTTCAGCCAGCCGATCGGCGTGGTGGGCGAGCCGGTGGTGACGCCGTTCGGCATCCACCTGATCAAGGTCGAGAAGCGCACCGCGGACAGCGTCACGGCGCGTCACATCCTGATCCCGATCGAGCGCACCGGCGCGCGCCTCGACACGCTGGAGGCCCGGGCGGACTCGCTGGACCGCCTCGCGGCGGAACAGACCGATCCGGCCGCACTGGACAGCGTCGCCCGGAAGATGTCGCTCGAGATCCAGCACGCCGGCCCGCTGTACCAGGGCGACGCGGTGGTGCTGGGGCGGTTCCGCATCCCCGACGTCGGCATCTGGGCGTTCGAGACCAAGGTCGGCGAGCTGAGCCCGGTGATCGAGATCAGCGGGGCGTACTACGTGTTCCGGCTCGACAGCCTGCGGCCGGCCGGGGTCCCGCCGCTCGCCGAGGTGCAGCCGATCATCCAGGGCCAGGTGCTGCGGGAGAAGAAGCGGCAGGCGGCGGAGGCGATCGCCCGGGACGCCGAGCGGCGGCTGGCCTCGGGCCAGACGCTCGACCAGGTGTCGACGGCGCTGCGCCTGCCCATCCAGACGATCGGCCCGATCGCCCGGACCTCGAGCGTCCAGCTCCTCGGGACCGCGAGCACGGTGGTGGGCGAGGCGTTCCGGCTGCGCGTGGGGGAGCGCTCCCCGCTGCTGTCGAGCCCCCAGGCGTTCTTCTTCCTCGAGCCGACGCGCCGGGTCCGCGCCGATTCGGCGACCTGGCTGAGGCAGCGCGACACGCAGCGCGCGGACGTGATCCGCTCGGCGCGGCAGGTGCGCGTCGAGTCGTTCCTGCAGTCGCTGCGGCGGCAGGCGAAGGTGGTGGACAACCGGGCGACGGTGTTGAGGCCGACGGCAGGGACCCAATAGGTGAAGCGTGAGGGGTGAGAGGTGAGGGGTGAGACGTTCAAGTGAGAGGTGAGAGGCGAAGACGTGAGAGGGCCGTGAGAGGCAGGACAAAGGCGTGAGAGGGAGCTCACCTCTCACGCCTTTTCACTTCTCACCTCTCACCTGAACGTCTCACGTCTCACGTCTCGCGTCAGTTGCTTCTCCTGTCCGTGGGCGGCAACGAGGGCTGCGACGACGCCGGCGGCTGAGCCGCGGGCGGCGGCGGCACCTGCGAGGGCGGCTGGTTCATGTCCGTCTGGATGTCGCGCATGCTCTTCTTGAACTCGCCGATCGACTTGCCCAGCGCACCGCCGATCTCCGGCAACCGCTTCGCTCCGAAGAGCAGCAGCAGGATCACCAGGAACAGCAGGATGTGCGTGAGACTGAGGCCTTCGAACATCGGTGCCTTCCTTCCCTAGAAGAGGGATCGCGCCAGCAGGTACGCCAGGACGACCCCGACCACCGCGAGAACCGAGATCCTCAGGCCGAGCGGGCCGACGGTGAACCAGAACACCAGCAGGTCCACCGTCACCGGGCCGAGCTTCGGCGTCACGGCCAGCGTCAGCACTTCCTTCGGCGCCCCGGCGGGCAGCACCCGCTCCAGCAGCGCCGACAGGAACCCGCCGAGCGCGAACCCCGTCGAGAGGACGGCGAGGTAGAACAGCGGCCGCCGCGGGACGTGCGCCACCGCTCAGCGCCGCCGCTCGACGGCGTACACGATCGCGTCACGCAGCGCGTCGCGCGAGGCGGACGGCGGCAGGTCGTCGAGCGCCGCCTCCGCCTCCGCCGCGAAGGCGGCC
>DASPSV010000219.1:0-38893 GCA_035623755.1 Gemmatimonadales bacterium
GTGCAGGACGGAGGCCGCCGCCCCGAGCGCCAGGCCGCCGACCGGCCGCGCTTCGCCGGCGACGGCCAGCAGCGCCGCCGCGGCGACGGCGAACGCGGCCGAGGCGACGCCGGCCGCGGCGAGCCAGCGGCCCACGACCCAGACGGCCGGCGGCGAGGGATGGGTGGCGGCCAGCGCGAGCCGCCCGCGCTCGCGGTCGTCGGCGACGATGCCCGCCGAGATCACCAGCAGCACGGCCGCGCCGACGGCGGACGCGGCCGAGAGCGCGCCCTGCGCCGTGGCGACCGGCCGCACCGCGCCGGCGTACGCCAGGAGCATCGCGCCCAGCCCGAGCGCGCCGGCGCCGGTGCGTCGGCGCGCCAGCCGCCGCAGCGTGCACGCGGCCTCGACCAGGACCGGTCTCACCGCGGGGCTCCCTTCACCAGGTCCACCGCCGCGGCGAGCCCGGCCCCGCGGTCGCCCGTCACGTCCAGCCGGACGTGGAATCCCGCGGCCCCCACGACGCGCGGCACGAAGCGCGTCGGCAGCGCCGTCCCCATGACGGCGCCGTCGCTGTCGGAGACCACGACCAGGCGCCCTCGGGGCGCGGGCCCGAGCGCCGCCCGCAGCCGCGACGGGCCCTCGCGGGAGACGAGCACCACGGCCGGCGCGCCGGGACGCGACGCGACGGCCGGCGCCGCGGCCACGTCGGCGGCGCAGTGCGGGCAGTCGGAACGGAAGAAGTAGATCACGGCGCGGTCCGCGAGCAGCGGCGCCAGGTCCACGGCGCGCCCGTACGCGTCCCGGTGCACGGCGACCGCCACCCGCCGGAGCGCCGCGTCGGTGGCGAGGGGCTGCAGGTCGTCCGGGGCGCACGCCGCCCAGGCGAGCGCCGCCAGGGCGGCGGCGACGGCCGGGCCCCGGCGGCGGATGCGGCGTGACGCCTGTCCCCAGGCTCTCATCTCGGCTCTCCGGTCCAAGCAGTCCGTTCCGCTCAGCTCGCCGCGCAGATCCCCGTGGTGATCATGTAGCACCAGCCCCGGATCGAGACGTTCCGGTAGTCGGTGGGCGGGAACCGCGAGTCGCACTCCGACACCGCCTCGAGCATGCACCAGATGACGTTCTTGGCGTGGGCCGGCGCCGGGCTGCCCAGCAGGGCCAGCGCCGACACCAGCACGAAGAGGCTTCGCTTCATCGGCTCGCTCCTTGGCAAAGGACGATGGAGGGGCGAGCGCCCGCGCCGCATCGCCTCGCTCGTCGAGGCGGCGCGAACCTAATGCCGGAGGGTGTGAGCTGCGGTACCGGAAGCGACGGGAGGCGGTGCCGTCCTACGCGGGCCGGCGGGCCCGCGCGCGCCGGCGCTCGTCCGCCGCGCGCGCGATGGCGTCCAGCAGCGGGGCCGCGCCGAAGCGCACCGGGTCGGTGGCGGGGAGCCCGGTCTCGCGGCCGGCGCGCTCGACCGCGCCCGCCGCCTCGCGCTCGGCGAGATCGTAGGTGTTGAGGGCGATGCCGATCACGCGCGAGGGGGCGATCCAGCCGGCCGCCTGCTCGTACACGCGCACCACGTCGGCGAGCGGGGGGATGGGCACCCACGCGGAGGGGTAGTACTCGCCCACCAGTCGCCGCGAGGCCTGGTGGCAGAGGATCATCGCGGCGGGCGCCGAGCCGTGCAGCAGGCCGAGCGTGACGCCGGCGTAGCCGGGGTGGATGAGGCTGCCCTGGCCCTCGACCAGCACCACGTCGGCCTCGCGGGCGGCCTCGAGCACCATCCGCTCGGCGGCGCCGCCGATGAAGTCGGCGGGCACCGCGTCCACGGCGATCCCCCACCCCGCGATGAGGATGCCGGTCTGCCCGGTGGGCACGAAGCGCGCGCGGACGCCGCGCGCCTCGAGCCCGCGCAGCAGCTCGAGCTGCGCGGTCATCTTCCCGGTGTTGCAGTCGGTGCCGACGGTGAGGACGACCAGCGCGTCCACCTCGCGCGCCCAGCCGTTGGAGACCGGGAGGTCGTCGGGCGGCTTGCGGAGGTCGAACAGCCGCACCCCGCGGGCGTGGGCGCGCGCCGCCAGGTCCGGGTCGTCGCCCAGCCGGGTGTGGAGGCCGCTCCACACGTCGAGGCCGCGGTCGATGGCGGTGGCGATCCAGCCGCGCCACGGGTCCGGCAGCCGGCCGCCGCGCGGGGCGATGCCCACCAGCAGGGCGGTCGGCCCGAGGGCGAGCCCCGCCTCCAGGGTGCCGACCACCGGGATCGCGCCGCCGAAGCCGAGCACGTCCTGCGCGGTGCGGCCCGCCGCCCGGCTGTCGAGGACCGCCGCGACCCGCTCGGGCACGTAGCGGATCGCGCACACCGCGGTCTTGGACGTCTCCGGCCCGAAGGCGCCCTCGGCGATCACCAGGAACCGCGGGTGCGCCACCGGGCGCGGCCTAGCGGGCGGGCGAGCGGGCCGCGGCCGGCACCGGCGTCTCGCGCGTGGTGACGAGCACGGCGGGCGGCAGCACCACCGCCGCGTCGGCCGAGGTCCCGTACACGCGGTCGATGAGCACGTGGCGCACGAGCACGACGAGGGAGGCGACGGCGGGGACGGCGACCAGCATGCCCGGCAGCCCCGACAGCTCGGCGGCGACGAGCACGCTGAGGATCGTCAGCACGGGCGGGAGCGCGACCCGCCGGTGCATCACCAGCGGACCGACCAGGTTCGCCTCGACGAGGTGGACGACGACGCCCACGGAGGCGACGGCGAGCGCGACCAGGAGCCCGCGGCCCGGCAGCACCAGCAGGGCGGGCAGCACGGTGGAGAACAGGGTGCCGAAGAACGGGATCAGCGCCACGACGCCGGTGAAGATGGCGAAGGCGAGCCAGTACGGGACGTCGAGCAGCCACAGCCCCACGCCGGTGAGGATCGCGAGGACCACCATCTCGATCAGCTGCGCGCCCACCCACGCGCGGAGCGTGGCCGCCAGGTCGTTCACGACGGCGCGGGCGAAGGCGCGGTGCCGCGGCGGCACCAGCGCGAGCAGGCCCTCCTGGTACAGCGCGGGCTGCACCGCGAAGTAGACCGCCATCACCAGCACCGCGATCCCCTCGATCACCACGACGCCCGTGGCCGTGGCGGTGGGGATGATGCCGTGGCGCACGAAGGCGAGGCCGTCCTTGAGGGCGCTCGAGACCAGCCCGGTCTCGCCGGCGGAGAGCCCCGCGCGCCGCAGGATCGGGATGCGGCGCGCCCAGCCGGCGATGGTGGCGTCGAGGCCGGTGAGGTACTGCGGCACGGCGGCGATCAGGTCCTGGGTCTGCTGCACCACCGGCGGGGCGATCAGCGCCCCGACCGCCGCCAGCGCCGCCAGCGTGGCGAGGATGGCCAGGCCGAGCGCCAGCGGCCGCGGCAGGCGCAGCCACCGCACGGCGAACGCCGTGACGGCGGAGAGGTACACCGCGAGCAGGGTGGCGATGAACAGCAGCAGGAGCAGGTCGGCGATCCGGAGGAGCAGCAGCAGGACCGCGACCAGCAGCAGCGCCAGCAGGAGCGGCGCCGCCCGGCGCGCCGCCGGGACGGCGTCGCTCACGGCTCAGCCTTTCTTGGCCGGCGGGCCCTCGTCCTCGTCCTCGACCACTTCGGCGTCGTGCACGTCCGCGGTCTTGCCCGTGCCGAGCTGCTTGGGCTGCTCGCCCTTGCCGGCGCCGAGCAGGCCCATCTTCTGCTTGAGCGCCAGCAGCTGCGTGTCGGCGTCGGCCTTGTACTCCAGCTGCTCGAACTGCTTGGCGAGCGAGTCGCCCGACAGCTCCTCGCTCAGCTCGGCCGCCGCCAGCGCCTTGCGCTCGTTCTGCTCGATGCGCTCGGCCATCCGCTCGAAGGTCTCGAACGCGCTCTTGTCGCTGATCGAGCCCATCGTCTCGTGGATGCGCTTCTGCGCCTCCGCGCGCCGCTGCCTGGCGATGAGGATGTTCTTCTTGCGCTTCGCTTCCTCGATCTTGTCGTTCAGCATGCGGAGCGAGTTCTTCAACGCCTCCGTCTCCGCGGCGTGCCGGCGCCAGGTCTCGTCGAGCTGGACCGCGCCCTCCATGTGCTCGGAGTGCCGCAGCAGCGCCTGCTTCGCCAGGTCGTCGCGCCCCTCCTGCACCGCCAGCATGGCGCGCTTCTCCCAGTCCTCGGCCTGCTTCTTCTCCTGCTCCGCCTGGGCCTGGAGCTTCTTCTCGTCCGCGATCGCCGCCGCCACCTGCTGCTTGGCCTTCGCCAGCTGGCTCCGCATGTCGAGGATCAGCTGGTTCAACATCTTCTCCGGGTTCTCGGCGGAGGAGATGAGGTCGTTCAGGTTCGACCGGACGAGCGTGGACAGACGGTCAAAGATTCCCATATCGCCTCACGCTTCCCGATAGGGGGCCAGCGCGCCCAGGTGCGACGCCAGCGCCAGCGTCATGGACTCGAAGCTCGCCTGGAACTCGTTGAAGTCCAGGTTCTCGAGCTCCAGGGTGTCGGAGAGCACGATGTCGTTGCCGTCCACCCCGTAGGAGCCGTGCACCAGGTCCTTGGCGTTGAGCTCCAGCAGGTGCCGGTACAGGTCGGTCGGCTTCGCCTTCCGGGGCAGCGCCATCACCTTGACGCGCAGCACCACCACCGGCGGCGCGTAGTGGACGACCACGTCCGGGCCGTCGCCGTTCGCGTTCAGCACCCACAGGCCGGGCTCGACCTCGCGCGCGTGGACCCCTTCGCCCTCCAGCCGCGCGATGAAGCCCTCCAGGTCTTCCTTGCTGATCATGGCCTCTCCCTCAGGGCGGCGATCCGCCGCCGCCCTCAATGTTTCACCCGGCCGCATCGTCCGCGCCAGGGAGCACGCGGCGGGCCGCGCCGGTCAGGCGCTCCCGCCCTGCGGCAAGCCCTTCTTCTCCCGCGCCTGGGCCAGCATCCGCTCGGCGAAGTCCTGGCGCTCGGCCAGCTCGCCGATCTGCCGCTGCTGCGCCTCGAGCCGGTCGGCCTGGTCCTCGATCAGGGCCCGCAGCTGGGCGACGTCGGCCGCCGGCAGGGACGCCTCCTTGTCGGCGCCGAAGATCCGCAGCAGCACCCGGCCGACCGCCCGGCCCACCGGCCCCATGACGACCATGCCCGTGATCGCGATGCCCGTCAGCATCCCGAAGATCGGGATCACGATCGGGACCATCTCGCCCGGCGACACCTGCATCACGGCGTCCCTCCGCCGGCCGGCAGGCCCTTCTCCCGGGCCTGCGCCAGCATCCGCTCGGCGAAGTCCTGCCGCTCCGCCAGCTCGCCCACCTGGCGCGCCAGCGCCTCCAGCCGGTCAGCCTGGTCGGCCAGGGCGTCCTGGACCTCGGGCGGGAGGCCCGCCCCGCTCTTCCTCTGGATCGCGTTCGCGATCGCGCGGCCGATGGGGCTGAACGCGACGAGGCCGACCATCCCCGTCCCGAAGACCATCACCACCGCCACCAGACCCACCCAGTCCACGCGCACCTACCGATCGTTCGGCGCCTGCAGGCGGCCCTGCTCCCGGGCCTGCGCCAGCAGCCGCTCGGTGAAGTCCTGCCGCTCCGCCAGCTCCTCCACGTGGCGCCGCAGGCTGAGCAGGTCCTCCCGCAGCGCCTCCACCTCGCCCGTGTCGAGCGCGCGATCCCTCGCCGCCTTCCCGCGCAGCCGCTCGGCGAAGGCGCGCCCGATCGGGCCGAGGACCACGAACCCCATGACCACGATCGCACCCAGGACCGCGACGATCTGGGCCGGGTCCACGAACACCTGGGGCGGGATCCCCTGCTGCATCAGCGCTCCTTCGGCGGGGCGAGCAGGCCGCGCTCCTTGGCCTGCGCCAGCAGCCGCTCGGTGAAGTCCTGCCGCTCCGCCAGCTCGTCGAGCTGGGTGCGGATGCCGTGCAGCTCGTCGCGCAGCGCGTCCACCTCGCCCGCGTCGAGCGCCGCGTCCCGCGCCTTGCCGCGCAGCCGGTCCGCCAGCGCGCGGCCGAGCGGGCTGAACGCCACGCCCACGGTGCCGAGGGTCAGCATCAGGACCGTGAACGCGAGCACGTCGATGGGGCCCACTCACCGCTCCGACGGCGCGCCCAGGAGTCCCTTCTCCCGGGCCTGCGTCAGCAACCGCTCGGCGAAGTCGAGGCGGTTCTGCACCTCGTCCAGCTCCTGCCGCAGGTCCGCCACGTCGCCCTGCAGCGCCAGGATGTCGGCCTCGTCCCGCTCCGCGCGGGGCTCGCCGCCGATCCGGCGCGCGAGCGCCCGCCCGACCGGGCTGAACGAGATGGGGATCAGGCCCAGCACGATGAACACCACGATCGGCACCACGGTGTGCTCCACGGTCCGTCAGCGTTCCCGGGGTGCGCCGAGCTGGCCGCGCTCGCGTGCCTGCGCCAGCAGCCGCTCGGTGAAGTCCAGCCGGTTCTGGATCTCGTCCACGTCCCGGAGCCGGCCGTGCAGGTCGTCCACCTCGGCGCGCAGCTGGGCGACTTCGTCCCGCAGCGCCTCGACCGCGCGGGGCGGCGTCCCGCCGTTCCCGATGCGCTTCGCGACGGCCCGGGCGAGCGGCGCCACCACGGCGCCGATGCCGGTGAAGACGACGACCGCCACCAGGGCCTCGGGGCCGCTCACGCTCGCTCCTTCGGCGCGTTGAGGAGCCCGCGCTCCCTGGCCTGCGTGAGCAGCCGCTCGGTGAAGTCGAGCCGGTTCAGCGTCTCGTCCATCTCGCGCCGCAGCCCCCCGACCTCGTCGCGCAGGGCCTCGAGGTCGGCCGTCAGCTGGCCGACGGCCTCGCGGCCGGGATCGGTGTCGCCGATGTGCATCCCGATCACGGTGCGCACGCCGTCCTTGCCCAGGCGGGCGCGCCGGCCGCCGCCGAGGAGCTTGCGCGTGACGGCGCCCACGATCGTCAGCGCGGAGATGCCGACGACGATCGTGAAGACGTAGGCGGCGAACTCCCCGGGATTGATGAAGACGGCACCCCCCGCGAGCGACCCTCGCTGCCCCGACGGGCGCGCGGGGCCGAAAGTTTCGCTAAACCGCCAATCTAGGCCGACTTGGCGCGGGATGCCAGCAACGGCGCGAGGGCGCGGCCGGTGTGGGAGTCGGGCCGCCGCGCCACCTGCTCCGGCGTCCCCGCGGCCACGACCCGGCCGCCGGCGTCGCCGCCCTCCGGCCCCAGGTCGATGACCCAGTCGGCGGTCTTCACGACGTCGAGGTTATGCTCGATCACCACGACGGTGTTGCCCTTCTCCACCAGCCGGTGCAGCACCTCGAGCAGCAGCCGCACGTCCTCGAAGTGGAGGCCGGTCGTGGGCTCGTCCAGGATGTACAGCGTGCGGCCGGTGTCGCGCTTGCTGAGCTCGGTGGCGAGCTTGACGCGCTGCGCCTCGCCGCCCGAGAGCGTGGTCGCGCTCTGGCCGAGGTGGATGTAGCCGAGGCCCACGTCGTTCAGGGTCTCGAGCTTGGCCTTCACCCGCGGCTGGTTGGCGAAGTACTCCATCGCCTCGGCCACGGTGAGGTCGAGCACGTCGGCGATGTTCCGGCCCTTGAAGCGGACTTCGAGCGTCTCCCGGTTGTAGCGCCGGCCGCGGCACACGTCGCACGGGACGTACACGTCGGGCAGGAAGTGCATCTCGATCTTCACCAGCCCGTCGCCCTGGCACGCCTCGCACCGCCCGCCCTTCACGTTGAAGGAGAACCGGCCCGGGCCGTAGCCGCGCATCTTGGCCTCGGGCAGCTCGGTGAAGATCTCGCGGATCGGCCCGAACAGGCCGGTGTAGGTCGCCGGGTTGGAGCGCGGCGTGCGGCCGATGGGGCTCTGGTCGATGTCGATGACCTTGTCGATCAGGTCCAGCCCGTCGATGCGGTCGTGTGCGCCGGGGATGACCTTGGTGCCGTAGAAGTGGCGCGCCAGGGCCTGGTAGAGGATGTCGGTCACCAGGCTCGACTTTCCCGAGCCCGAGACGCCGGTGACCGCCACGAACAGGCCCAGCGGGAAGTCGACGGTGAGGTCCTTGAGGTTGTGCTCGCGGGCGCCGCGGAGGCGGAGCACCCGGCCGTCCTCGGGCGCGCGGCGCGCGGCGGGCACCGGGATCCGGAGCTCGCGGCGGAGGTAGCGGCCGGTGAGCGAGGTCGCGTGGGCGAGCACGTCGTCGAGCGTCCCTTCCACCACGACCTCGCCGCCGTGGCGCCCGGCGCGCGGGCCGAGGTCCACGATGTGGTCGGCCGCGCGGATCGTCTCCTCGTCGTGCTCCACCACCAGGACCGTGTTGCCGAGGTCGCGCAGCTCGCGGAGCGTCGCCAGCAGCCGGGTGTTGTCCCGGGCGTGCAGGCCGATCGAGGGCTCGTCGAGGATGTAGAGCACGCCCACCAGCCGCGAGCCGATCTGGGTCGCGAGCCGGATGCGCTGCGCCTCGCCGCCCGCCAGCGAGCCGGCCGAGCGCCCGAGGGTGAGGTACTCGAGGCCCACGTTCACGAGGAAGCGCAGCCGGTCGCGGATCTCCTTGAGGATCGGGCCGGCGACCTCCGCGTCGAGCCCCGGCCGGCCGCCCTCCCGCAGGGGCAGCCCCTCCACGAAGGCCAGCGCGGCGCCGACCGACATCTCGACCAGGTCCCCGATGCTCCGGCCGTCCACCAGGACCGAGAGGCTCTCGCGCTTGAGGCGCTTGCCGCCGCAGCTCGAGCACGGCCGCTCGATCATGTACGCCTCGAGCTGCTCGCGCACCGCGTCGGAGGTGGTGTCGCGGTAGCGGCGCTCGACGTTGCGGAGGATACCCTCCCAGCCGGACTCGTACTCGCCGTGGAACTTCTCGCTCTCGTAGCGGAACTTGACCTTGCGCCCCTCGATGCCGTACAGCAGCGCCTGGCGCGTCGCCGCCGGCAGGTCCTTCCAGGGCGTGTTGAGGTCGAACTTCAGCTCCTTGCTCAGCGTCGGCAGGATCACCTTCCGCAGGTAGCCGCTCGGCTCGCCCCACGGCAGCACCACGCCCTCGAGGATCGAGATGCTCTCGCCGCCGAGCGCGAGCTGCTCGCTGACCTCGCGCCGCGTGCCGAGGCCCGAGCAATCGGGGCAGGCGCCGAAGGGCGAGTTGAAGGAGAACTGCCGCGGCTCCAGCTCCGGGAGCGAGAGGCCGCACACCGGGCAGGCGAAGCGCTCGGAGAAGGTCGTGCTCACCGGCACGCCGCCCCGCGTGGGGCGCACGACCTCGACCACGCCGTCGGCGGCCTTGAGCGCGGTCTCGACGCTGTCGGCGAGCCGCTGGCGGTCCTCGGTGCGGACCGTGAGCCGGTCCACCACGATCGCGATGTCGTGGTTCTGGCGGCGGTTGAGCTTGGGGGCCGCCTCCAGCTCGACCACGGCGCCGTCCACCCGGGCCCGCACGAAGCCGGCGCGGCGCGCCTCCTCGAACAGGTCCCGGAACTCGCCCTTGCGCCCGCGCACCAGCGGCGCGAGGACCTCGATCTTCGTGCCGGCGGGCCAGGCGAGCACGGTATCGGTGATCTGGCTCGCCGACTGTCGCGCGATGGGCGAACCGTCGTTGGGGCAGTGCGGCGTGCCCACCCGCGCGAACAGCAGCCGCAGGTAGTCGTACACCTCGGTGACGGTGCCCACCGTCGAGCGCGGGTTCTGGCCGGCGCTCTTCTGCTCGATCGCGATCGCGGGGGAGAGCCCCTCGATCACGTCCACGTCGGGCTTCTCCATCAGCCCGAGGAACTGGCGGGCATAGGCGGACAGCGACTCCACGTAGCGCCGCTGCCCTTCGGCGTAGATCGTGTCGAAGGCGAGCGAGGACTTGCCCGAGCCGCTGAGCCCCGTGATGACCGTGAGGCTCCCGCGCGGGATGGCGACGTCGATGTTCCGGAGGTTGTGCTCGCGGGCGCCGCGAACGATGAGCCGGTCGTCGGGCATAGCAGGGTACAATATCGGAAGCGGGGTACCGATTTCAACCGGCAGGGTGTAGGGGTTAGGGTGTAGGGTGTGGGGTTGTGCGCCGCGGGCTCCGCCTACACCCTACACCCTCACACCCTGCACCCAACTGCCGGGCATCCCCATGCCGGCCCAGACAGGATCCCGCACATCGTGACGACTCTCGAGCAGGCCACCCTCGCCGGCGGCTGCTTCTGGTGCCTCGAGGCCGCCTACCAGGAGCTGAAGGGCGTGGAGCAGGTCGAGTCGGGCTACGCCGGCGGCAGCGTGCCGGCGCCGAGCTACGAGCAGGTGTGCACCGGCACGACCGGGCACGCCGAGGTGGTGCAGATCAGCTTCGACCCCTCGGTGATCTCCTACCGCGAGCTGCTCGAGGTGTTCTTCACCATCCACGACCCCACGACGCTCAACCGCCAGGGTGCCGACGTGGGGACGCAGTACCGTTCCGCGATCTTCACCCACTCCGCCGCCCAGAAGGCGACCGCCGAAGCGGTGATCGGGGAGCTGGAGGCGGAGCACGTGTGGGATCAGCCGATCGTCACGCAGGTCGTCGAGCTGGACAGGTTCTTCCCTGCCGAGGAGTACCACCGGGACTACTTCCGCCGGAACCCGGGCCAGGGGTACTGCCGGGCCGTGATCGCGCCGAAGGTGGCGAAGCTGAGGAAGATCTACTACGACAGACTCAAGCGGGTGTAGGGTGTGAGGGTGTCGGGTGTAGGGTCGCGCAACACTCCCTACACCCTACCCCCTGCCTCATCACACCCTGCCTCATCTCTTCTCCACTCTGCTCATCCACGCGTCCCCGTGGTAGTCGCGCGTGGTGATCACGGCGTGCTTGAGATCGGTCGAGAAGTCCATCGCGGTGACGGGTCGCGGCACGGTGCCCAGCAGCTGGAGTCTGCCGGGCGATGTCACACGGTACAGCGACGCGGTCTCTTCGGAGGGGTAGACCTGGAACGCAATGCCGCCGTCGTCGAGGAAGTCCATGCTGCCCTTCTCCGCGAAGTGCGTCGCCCAGATCACCGGCGTGCCGCCGTCGGACGAGACGACAGCGATGCCGACCGTGTCGAACGTCGCGGCGTTCCAACCGGAGAGGCCGATGTACCGGCCGGTTGGATCGGCGATGATCTGGGTCAAGACGCCGAACCAGGCGGGCTTCTTCACCTCGATGGACTTCCCGGCTCGCTCGATGATGATCCGATCGTCGGTCCCGGGGATCCACGCCCAACCGTCCGGCAAGGTCGTGAGGTCAACCAGGGTCGTGTCGGGCACCTCGAAGGATCGTTCCACGGCTCCGGTCCGGACGTCGAGCACCGCGACGTGCTGCCCGCGCGACCTGGTCGCCACGAGTACCGAGACGGAGTCTCTCCAGAATGCCGTGAGCACTTCGCCCGCCGTCTGCAGCGGTATCTCGCGGCCCCCTGCGAACGGCATCACGGACAGGCGTCGCTCCGGCGCGCCGGCCGCCGAGGGGAGCACCCGGCTGACGAGAAGGCGCGCGCCGTCCCGGGAGACTGACACGCCGACCGGGGATGAGGCCTGCACGAGCCGCCGCGAGTCGGGGAGCCTGCCCTTGAACGCATCCGCCAGGTCCACCGCCCAGCTGCCGTAGCCGTAAGTGCCTTCGTCGAAGGCCAGCGTGGCGCCGTCCGCCGTCACGCTGAAGCTCGTGATGGTGCCGGTCATGATCGTGTCCTGGCGGCTGGCAAGGTGCCCGTTCCCGGGGTCCAGGGCGATCCTGAGGATCGAGGTCTCGCCGGCCTGGCCCGACCTGGCCACCCACAGCGCGTCGCGGCTCGCATCGCCCCAGCAGGATCCGCAGGTCTTGACGAGCACTCGGCTGACGACGCGTCCCTGCCGATCCATCACCTGCCCGAGCCCAGACGCCGCCCGGCCGATCATCGTCGCGATCCACCGCTCGCCGGGCACGACGACAATGGTCCCGACCCCGATCCCCGCTCCGGTGACGCGGATGCTGTCCGCAACGGCTCCCTCGAGGGAGGTCACTTTGATCCAGAACACGGAGTCGGGTCCGAACGTCGGACCGACGAGCAGCGAGTCGCCGCCCGCGTAGAACGCCGCCGCGCCGGAGGTCAGGTAGCGTGGCTGGCCGCCCAGAACCGACAGCAGGTAGTTGCCCCAGCGGCCGCCGATGGTGGCGATCGCAAGCAGATTCCGCCGGTCAGGACTCCACGTGAGCGCGTAGGCCGCGGTCGCGCCGTCCAGGACGCGACGTGTCGCCGTGCCGCCCACATCCTGCACGTCCACGCCGTACGTGCAGCGTCCCTCCGCGCAGGTGCGGGAGAAGAACGCCAGCTGCTTGCCGTCGGGCGAGAGCGCCGGGGCCTGCACGCTCCCGGTGTACGTCAGCTGGGTGCGGCCGCTCAGCACGACCCCGGCGCCGCGGCTGGCGCCGACCTTCGTCCGCACGATCCACACGCCGAGCACCGCGAGCACCACGACGCCGGCCATCGCCAGCAGCGCGGAGGGCGACAGCTGGCGGGCCGACGGCAGCGGCGCCGCGGTCGAGCCCCGGGTGCGCAGCGCCGCGGCGAACTCGGCCGCGCTCGCGAACCGGTCGGCCGGCACCTTGGCCAGCGCCTTCGCCACCGCGGCGTCGATCGGGTCGGGGATCGTGTCCCGCACCGTCCTGAGGCGCGTCGGCCGCTCCGTCAGCAGCTTGGCGATCACCGCCTGCACCGTCGGGCCCGTGACCGGCGGCTCGCCCGCCAGCATCTCGTACAGCACCGCGCCGAGCGAGTAGATGTCGCTCCGGGCGTCCAGCGTCCGGTCGCCCGTGGCCTGCTCGGGGCTCATGTACTGCGGCGTGCCCAGGCTGAGGCCGGTCTCGGTGAGCCGCGACCCGCCCGCTTCGCGCAGCGCCAGGGCGATCCCGAAGTCCGCCACCACGGCCTCGCCCTCGTGCAGCAGGATGTTCTCGGGCTTGATGTCCCGGTGCACCACGCCCTGCTTGTGCGCGTAGTCGAGCGCGCTCGCCACCTGGCGGATGATGTTCAGGGCCTCGTCGATGCCGAGCTGCTGCTCCCGCTCGAGCTTGGCGCGGAGCGACTCCCCGCGCACCAGCGGCAGCACGTAGTAGAGGATCCCGTCGGCGGCGCCCGAGTCGATCAGGGTGAGGATGTGCGGGTGGTCGAGCCGGGCGGTGATGCTGATTTCCTTGAGGAACCGCTCGGCGCCGAGCACGGCCGAGAGGTCGGCGCGCAGCACCTTGAGCGCCACCTCGCGGCCGTGCTTGAGGTCGCGCGCGAGGTACACGGTCGCCATGCCGCCGGAGCCGATCTCGCGCTCGATGGCGTAGCGGTCGGCGAGGGCCGAGGCGAGGCGACTGGTGTCTGGCATGGGGATTCGGCGACAAGATAAGCGATGGGGGCGAAACCGACAGGGTGTAGGGGGTAGGGTGTAGGGTGTGAGGGGTCGGCTACACCCTACACCCTCACACCCTACACCCGGCCCGGAAGCCTCCCCTGCCTCACCTCGCCCGGTACTCCGCCAGCGTCTGGAGATAGGAGTCCGGCAACCCGATGTCGAACCGCCGGCCGTCGATCACCAGGCCGTGGAAGCCGTGCTCCTGGCGCAGCCGGTCGAGCGCCGACGTGAGCTGGAACTCGCCCCGCTCGCGGACGTTGTTGCGGATGTGCTCCTCGAGGACGTCGAAGATCTGCGGACCGATGACGTACTCGCCGAAGAACGTCAGGTACTCGCCGTCCGGCAGGCCCGGCGCGCGCAGGTTGCCGCGGGCGTACTCCGCGGTGGGCTTCTCGGCGAACTCCGTGACGTTGAGCAGCCGCTCGCCATCGATCCACACGCCCGTGGCGGTGCCGAAGTTGGCCAGCTGGCTCTCGGGCGTGCGCCGCAGCCCCACCACGCTGGTTCCGGTGCGCTGGTACGCGTCGAGCAGCTGGCGCGCGCACGACGCGGGCCCGTCCGAGTGGTAGAGGTGGTCGCCGAGCATCAGCAGGAACGGCTCGTCGCCGATCGCCGCGCGCGCGCAATGCACCGCGTGGCCGAAGCCCTCCTGCGCGGTCTGGGTCACGAACGTCACCCGGCGGCCGATGTCGAGCAGTCGCCGCGCGTAGTCCTGGTAGGGTCGCGGCAGCTTGTTGAAGTTCTCGATCGAGACCTGGGTGCCGAAGAACGACTGGAAGCTCTCGAGGTCCTCCTCCTGCACCACGATGACGACGTCCTCGATGCCGGCGTTGAGCGCCTCCTCGACGATCAGCAGGATGGCCGGCTTCGCCACCCCGTCGCGGTCCACGACCGGGAACAGCTCCTTCTTGGTCGCCTTGCTGGCGGGGAACAGCCGGGTGCCGAAGCCCGCGGCCGGCACCAGCGCCTTGCGCACCTTCGGCCCGGTGCCGAGGGTCAGCGTCAGGCACGACACGTCGAAGTCGCGCTCGAGGACGGCGATCGCCGCCTGCTGGTCGGCGGCGCTCCGGGCCACGAACTGCGCCGACCCGTCGCCCTGCGACCCGACGCCCTTGCCGCCCCACACGTGCGGCGCGAGCGACGCGTGGGCGAGCACCCGGTGCAGGACGGGCGCCGCCAGCTCGTCGGGGCACGCGGGCGCCGCCGCCCGGTCGAACGCGGCCTGGGCTTCCGTCATGAGCGCGCCGAGCCGCCGCGCGTCGCCGGCGGTCAGGGCCGCGACCGCCTCGTGCACCACGCGCTTGTTCGCCGGCCCGAGCAGCTCCTGCACGCCGCGCTCCAGCGGGTCCTCGGCGAACGGATAGCAGCGGTTGAGGTGCTTGAGGATCGCCAGCGTGTCCTTCTTCGCGTGCAGGTCCACAATCACGAAGTGCAGCTCCCGCGCCGGGCGCACCTCGGTCGTCTCGAGCCGGTCGCCGTCGAACTCCATCAGCACCGCGCGGTCGCCGAACGCGCAGCCCTGGTCCATCCGGCCGCAGCGCGAGGGCGTGGTGATCTCGCCCTGGTACGCCAGCTCCATCTCGCCGCGGACCGTGAGGTGCAGGTCGTAAACCCGGTTGAAGGCGCGGGCCGTCAGCACGCTGATCGCCGCGCTCGAGGAGAGGCCCTTCTTGATCGGCAGGTCCGTCCGGGTGTTGCGGAGCACCAGGCCACGGACCCGGTAATGGGTCGTCACCTGGTAGGCCACGCCGGCGGCGTAGCTGAAGAACCCGCCACGCTGCGCCTCCTCGAGCAGGGCCCGGGGCTCGAGCGGGATCTCGTGCGGCCCGACGACCGTCCCGTCCGGCATCGTGGAGCTCAGCACCAGGGCCGTGGGGTGCGGCTCGACCTCGGCGTGCAGCCCCTGGTTGGTGCCGCAGATCAGGGTGTAGCCCTTCTCGATCTCGGCGTTGATGCGGCGGTAGCCGCCCGCCCAGTCCGAATGCTCGCCGAACAGGCAGATGCGCCCCGGCACGAAGATCTTCATGGCCGTGCCTCAGTCCTTGAAGGGCGAGGGGCGCGACGGCTTGCGGCGCGGCGCGGCCGCGTCGAGGAGCCGCTGCAGCTCCTCGACGCTCAGCTCGTAGGGGTCGGTCTCGTAGCCGGGGGCCGCCCCGATCCGCCCGGGGCCCGGATTGCCCTCGACCGGGCTGAATTCCCACTCGGAGCGGCCGGGGAGGATTTCCCACCGCTCTCCGTTGCGATCGGCGAACGTCCGACGGGCCATGAGACGAACCGGGTGTAGGGTGTGAGGGTGTAGGGTGTAGGGGTGGTGGGTGGCGCCGACACCCTACCCCCTACACCCTCCACCCCCCTTCCTAGTGTAGATACCGCGTCAGAAACTCGTCCACCACCTGCTGGATCAGCATGAAGCTCTCGAGGTTGTACGCCGCGCCGTGCCGGCCGGGCGGGTAGATCCGGAGGCTCGCGTCCACGCCCGCATTGGTCAGCGCGGTGAGGAGCTGCATCGTGTTCTGCGGATGGACGTTGTCGTCCATCATCGAGTGGATCAGCAGCAGGTGGTGGGCCGCGAGGCTGTCGGCGAACGGCATCACCGCGCTGCTGTCGTAGCCCGCCGCGTTGTCCTCCAGCAGGCCCATGTAGCGCTCGGTGTAGATCGCGTCGTACAGACGCCACGAGGTGCCGGGCGAGTTCGCGATCCCCACGGCGAAGAGCTTCGGGTACATCACCATCGTGTACAGGGTGCTGTAGCCGCCGTAGCTGGTGCCCATGATGGCGATGCGGGTGCTGTCCACCCACGGCTGCCGCGACAGCCAGCGCGCCGCCTCGGCGAAGTCGTGCGCCTCCCACCGGCCGAGGTGCCGGTAGACGACCTTCTCGAAGGCGCTGCCGTAGTTGTTGGTGCCGCGGTTGTTCAGCCCGACGACCAGGAAGCCCTCCTGGGCGTACCACTGGTCGAGGCCGCTGGTGCCGAACACGTCGTAGACCTGCTGCGAGCCCGGTCCGCCGTACACGGAGAAGATCACCGGGTAGCGCTTCGTGGAGTCGAAGTCCGGCGGCTTGACGATGGACCCGTCGAGACGCTGGCCGTCGCTGGTCGTGAAGCTGAAGATCTCCGTCGGCGCGTAGGCGTGGGTCCCGAGCCACTCGGTCACGCGCGCGTTGTCCTCCAGCTTGCGCAGCATCCGGCCGCCCGTGGCCCACAGCTCGATCTGCCGCGGCTGCCGCAGGTTCGACCAGCGGTCGACGTAGTACCGGGTGTCCGGCGACATGTCGATGGCGTGCGCCCCCTCGGCCGTCGTGAGGCGCCGCTGGCCCGTGCCGTCGAACTTCACCGCGTACAGCTGCCGCTGCAGCGGTGACACCTGGGTGGAGCTGTAGTAGATCGTCCGCGCCTTCGGGTCGATGCCCTCGATGCGGGTCACGCTCCACGGCCCGCGGGTCACCTGGTTCACCAGCCGGCCGGCGTAGTCGTAGCGGTACACGTGCTGCCAGCCGTCGCGGTCGGAGATCCAGAAGAACTCCTTCAGGCCCTCCGGGAACGACAGCATGTCAGGGATGCCGGCGTAGAAGTCGTACACGTCGATCCAGGTCCGCGAGCTGTCCGCGAACACCAGCCGCCGGCCGCCGGTGCGCACGTCGAAGAAGAACAGCTTCATCAGGTTCTGCGGGCGGTTCAGCGTGACGACCGCCAGGGTGTCCGGCTGGCTCGTCCAGTAGATGCGCGGGACGTAGAACTCGCCGCGCTCGCCGGTGTCGAGCCACACCCGCTGGCCCGAGGCCACGGCCGCGACGCCGATCCGCACCCGGGTGATCGAGTCCCCCGGCTGCGGGATGCGGATCTTCTCCCAGGCGGGGTGCGCGCCCGCGTAGTCGGACAGCTGGATCACCGGCTCGGCGCTCTCGTCCACCTGCCACCAGGCGACGTAGCGGCTGTCGGGCGACCAGTTCCACCCCTGGGCGATGCCGAACTCCTCCTCGTACATCCAGTCGAAGTGGCCGTTGTAGACCAGCTCGGTCGCGTCGCTGGTCAGGCGGGTCTCCTGGTGCCGCGCCAGGTCGGTGACGTACAGGTCGCCGCCGCGCTCGTAGCCGAGCATCGCGCCGTCGGGCGACAGCTCCGCGGTGCGCGCGCCGCTCGCGGCGAGCTGGAGCGTGTGGTCGGAGAGCCCGTAGACGTAGTAGTCCGCCGTCCCCGAGCGACGGTAGATCGGCTGGACATGCGTCTGGAACACCAGGTGCCGGTTGTCGCGGGCGAACTGGAACGACTGGTAGGCGAACGGCTCGCTGGTGCCCGGGAACGTCAGGCCCCGGGCCCGGAACAGCAGCGTGTCCGCCCCGGTCGCGGGGTCGGTCGCCCGGATCTCGCTGCCGGAGTCGGTGCGCGCGATGTACGAGAAGCGCCTCCCGCCCTCGATCCAGGTCACGTTCTGGGGGCCGGGCCGGCCGGCGAGCGCGCGGCTCACCGTGATCCAGTCGCGCAGCGAGGTCATGCGGGTCTTCTGCTGCGCCAGGCCGGCGACGGGGAGCACGAGTAGCGACAGGGCGATCAAGCGGCAACGCATGTGGGGCTCGATGGAGTGTAGGGTGTGTGAAGAACAGGGTGTAGGGTGTAGGGTGTGGGGTGTAGGGTCCGAGGGTGCGGGCGCCGGCTACACCCTACACCCTACACCCTCACACCCAGTTCGTCCTCGCTCAGTGCCTTTCAATGAGCCACAGGTCCGGCCGGTCGTCGTAGACGATGCACGCCCCGGAACGCGCATCCGGCGCCAGGCTCAGCGAGGGCACGTCGCACGCCACCGGAATCGCCGCGTAGCGCTGCAGCGTGCCTCCGCGCGCCGGCAGCCGCCACAGCTCCGGCGGCCCCAGGCCGACCGCCCGGGTGAAGTAGACGAAGCCGTCGGGCGCCCATTGCTCGATGCGCACGCGGACCGAGTCCGTCGCGCTCAGGTCGCCGAGGAGCCGGACGGCTCCGGTGCGGAGATCGAGCGTGTACGCACGCGCGAGACCGGCGCGCGTTCCGACGAACGCGATCACCTGGCCATCGGGCGAGAGCGCGTTGCCCGTGGAGGTGCCCAGGGAGTCCGGGGACGGGATGCGGCGCAGCACGCGGCCGGTCGAGTCCAGGATGGCGGCGCCGTTCGCGGTGATCTGGCCGGCCAGCGCGGTGCCATCCGGACGCCAGCCCACGATGACGAGCCCGGGCTCGAGGGTCAACGTGCGGACCCGGCCCGTCGCCGGCTCCACGATCTCGTGCGAGAGGCGTCCGCGGGCTCCAGCCGAGAACAGCACGTCGGAGAGGCCGCGGCCGTCCGCCAGCCAGCGCAGGACCTGCCGCGTGCCGGAATCGCTGGTGTACGCCGTTTCCCGCCCGCCGGAGGTCGGCACGGTGTAGACGTTGGCACCCCACGCATCCTGCTTGACGTAGGCGACCGTCCGACCGTCGGGCGAGAGGGCGGGGCCGTAGTACCACGTGGAGCCGTGCGTGAGGCGGCGCGCCGCCCCCTGAACCGAGAAGAACCACACGTCGGCCGTCCGGCCGGCATCGCCGTACACGAATCCGGACGGCGTCGCCGCGAAGCCGGTGATGCCGTCCTGCCGGATCCCGTTCATCAGCTCCACCGGCCGCCCCAGGTGGCCCGAGGAGCTGACGGGGAGGCGAACCAGCCGGCCCACCGACTGCGCGCCCAGCTCGAACATCACGACGTGGCGACCGTCCGCGTCCCAGCCGCCGCCGCCGGGGGCCTCGAGCGAGTCGAGGATCCTGCCGTGGTGGTCGGCCACACCCTGCAGGAAGGTGCTGCCGTGGATGCCGGCGAAGTAGATGAACCCGGTCACCGGACTGAAGTCGAGGCTGTTGAGTGCCCACCGGCCGTCGCCGAGCACCACGCTGTCCCGGACGGTGCCGCTCGCGAGGTCCGCGAAGTGGATGACCCGCTCGCCCCGGCTGGTGAAGCCGGCCGTCCGGTCGTCCACGAAGCCGAAGTTCTCGGCATCCCCCGCGACCCGGCGCGCCACGCCGCCCTGCCGCGGGATCACGAACATGCCCGCCTCGCCGGCAGCGGAGCGCATCTCGACGAGGAGGTTGGCGCCATCGGAGCTCCAGCCGCCCATGCTCACATCGCGCGCCCCGGGCACGAGAACGACCGGCGCGCCGCGCGGCAGCTCCTGGACGATGATGTCGCCGTCGCAGCCGTTTCCGGTGGCGCGGCAGCTCCCCCGGATGTAGGCCAGCCAGTGCCCGTCACGCGTCACCACCGGCGACGTCGAGTTGCCCGTGAAGGTGAGCCGTGTACGGGCCTCGCGGCCCGCCGGCGCGCGGAGCAGCACCCGCCCGGCCGCGAGGCCCACCAGGATGCCGGAGGCGAGCAACGCGGCCCGCGCCCAGGGGCGCCGGGCGCCGCGCCGCGACGCCGGGGCCGAGGCGAACCGGCCGGTCGCCGTCGGCTGCCCCTCGAGCGCCTTGGCGAAGTCGGCCGCGCTCGCGAACCGGTCGGCCGGGAGCTTCTCGAGCGCGCGATGCACCGCTTCCGCGACGTGCGGCGCGAGCCGCGGCCGGCGGGTCGAGATGTCGCGCGGCTCCTCCGTCACCACGGCGGCGATCACCGCCTGCGCCGTCGAGCCGGTGTGCGGCGGGTCGCCGCTCAGCATCTCGTACAGCACCGCGCCCAGGGCGTAGATGTCGCTGCGGGCGTCGATCTGCCGGTCGCCGGTCGCCTGCTCCGGGCTCATGTAGTACGGCGTGCCCAGCGACAGGCCCGTCTCCGTGAGCCGCGTGCCGCCCGCCTGGCTCACCGCCAGCGCGATGCCGAAGTCGGTCACCAGCGCCGTGCCGTCCTGCAGCAGGATGTTCTCGGGCTTGATGTCCCGGTGGATCACCCCCTGCCGGTGCGCGTACTCGAGCGCGCTCGCGACCTCCCGCGTGATCCGCACCGCCTCGTCGATCGGCAGCTGCTTCTCGCGGGAGAGCCGGTCCCGCAGCGACTCGCCCTTCACGTACGGCATCACGTAGTACAAGAGCCCGTCGGCGCTGCCCGAGTCGTACAGCGGCAGGATGTGCGGGTGCTGCAGGTTGGCGGTGACGCGGATCTCGTTCAGGAACCGGTCGGCGCCCACGATGGCCGAGAGGTCGGCGCGCAGCACCTTCACGGCCACGTGGCGCTGGTGCCGCAGATCCTCGCCGAGATACACGGTGGCCATCCCGCCCTTGCCCAGCTCGCGCTCGAGGCGGTAGGACTGCGCGAGGGCGGTCGTGAGACGCTCGAGCTCGGTCATCGTGGTTGGGGCAAGATAGGGGGCGCCCGGCGGGAGCGGCTAGAGGGGCGACCGACGGTCAGCCTGGCCAGAGGGTGTTGGGGTGTGATCTAGTCTATGGTCCGCGTCGCGGCGAGCAGCGTCAGGTCGTCGTGCGGCTCGGCCGGTCCGGTGAACGCGCGGAGCGCGGCGACGACTCCCCGCACCAGGTTGGCGGCGGACGTGTTGTTCGCCCGCAGGGCGTCCCGCAGGCGCTGCTTGCCGAAGGCCTCGCCGGCCGGGCTCGGCGCCTCCACCAGCCCGTCGGTGAAGGCGAAAATGGACTCGCCGCGCACGAGCTTCGCCTGGCCCGCCGTGTACTCCGCGTCCGGCAGCAGTCCGAGCGCGGTGCCCGTGGGCCGCAGCTCCCGGGTGCCGCCGTCGGGGGCGACGACGAGCGCGGGCTCGTGGCCGGCGTTGACGTAGTCGAACTGCCCGGTCATCGGGGAGAGCGCCCCCAGGAAGACCGTGGCGAACATGTTGGTGCGCCCGTGCAGCTTGGCGATGTAGTTGTTGGTGAAGCCCGCCACCCGGGTCAGCAGGTCGGCCGGCGTCGCGGCCTCCAGCGACTCGCGCACGAGGGTGCGGCGGCCGCCGATCATCTGGATCGCCCCGCCCTCGACCGGATCGGCGGAGGCGCGAATGAGGCTGCGGAACAGGGCCATGAACAGCGCCGCGCCGACGCCCTTGTCGCACACGTCGCCGACGACGAGGACGATCGTGCCGGAGGGCCCCAGCCCGAAGGCGTCGTAGAAGTCGCCGGAGACCTGCCGCGCCGGGTGCAGCGCGGCCTCGAGCTGCAGCCCCCGCGCGAGCGGCAACGACTCGGGAAGGAAGTCCCGCTGGATGTTCCGGGCGACGGCCATCTCGCGCGCCAGGCTCTCGGCGGCCCGCACGCGCCTCTTGGCCAGCGCCGCGCTCAGACGGGCCCGGAGAATGGCCGGCGGGGACGCCATCGGGAGATAGTCGTCGGCGCCCAGCTCGAGGCACTGCGTGACGACCTCGACGTCGTCGGCCGGCGACACCACGATCACGGCGAGATGCTCGAGCGCGGCGTCGCTCCGCACCGCCTCCAGGAGCTGCGGGCCGCCCACGGCGGCGCTGCGCACGTTCACCAGCACCAGATCGAACGGCTCGGCCCGGAGCTTCTCGAGGGCCTCGCCGCCCTGGGCGGCGGCGTCCGCGACATACCCCTCCATTTCGACCTGCCGGCTGAGCGCATCGCGACCCGCCGCCGTGTCGTCGACGACCAGCACCCGCGCCAGCGAGCTGCCGGGTGCCTGCGAAGCGACGAACCTGGACAGCCGGGTGGTCATCGGAGGGCGGCGACGCTGCCGCGAGCTTCGAGCGGAGTTTCCATGGGGGCCGCGAGAAGATACGAACGGCCGGGAGGAGCGGCTAGAGCATCCGTGACGCGCGCCAGCCGATGCGGCGGGGTGGCGACCCCTACGTCTCGCTCAGCATGTGCAGCTGCCAGAGCTCCCGCGTGCCGGTGCGGAGGAACGGATCGAGGGCGAGCAGTCCCGTCTTCCCGATGCTCTTCTGCAGGTAGCGCAGCTCCTGGAACCGGTCCTTCAGGGCCGGATCCGGCGCGGCGTCGAACCCGGCCTCGCGCATCATCAGCACGCCCTTCGCGCGGACCGCGAGCTCGGCGCGCAGGCGCAGGAGGCACATCATGTCCACGATCACCTCGGGCGTGAAGCGGCTGCGCAGGCTCCGGAGGTACGTGCCGACCGGAGTCCCCGAGACCTGCCCCGAGCGGACCACCTCGAGCAGCTCCAGGTCCGTGTCGAACCCCGTTCCCAGCCACGCCCGCGTCGCCCGCTCGCTCTGCTGGAACACCGCGACGCTGAGGGCCGGGAAGACCAGCACGATCAGCGCCGTGGCCAGGAGCGGCTGCAGCAGGAAGTGGTTGTACAAGGAGTGCAGAACCACGGCCACGGCGAGTCCCGGCAGCAGGAGGGACAGCCGGAAGGCGTCGACCCGGTTGTGGAGCGCCTTGGCCACCATCGCCAGGATGGCGGTGGCGCCGCCGTGCATCAGCGCGGTGCCGCATCCCCTGACGACCCACGTCAGGATCGTCGCGTCGGGGCTCACCTGCAGGTAGTAGAGGTTCTCGAGGAACGCGAAGCCGGTGCCGATGGCGAATCCGTGGATCGCGGCATCCACCACGAACCCCACCTTGTTCCGCCGCAGCAGCCAGACGACGAACGCGGCCTTGAGCGACTCCTCCACGGCGGGCGCGACGTACCGGGAGTACGCACCGAAGTCCAGGTGCAGGGCCGGCCGCAGCCAGACGTTCGCCCCGTAGGCTGCGAGGCCCGCGGCCACGCCGGCGGCGACCGAGAGCAGGACCGCTCGCAGCGCGACCAGCTTGTAGCTGTCGATCAGGACCAGCGCCCCGAGGAACAGGAAGACCGGCAGGACGCTGACGGCGACCGCGAGGACGGCCGTCACATGATCTTGAACGAGAACATGAACGCGGAGCTGGTCGGGCCCCCCTGCTGGCGGGCCACGGCGAACCCGGTCGAGAGCGTGGACTCGAGGTGGGACAGCGTGATCAGGCGGACGTCGAGCTGGGCGCCCGCGCCCACCAGCGTGCTGCGGGCCGCCGGGGCGTCCACGTTGATCGAGAGCCCCGTCGCGAACAGCGACAGGTCGGCCCACTGCAGGTACAAGCTCGGGATCCCGGCGCGGCCGAACCGCAGGGGTGGCGTCACCCATTGCACCTGGGCCCTGCCGTAGTTGGCGCCCCCGACGGTGTTGATGGCGATGCCCGGGAAGCTCCCGGTGTTCCGGAACTGCTGAATGTCGCGGTGATCCACCCAGTTGTTGCCGAAACCGCCGAAGAAGAAGTCGGCGAACGGGTCGCTCCGGGCCCCGGCCAGCGCCGTTCCCGCCGAGGCTCTGAGCCACAGCGACGAATGGTCCAGCGGCAGCAGGAATCCCCTCGCTACATCCAGGCTCACGCGGGGATACAGCTTCCCGTTCACCTGGTTGGCGCTGACGCTCGCATCCCAGGTCGTTCCCAGCTCGTAGTCGACGGCGCCGAGGGAGCGCCGGAGGGAGGTGTACGCGAGGTCGCCCGAGAACGTCAGCAGCGTGTGGAAGGGAGCCGCGATGCCCTGGTACTCCGGCAGGATGGCGAGGCCGCCGTAGCCGGCCGCCGCGAGCGTGACCGACAGCCGCCTCGGCTCGTCGTAGAGCAGGGTGCCCTGGTACTGCAGCGACAGGGAGTACCCCTTGCGGCTGACCTTCGTGGGCCCGACGAGGTCGTAGAAGTCGGCCGGATTGAGCGCCGCCGAGACCTGCCAGTTCCAGGAATGGAAGTTCGCCCGCAGGTGCAGGCGCTCGGCGGACGCCAGCCGCAGGGCCGGAGAATACGTCCCGGTCAGGTCGAGAGCGGTCGTGCCGATCCGGTCGGACACGTTCATGCGCATCCCGACGGCCACGGCGTCGGTGCCGGCCGCATCCTGGTAGCCCTCGACCACCGGGTACGCGCTGTCCAGCTTCAGGTTGCCGAGCGACCGGTAGGGCTGCCGCGCGACCGAGTCGAGGTCGGCCCGCGAGGCGGGCGGGACCATCCACGACTGCACGTCGGGACGTTGCTCGGCGATCGCGTTCCCCAGGAAGTGAATCGCGCTCACGCTGTCCACGACCTGGTTCGCGATCAGCGAGGGCACGAATCCCCAGCGCGTGTACTGGAAGACGACGAGCGAATCCCGGGAGACGGGGACCGGCCTGAAGAAGCCGGTCTCCGCGTTGCTCAGCGACGAGATGTCGTTCGTGGCGAGGTCGTAGCGGTAGATGTTGGAGACGCCCGAGTAGTAGGAGGAGCCGAAGAGGTACCGCCCGTCCGGGGCGAAGACGAAGTTCAGCGGCGCCCAGCTGCCGAACTCGAACAGGGTCTGGACGGTCGTGTCGCCCCGCGCGAGGCCCGCGACGTCCATCTTCACCAACCGCTGGGTTCCGCTGATCTCCGCCATCGAGCCGACGAGGGTCGAGCCGTCCGGCGAGACGTCCAGGTCGAACAGGTCACGCCCGTACGGCAGCGTGCGGACCTGGTGCCACTCGTGCCAGGGCGGCGGAATGCGGACCAGGGTCGAGAACCCGTTGTCGTGCCGCACGCCCCACAACGAGCGGTCCGCCGGGTCGAAGACGAGGTCCCCGACCCGCACGTCCCTGATCAGGACCTCGGAGCGGCCGGTGCTCAGGTTCAGCGAGACGAGATTCCGCCAGTTGGCGTTGTTGGTCGTGTAGAAGAGGGTGCGGGACGCCGGATCGAACGCCAGCGAGGTGACGTAGAGCCCTGCGGCGCCCAGCACCTCCCGGATGTTCGTGAGCTTGCCGGTCGCGACGTCGATCGCCGCGATGTGCCCGACCTGGCCGGGATAGCGAAGGGCCAGGTACAGGTTCCGGCTCGTCGAGTCGTAGTAGGCCCGGGAGACCGCCCCCAGCGCCCGGTTCGAGAGCGGCCGGGCCGTGGTGACCGGGTGCCGCCGGATCGCCGCGAGGTTGGAATCCTGCCAGCCGTGCTCCCACGCGATCCAGCGCGCCCACTCGTCCTCGAGCGGCCGGCCGTACACGTGCCGGAACTGCGACGAGAAGTAGGCCCGGCTGCCCCCGGACCGGTTGAACCACGCCAGCAGGCTGTCGTTGCCGTAGCGCAGGGCCAGATAGCTGACGAACCGCGTGCCATAGAGGTAGGAGTTGGCCCCGACCAGGAAGTCGACCGTCGTCCCCTCGGATTCGAGTCCGACGACGTCGAAGATGGTGGCGCTGTCCCTGACGAGGGTGCGGAACACCATCTCGTCGTAGGGGCCGATCACGCGGCCCACGCCCCCGTTCATCCAGGTCTCGAGATAGACGGCGATCCCTTCCAGGTACCACCGCGGCGTATACCACCGCGGCACGGTCAGGTAGCCGTAGAGCATGGACGGGGGTGCGTCGGCGTTGGGCGCGACCTTGCCGAAGAACACCGACCGGAAGAACCGGTCCGACGCGGTGGCCTTGTCGGTGGTCACGAGGTGGACCATCTCGTGGTTGAGCGAGGAGATGATCCGTTCCTGCGCGGGCGCCGATTCGTACTCCGTCTCGTACGGCGCGAGCCCCACGGTGATGTGGTTCTCCGGCAGCGGGCTCGCGCCCGCGTTCCCGTAGTGCCAGAGGTCGTGCATCAGCACGTCGATCGTGCCGCCCGGCGTCCAGTCCCACAGGCGGGTATGGAACTGCAGCGAGTTCTCGAACGCTCCGGCCACCTGGGGCACCAGGTAGGCCTGCAGCGGCGAGGTCCACACCAGCCGCAGGTCGCGGGTCTGGAGCGTCTGGAACTGCGCCGCGAGATCGGACGGCGCAGAAAAGCCGGCGCCGGCCAGGAAGGCCAGGAGAATGCGGAGTCTGTGCATGGTCAGAGGGGAAGGATACTACGCGGGGATCCCGGCGCCCGTTAGGGCGGGCCGGGATCCCCGCAGCGTCGGCTAGTTCTGGGTGCGCATCGCCTCGCGCATGAACGCCTGGGACAGCGCCTGGCTCTGCGCCAGGCTCTGGAACGCCTGGGCCGACTGCAGCTGCTGGAAGGCCTGGCTGGCCATGATCTGCTGGAAGGACTGGCTGGCCACGATCTGCTGGTACGCCTGGCTGGCCATCAGCTGCTGGTAGGCCTGACTGGCCATCAGCTGCTGGTAGGACTGGCTGGCCATCACCTGCTGGTAGGCCTGGCTGGCCATCATCTGCTGATAGGCCTGGCTGGCCATCACCTGCTGGTAGGCCTGGCTGGCCATCACCTGCTGGTAGGCCGTGTTGGCCTGCAGCGTCTGGAACGCCTGGCTGGCCATCAGCTGCTGGTAGGCCTGGCTGGCCGCCACCTGCTGGTAGGCCTGGCTGGCCATGACCTGCTGGTAGGCCGTGTTGGCCTGCATGTCCCGGAACGCCTGGCTGGCGATCAGCTGCTGGTAGGCCTGGCTGGCCGCCAGCTGCTGGTAGGCCTGGCTCTGCACCAGCTGCTGATACGACTGGCTGGCGATCAGCTGCTGGTACGCCTGGCTGGCGACGAGCTGCTGGTACGCCTGGCTGGCGATGAGCTGGCGGAAGGCCTGGTTGTCCATGACCTGCCGGAACGCGTCGCTCCGGACGAGCTGCAGGACCTGGTCGTTCTGGAACAGGGCCTGGATCTCGGGATTCTTGAGCGACACGTCGGCCTCGGTCATCGCCCGGCCGTGATACCGCGCCGCCTGCTCGACCCCGCCGATCGTGCCGGCGCCGCCGTTCAGGGGCGGCCAGCCCGTGACGATCCCCGCCACGACGATCACGATCGCGGCCGCCGCGGTCCCGATGAGCACTGCCTTCCTGGTCATGATCGCTTCCTCCATTCGCTCGGTAACGAGTCTCAGCCCTCGGGCGGCCCATCGCACGATGGCCGGTGGCGACACGCGAGCCGGCTGCGGCAGCGCATCGAGGATCGCCTGCTTCAGGTGGCGCGGCGGCTCGCGCCCGCTCACCTGCGCGAACAGCCCGGCGACGCGGCGCAGCTCGTCCGCCAGCGCCCGGGCCTCCGGATCCTGCTCCATCAGCGACCGGAACGCGGCACTCTCTTCCGGAGTGTTCGCCCCGTCGATCTCCTGATGGATGAGCTCGATCTGCTCCTGGCTCAGCATCACTTCCGGGCTCCTTCGTCCAACGCCAGCCGCAGCCGCTCCCGGGCCGTGAACAGGCGTGACTTGACGGTCTTCACGGGGATCTCCAGCACGTCGGCGATCTCCTCGTAGGAGAACGACACGAAGTGCTTCAGCACCACCACCGCCCGGTCGTCGGGCTTCAGGCTCAGCAGCGCCCGGCCGACGCGGTCCTCCACCTCCGCCGCACGATCGGGTGCGGACCCCGGCGCCGGGATGTCCGGCGCGTCCTCCACCGTCACGGTCCGCCGCCGGCGCTTGAGCTCGTTCAGCGACTCGTTCACCGCCATGCGGTAGACCCAGCTGAAGAACCGGTACCTCGGGTCGTACGTCCGGAGCTTGAGGAACGCGTTGAGGAACACGGTCTGCGTCACGTCCTCGGCGTCCTGCACGTTCCCGAGCATCCGCAGCGCGACGTTGAACAGCCGCTTCTGGTACCGGTCGACGAGACCGCCCGCGGCGTCCCGTTGACCCCCCAGGTACCCCCTGACGAGGGCCCGGTCCTGCTCGTCCGCCGCCAGCGCCTCTTTCAATTACAACTCGAATGGCCAAAGGTTGGATGCGTTCACCCGGCCGGCGGCCCCGTCCCGCGCCGACCCAGGTTTCCCGGGCCAAACGTGCACCGGGGGACGCCCCCGGGCAAATCCCGGGGCCCGGCCCCGGGGTGCCCCCCCGGGGCGCCGGGGCGGCGCGGGCTGACCATATTACGGCGCCGTCGGGGCCACCGAGGAGCACGCCGGAGGACGGGATGCGGCCACGTTTCCGCATGACGATCGGCGCCGACCGCGGCGAGGTCGGCGGGGTCACCGCCGCGTTCGCCCGGTTCGCGGACGCGCACGCCGTGCCGGACGCGATCCGGCGCAGCATCTGCGTCGTCCTCGACGAGCTGCTGCACAACGCCGTCGCGTACGGGTTCGCGGGCCGGGCGGGAGGCGAGGTGTCCGTGGACGCCGAGCTGCGCTCGGACCGGCTGTGCGTCACCCTCACCGACGACGGTCAGCCGTTCGACCCGCTCGGCATGGCCGCCCCCGACACCGCGCTCCCGGTGGAGGCACGGCGGATCGGCGGGCTGGGCATTCACCTGGTCCGGCAGATGATGGACGACGTCAGCTATCGCCGCCGCGAGGGCCGCAACGTCGTCACCCTGGAGAAGCGCCTGCCGGGCGGCACGACCGCGGGTCCGAGCGAGGAGGATGCATGAACATCACGACACGCATGCAGCGCGACGTCACGGTCGTCGCCCTGGCGGGAAATCTCGACAGCAACACCTCGCCGCAGGCCCAGCAGGCGCTCGACGGGATTCTCGCGAACGGCGGGAAGAAGATGGTCGTCGACTTCACGGCGCTCGGCTACATCAGCAGCGCCGGACTTCGCGTCCTGCTCGCCACCGCCAAGCGGCTGACCGGCGCGGGGGGCGCGCTGCGCCTGTTCGGCCTGAACGAGACGGTCCGGGAGGTGTTCGACATCTCCGGCTTCTCGGCCATCCTCTCCGTGTTCGCCACCGAGGCCGAGGCGCTCCGGGGGTTGTAGCGGGCGGTCCCCGCCTAGCGCCGCTCCACGTCCATCACGTACACGTCGGCCTGGCGGTCCTCGACCGTGAAGTACATCCGGCCAGCGCCGACCGCGAGCTCCGGGCGGTACGAGGTGTGCGCCGGGTCGTCGAGGCGGGCGAGGAGCCGGGGCGTGCCGCCGGCCGCGGGGACTTCCCAGATCGACGCGACGCCGCGGGCGTCGTGGCTCTTGAAGTAGACGGTTGTCCCGTCGGCGCTGTACTGGGGCACCTCGGCGAGGATTCCGGCCCGCTCCGGGTCCACGAGGATCCGCTCCGGCCCCGAATCCACCGCCAGGATGCCGATCGCGCCCCCGTTCAGCTCGTGCGTGAACACGAGCCAGCGCCCGTCGGGCGAGAAGTCGGGCCAGTAGCCCGTCGGCCGGCGGAGAATGGCCGTGGCCCACGAGCGGTCCGCACGCCGCCGCGCGATCCAGATGCCACCGGGCGCGATGAGGTCGCCGAAGACGAGGGCCCGGCCGTCGGGGCTCCAGTGGGCGACGGCCTCCTGGCGCGGCGTGTTGGTGACCTGCTGCACCGGGCCGCCGTCCAGCGGCAGCACGTAGATGTCGCGCGAGCCCGTCCGCCACGAATGGAAGGCGACCTCCCGCCCGTCGGGCGACAGCGACGGCGCGTAGTCGTCGAAGGTGTCGGAGGTCATGCGCTCGGACGCGCCGTGCGGCAGGGCGATCCGGTACAGCTGGCCCCGGCCGGTGAGATCGGAGTGGTAGGTCAGCCACTTGCCGTCGCGCGTGACGTACGGCTCCTCGATGACCTGGTCCCCGCTGGTGAGCTGCTGGAGTCCGGCGGCCGGCGCGGGCGGATGCGCGGGCAGCGGCAGCGACCAGATGTTGCTGGTCCCGGTGAACGCGGCGTAGGCCAGCCGCCGGCCGTCGGCCGACAGCGAGATCGTCTGCGCGCCGAGGCCGGTGGTGAGGCGGACCGCGCGGCCGGCGGCCCGGCCGTCGGAGCCGATCGGCACGGCGAACACGTCGCGCGGCCCGTCGCGGTCGGACACGTCGTACAGCCAGCGGCCGTCGCGCGACCACACCGGGCTCTGGTTGAGGGAGGTGCTGTCCGTGACGGTGTGGACGGCGCCGTCCCGCACGCGGACCACCACGATGCGGCTCGGCGACAGGTTCGTCATCACGATCCCGGGCGTCAGGTAGAACCGGTTGCCCGAGGCGCAGGCGATCAGCTCGCCGTTCGGCGACCAGCGGCACAGCGCGGGATCGTGCAGCAGCGCGATCTGCCGCTCGCGCCGCTGGCCGGCCCACAGGAGCAGCGTGTCGCCGACGATGTAGGCGATGGACTTGCCGTCGGGCGACCACTCGGCCGAGGTGACCGAGCCGCCGGCCGGCGCCGGAATCTCGGGCTGCGTCTCGCCCCCGGACGACGGCGCGCTCCACACGCCGCCGCGCGCCAGGAACAGGATGCGCGTGCCGTCGGCCGACCAGTACGGCTCCCACTCGACGTCGCTCGTGTCGCCCGTGAGCGGAATGGCGCGGCCGCCCGCGACCTGCCGCACGAAGATCTTGAGCGCGATCGAGGAGCCGGCGGCGTAGGCGACCGAGCGGCCGTCGGGCGAGAGGGCCGGATAGACCTCGAGGCCGCGGTCGTACGTGACCTTGGTGGCGCGGCCGAAACGGGCGATCGGCGGGCCGCTCCGGTGCAGGACGAGCACGGCGAGCAGGAAGCCGGCGGCCGCGAGGCCGGCGCCGCCGGCCCCGAGCACCCAGGCGGCGGGGGCGGCGCGGGTCGGTGCGTCCGCGCGTCGCGGCGTCGCGGCGTCCGGCCGGTGCAGCGCTTCGGCGAACGCGGCGGCCGTCGGGAAGCGGTCGGCGGGCAGCTTCTCCAAGGCCGTGAGGACGGCGTCCTCGACGTGGGCCGGGACGCGCTCCCGCCGCGGCACGATCGGCGCCGGCTTCTCCGTCATCACCTTCGCCACCACCGCCTGCGCGGTCGGGCCCGTGAACGGCGGCTCCCCCAGCAGCATCTCGTACAGCACGCACCCCAGCGCGTACACGTCCGCCTTCGGCGTAATCTCCCGCTCCCCCATCGCCTGCTCGGGACTCATGTAGTGCGGCGTCCCGAGCGACATTCCGGTCTCCGTCATGCGGGTCGCACCCTCGCTCCGGCTCACCGCCAGCGCGATGCCGAAGTCGGCGACCAGCGCCTGCCCCTCCGCCAGCAGGATGTTCTCGGGCTTGATGTCCCGGTGCACCACGCCGTGCCGGTGCGCGTAGTCCAGCGCCCCCGCCACCTCGGTCGCGATCCGCACGGCCTCGTCCACCGGCAGCTGCGTCTCGCGCGTCAGCCGGTCGCGGAGCGATTCGCCCTCCACGAACGGCATGACGTAATAGAGGAAGGCGTCGGCCGTGCCCGAGTCGAACAGCGGCAGGATGTGCGGGTGCTGCAGGTTGGCCGTCGTCTTGATCTCGGCCAGGAACCGCTCGGCCCCGATCACGGCGGCCAATTCGGCGCGCAGGACCTTGAGCGCGACCCTGCGGTCGTGCCGCAGGTCCTGGGCGAGGTACACCGTCGCCATGCCGCCCTGCCCCAGCTCGCGCTCGATCCGGTAGCGGCCGGCGAGCGCCGCGCCCAGTCGGGCGCCGGTCTGGGTGAGCGTCTCGTCGGCCAACTCAGAAACCCCCGATCTTCGTGATGCGTCCGCGCGGGCCGACCATCCAGCCGGCGCCCGACGCGGCGAACGCCACCGACCAGTGGGCGTTGCCGTCGATCGCGATCCAGGTCGCACCGTCGTCGAGCGAATACGACGCGCCGCCGGGGCCGACCGCGACCACCGTGGGCCGGCGCGCCCCGGGCACCCACGCGGCGCCGTACACGCCGGCTTTGAACGGGGGCGGGCCGCCCCGCGTCCACGTCCGGCCGCCGTCGCGCGTCGCCGCCGCCGCGGCGGTCGAATCGAAGCCCACCACGATGCCGTGCCGCGCGTCGCGGAAGCTCACCGACGTGATGCCCGCGATCGGGATCGTATCGGCGCTCCACGTCGCGCCGTCGTCCGCGGTGTGCAGGAGCAGCGACCGCGGGGTGCCGACCGCGATCCACGCCTCACCCTGCGGCCGGGCGATCACGCACGTGCCGCTCGCCGCGAAGCTGCCCTCGCCCGGCGAGGCCGCCGGGAAACGATCGGGCGGCACGCGCCGCCACGTGTCGCCGCCCGTCGTCGTCGTCATCACCACGAACCGGCCGTCTACGGCGTCGCCGGCCAGGATGCCGCGCCCCGGCGCCCAGAAGTCGAAGCAGTCGTAGAACCCCGCCGGGTCGGGGTTCGTGAACGGCAGGCTCCACGTCCGGCCGCCGTCGCCGGTGCGGTAGACCCTGGACGCCGACCCGCTGCCGATCGAGAGGAGCCACGCCGTGCTCGAGTCGAGCGCGAACACGTCGCGGAACTGGAGCGTGTCGGCACCCGGCACCCGGCCGGCCTGCCAGGTGGCGCCGCCGTCGGTGGTCCGCAGAAAGGTGCCGCCGGCGCCGCTCGCCCAGACGACCTGGTCGTTCACCACGCTGACGCCGACCAGGAGCTGCGCCGTGCCCGACGCCTGCTCCACGGTGACCACCCGCGGGGGGCTGGGGCCTGGGGGTTGGGGTTTGGGGGTGCAGGCCGCCAGCACGGCGGCCGCGCACGGCCCCGCGACCCGGCCCGCCCGTCTCACGCCGGCGCGCCGCGGCGCTGCGCCCGGCCCACGATCACGGTGACGTTGTCGGTGCCCCCGCCCTCCAGGGCGTCCGCCAGGAGCAGCTCGCACACCTGCTTCGCGGTGGTCATCGACCCGAGCCGCTCGGCGATCCTCTCGTCGCTCACGTGCTTGGTGAGACCGTCGCTGCAGAGCAGGTGCACGTAGTCCCAGTCGCTCTTGTGGCGGGTCACCACCGGCATCGTCTGCTGGCCGCCGATGGCGCTCGACAGGACGTTGGCGAAGCGGGACCGCTGGCCGGTGGTGCGGCTGAACACGCCCTGGTCCACGAGGTCCTGGGCGATCGTCTGGTCGCGGCTCACCTGGGTCAGCTGACCGTCGCGGAACAGGTAGTAGCGCGAGTCGCCCACCTGGAGGAGGTAGAACCAGGGCCACACGCCCATCCACAGCGTCAGGGTCGTGGCCATGCTGCGGGCCGCGGGCTCCGCCCTGGCCCGCTCCAGCACCGCGTCGTGGCACCGCATCGCCGCCTGCTGCAGCGCGTCGATGAACGTCGTCTCGGTGGCGTCCGACGTGTAATAGCAGTTCATGCTGCTGGTGACGTACTGGGTCGCGATCTCGAGGGCCGTGGCGCTCGCCTGCTCCCCGCCCTGGCCGCCGCCGACGCCGTCCGCCACCATCGCGACGACCGCCACCCGCTCGTCGGCGAACGGGAGCCGCTGCTGGTCCGAGAGGCTGGTCAGCTGGATGTTGACCCGCTTGTGGATCGCCCCGACGAGGAAGTGGTCCTGGTTCGTCTTGCGGACCTTGCCCACGTGCGTCAGGCCGTAGACGTCGATCTCGTCGTCGGTCGGCTTGCGGGGGTCGTCGGGGCGTCCGGCGTCGGTCATACGTCACCTCCGGGAAGACTCGGGCTCACCGGGCGAGCTTCGCCCTGAGGTCGGCGGACCAGTTCTCGACCCACACGATGTCGGGGGTGTGCGGCCCGCCGGCGGCCTGCGCGGGCCGCAGGAAGTAGAAGCTGCGGCCGTCCGGCGCGACCTCGTACGACTGGTGGAACGCCTCGTTGAAGTACGGTGCCGTGGAGAACAGCGGCCGCACGCCCGACGTCGCGAACGCCGCGCCCCGCGTCACGGCCGCCGCCATGAGGCGAAGCGAGGGATCGAGGTAGTACAGCTCCCGCCCGTCGGGCGACCAGCGGGGCTCGTCGCCGCCCCCGTTGGAGACCTGCCACCGGGCGCCCTGGGTGTCCGGGAAGGGCCGCACGTACACCTCGTTGGCGCCGGACTCGTTCGACGTGTACGCCAGCCAGCGGCCGTCCGGGGAGACGGCGGGATGCAGCTCCGTGAAGGGGCTCGCGACCAGGCTGACGGGCGTCGTGTCGCCGCCGACCCGCACGCCGACGATGTCGCCCGCACCCGGAGCGCCGTTGTCGGTGCGGAGCACGAGCCACTTCCCGTCCCGCGTCCAGTCGATCTCCTGGGCGGTCCGGTCGAGACGCGCCAGCCGGCGGTCCGGTCCGCTCCCGTCGGCGGCATGCGCGATGACGAGGCTGGCCCCCGTGGTGTCGCGCACGAACGCGACGGTACGGCCGTCGGGCGACCATGCCGGCCGCCGGTCCTTGCCGCTGAACGTGAGCCGCGTCGCCGGACCGCGGTCGAGCTGCTTGACCCAGATGTTCAGGCCGCCGTTCGTCGCGCCGGAGCTGACGGCCGCCCGACGGCCGTCGGGCGACAGCGCCAGCGAGGCGAACGACCCGTGCCACGCCGAGTCCACCACCAGCTCGACTCCATCGCGGCTCACGCGCACGGCCGTGTTCTCCGCGCTGCTGCCCGACCCCCGCACGTAGACCAGGGTCCCGGCCGGCGACCAGGCGAGCTGCGCGAACCCCGGCTGGACGAGCACGCCCTCGAGGACCGGAACGGCCTCGCCGGTGATCTCGAGGCGCTTGAGATCGAACGGCGCCACCAGCGCCACGCCGTCGCGGCGCACGTAGAGCAGGCGCCCGGGCGGCAGGTACCAGGCCGCTGCCGCGTTGTCCACCAGCGGCTTGTGCCGGCCGGTCCTCAGGTCCAGCACCTGCACCGCCATCGTCACGCATCCCGAGCTGCAGTACTGGTACAGAACTCCCCGCGAGCCCGGCAACGCGTGCGGCATGCCGATCCCGCCGCCGTTGGTGCTGTCGAGCAGGACCACCGTGCCGCCGCCGCCCGCCGTGCCCACGCGCCGCAGCTCGACCAGCGACGGCCGCACGTAGACCAGCGAGCCGTCGTCGAGCCACGCCGCCCCACCGAAGCCGCCGGCGCTCGCGGCGGTGTCGGCGAGCGTGACGGCTGCGCCGCCGTCGGTACGCACCTTCTTCAGGCGCCCGTCCGCGACGAACGCGATCCACTGGCCGTCCGGTGAGAACACCGGATTGGTCCCGCGCTCCGTGCCCGGAACGGGCACGGGGTTCAGCTCCGACCGGCGCTTGATCCACAGCAGGCCATTCTGCCGGTCGTCCTTCAGGACGAGCGTCCCGCCGTCGGGGGACAGCGCCATGGACGGCATCACGATGGTCAGCCGCAGCGAGTCGCCCAGCGCGATGCGCTGCCACTCGGAACCGGCCTGCGCGCCGGGACGCCCGCCGAGCCAGCCCCAGGCGGCGACGGCGAGCGCCCCCAGGGCCACCGCCGACGCCACCTGGAACCGGAGGCGCCACGGCCCGGCGCCGGTCCGTGCGATCGCCGCCGCCGTGATCCGGGACGCGGGCAGCGCCCCGCCCTCGCCCGCCAACGCCGCGCCGAATTCCCGCGCCGTGGCGAACCGGTCGGCCGGCAGCTTCTCCAGTGCCGTCAGCACGGCGGCCTCCACGTGCGGCGGCACCGTCCTCCGCTGCAGGGTGACCGACCGCGGCTCCTCGGTCATCACCCGCGCGATGATCGCCTGAGCGGTCGGCCCCGTGAACGGCGGCTCGCCCGTCAGCATCTCGTACAGCACGCATCCCAGCGCGTACACGTCCGAGCGCGCCGTGATCTCCCGCTCCCCCATCGCCTGCTCGGGACTCATGTAGTGCGGCGTCCCCAGGCTCATCCCCGTCTCGGTCATCCGGGTGCCGCCGTCCGAGCGCGAGGCCGCCAGCGCGATGCCGAAGTCCGCCACCAGCGCGTGCCCGCCCGCCAGCATCACGTTCTCGGGCTTGATGTCCCGGTGCACGACGCCGTGCCCGTGCGCGTACTCGAGCGCGTCCGCCACTTCCCGCGCGATGCGCACCGCCTCGTCCACCGGCAGCTGCTTCTCCCGTGTCAGCCGGTCGCGCAGCGATTCGCCCTCCACGAACGGCATCACGTAGTAGACCAGCCCGTCGGCCTCGCCCGAGTCGAACAGCGACAGGATGTGCGGGTGCTGCAGGTTGGCGGTGGTCTTGATCTCGGTCAGGAACCGCGCACCGCCCAGGATGGCCGACAGCTCCGGCCGCAGGACCTTGAGCGCGACCTTCCGGTCGTGCCGCACGTCGTGGGCGAGGTAGACCGTGGCCATGCCGCCCGCGCCGAGCTCGCGCTCGATGCGGTAGCGGTCGGCCAGGGCGGTGGTGAGACGAACGCTGGCGTCGGTCACGTCACTACCTCGGACCGGTGCCGCCAGGGGCGGCGTGATTGGCGAACCAGTTCAACACCACCGTGATGGGCTGATTGACGGTCTGCTCGTCGAGGCTCACCATGAGGAACGAGCGCCCGTCGCGCGCCACGTCGTAGTCGGGGTAGTTGAGGTCCGTCGCGTACGAGCCCTGGAACAGCTGCCGCGGCTCGCCCGGCACGAACGACGCGCCGGCCTGCACGGCCACCGCCATCATCGCCGTCCCGCTGCGGAAGAAGATCTCCCGCCCGGTCGGCGACCAGCGCGGTTCCGAGCCGCCGCCGCTCGAGATCTGCCACCGCCCCCCCGGTCCGGGGAACGGGCGCACGTACACCTCCGGACGTCCGGACTCGTCCGAGACGTAGGCCATCCAGCGCCCGTCGGGCGACAGCGTCGGCGTGTCGTTGTTGAACGCGTCGGACACGACGAGGTGCGGCGTGCGTGCCGAGTCGAGCCGGACGTACCCGATGCGCCGCTTGCCGGTCCGGGGATCGGCGTCCCGGTAGACCAGTGTGCGACCGTCGGGCGTGAACGCGCCGCCGTACTGATCGCCCTCGCCGGCGAGCACGGTGTTCACCGTGCCGCTGCCGTCGGCCGCCACCGACGCCAGCTCGTAGACCGACCCGGCCACGCGCTGGTAGACGATCCGCTTTCCGTCGGGCGTCCACAGCGGGCGCGCGGCGGTGCGGTCGGTCGTCAGGCGGGTGAGGCGCCGCGTCGCGGGCTCGAACAGCCAGATGTCGGCGAAGGCGTCGTAGATCCACACCGCGATGCGGCGCCCGTCGGGCGAGGCGCGCGGCGAATCGAGTCCGCGCGGACCCAGGCCGAGGGGACGCACGGTGCCGTCGCGCGCGACCGACACCAGAGAGCCACGCTCCCTCAGTCCGCTGGCGTAGGCCATCGCCCCGTCGCGCGAGATGCCCAGCTTCGCGGTCCGGCTGGTGAGGCCCGCGAGCACGCTGTCGGCGAGCGGAATGGCCGGGCCCAGCGGCCGCAGGCCGGAAGGGTCGAACGGGAGCGCGGCCAGCCGGCTGGAGCCGAGGCCCCCGCCGGGATCGAGCAGACTCGCCACGACGTATCCGCTCCGCACCCAGTGCGGGTTGGCCGCCTGCAGGTCGAACCGGCGCACCGCCCGGCTGGCGAGCGTCGCTGCCGCGAGCCGGTCGGCGCCCTGCCGGAAGATGGAGAACAGGACCGCCCGGCCGCCCGGGAGGAAATCGGGCCAGCGGAACGTCTCGCCCGGGTCGGGGGCCGCGAGGAGAGCCGGGGCCCCCCCGGCGGCGCCGACCCGCATCAGCCCGCGGTCGTCGGCGAACACGATCGTCGCGTTTTCGCTCCACGTCCCGCCCTTGAACACGCCCACCACGTCGCACACGGGCAGGATCAGGCCACCGCCGATGCCGACCTTGAGGAGCTTGCCGCCGGCGTAGAAGGCGACGTCCGTGCCGGCCGGTGAGAAGAACGGGCTCTCCGCGCCCGCCGTGCCGGGCACGGGGACGGCCTCCAGCCGATCGAGGCTGCGAACGTACAGCTGGTCGCCCGATCCGGCGTTGCCGACGTACACGATGCCGGTGCCGTCCGGAGCGAACGCCACCGCCTGGCCGGTGAGGCTCACGTGCGGCGGCGGCGTGAGCGCGAGCTTGAACCGGGCGAGCGGAGGCGGCGGCGAGCCGGACCTCAGCCGCTCGCGCACCAGGAACAGGAGGGCGATCAGGGCCAGGGCCCAAGGAAGGAGGCGGGCCGGCGACCGGAGCCAGCGGCGGCGCCACGCGGGCAGGGCGACCTCGTCGCGGCTCGCCTGTGCGTCCGGGCGCCCGGGCGCGTGCGCATCGGGCTTGTCCAGCGCCGCCTCGAAGTCGCGCGCCGTCGCCCAGCGGTCGGCCGGAAGCTTCTCCAGCGCCTTGCGCACGATGGCGTCGACGCCCGGCGGCACCGTGTGCCGCTGCAGCGTGACGCTCCGTGGCTGCTCCGTCATCACCCGCGCGACGATCGCCTGCGCCGTCGGCCCCGTGAACGGCGGCTCGCCGGTCAGCATCTCGTACGTCACGCAGCCCAAGGCGTAGATGTCGGCCTTGGGCGTGATCTCCCGCTCCCCCATCGCCTGCTCGGGCGCCATGTAGTGCGGCGTCCCCAGGCTCATCCCCGTCTCGGTGAGCCGGGTGCCGCCGTCGGAGCGCGAGGCCGCCAGCGCGATCCCGAAGTCCGCCACCAGCGCCCGGCCCTCGTGCAGCAGGACGTTCTCCGGCTTGATGTCCCGGTGCACGACGCCCTGGCGGTGCGCGTAGTCGAGCGCGCTCGCCACTTCCCGCGCGATGCGCACCGCCTCCTCGACCGGCAGCTGCTTCTCGCGGTTCAAGCGCTGCCGCAGCGACTCCCCCTCCACGAACGGCATCACGTAGTAGACCAGCCCGTCGGCCTCGCCCGAGTCGAACAGCGACAGGATGTGCGGGTGCTGGAGATTGGCCGTGGTCTTGATCTCGCTCAGGAACCGTGCCCCGCCCAGGATGGCCGACAGCTCGGGCCGCAGCACTTTCAGCGCCACCTTGCGGTCGTGCCGCACGTCGTGGGCGAGGTAGACCGTGGCCATGCCGCCCGCGCCCAGCTCGCGCTCGATGCGGTAGCGGTCCGCCAGGGCGGACGACAGCCGGGCGACGGCGTCGGTCATGCGTGGCTCCCGTCGCTCATCGGCCCGTGCCTGCGCGCAGCTCCGCGAGCCAGTTGTCGACGATCGTCACGTAGGCGGGGCCGCCGGCTTCCGCCCCGCCGAGGGACCGGATGAACAGGAACCGCCGGTCGTCCGGTGCAACCTCGTAGTACGGATGCTGGGAGCCACGAACGAACGGAGCC
>DASPSV010000057.1:0-6701 GCA_035623755.1 Gemmatimonadales bacterium
CGAAGCTCCGCGCTTCGCTGATGTTGTAGAGCGTGGTGTCGGGCGCGAAGGTGAAGGCCGGCGCGTCCTTCGCGCCGGGGGTGTAGTCCAGGCTCCCGTGCCGGTAGAACGCCGAGGCGAACAGCTCGGTGCCATGGTCCGGGCCGCTCATCGCCGAGTGCTGCCAGCCGAGGTTCACGAACCCGTTGACGTCCTGCTGCCAGTCGTCGATGACGCCCGCGGACGAGTCGAACGGCGTCTGGAAGCGGGTGCGCGACCAGTTCGCGTCCAGGCTCACCACGTCGCGGGCGGATGGCGTGTACTGCAGCTTCCCGAAGACGTAGGCGTCCTGGCCGTAGTTGCCGTAGTTGCGGACGCCGGTGACGCCGCCGGCGGCGTTGGTGTCGGCGACGACCGGCTCGCGCCGCATGTCCGTCTCGGTGCGGGTGCCGGCGAGGAACAGCCCCAGCGGTCCGGCGTTGGTGCTCATCGTCAGCGTCTGCCCGTCGGATCCGTAGTTTCCCGCGTAGCTGGAGGCGCTGGCGTGGAAGCCGCCCGAGGGGACACGCGTCTGCACGTTGATCACCGCGACGTTCCGGCCGCCGTACTCCGCGTCCCAGCTCCCGGTCTGGAAGTCGACGGTGTTCACGATCGTGGGGTCGAACACCTCGTTGAGGCTCCCCGAGATTCCCGGCGGGATCGGCACACCGTCGATGTAGTAGGTGTACTCGGCGTGCTGTCCCCGGATGTGCACCTCGCCGGTGGGCGCCCGCGCGGCGCCGGCGATGGCCTGCTGGACGATCGCCGAGGTGGTGAGCGCGGGGCTGCCCTGGAACTCGTCCTGTTTGAACACCTGGTCGCCGGTGCGCGTGTCCACGGCCACCGGGGCGACGGTCACCTCGATCGCGGACACCGTGATGGGGGCGGGCGCGAGCTGGAAGGACACCTGCACCAGGTCGCCCGTCCCGCCGATCCGGATCGGACGCGTCGCCGGCTGGAAGCCCACCATCCGCGCCTCGACCGAGTAGCTGCCGGCGCGCACCTGGTGGATGCGGTAGGCGCCGAGGCGGTCGGTCTCGGCTTGCGCGATCACCTGGCCGGCCCGGAGAACCTGGATTTCGGCGCCCGCGAGCGGGCCGCCGGTCGTGGTGTCCGTGACGGTGCCGAGCACGTCGGCGGTCGGGTTGGTGTCGGCCCGGGCCGCGACGGGCGCCGCCAGGCGGGTGGCGGATACCTGGGCCGCCGCGGCGCCGGCGGCGGATCCGGCGAGCAGGGCCAACAGCCCGAAGGCGCGGCCCGCGGTGTGCGTTCGCATGGTCGTTCGTCCTCGCGTCGAGTCGGTGCGCGGCCGCGGCCGCGCACGGTGCGGCCCGCCACCCCCGTTCGGGGGGTGCGGGCGAAAGGGCGACTACGCTTGACTCAGACGAGGACGAGCGGTGGTGCGCGGGAGTCCTGGTGGAGACCGGGATCGAAGCGCTCGGGCGCCGCGACCGGGCGCCGCGCGGCGGGCCGTGCGGCCATGCCCTCGGCGCGCGCGGGGAGCGTGAACGGCGCCGCCCCGGCGCCGGTGGCCAGGCGCAGCGCCAGGAGGCACTGGTCGGCGTGGTGAGCGGTGCGCGCCGCTTCGAAGTGCGCGGACGCGGGGGCCGTCCGCGCCGCCCCGTGGAAGAGCAGGGCGTCGAGATCCGCCGCGCCCCCCGCGCCGCCCAGCAGCAAGGCGGCGACGAGGCCGGCGAACAGACGGGAGGTCGGGTGGCGCCGCATCAGATGCTCGAACTAACCGCGCGGGACAAGAAGGTTCCACGACGCCGTGGAACCGGCATGGAACACGGGAGTATCGAGGGTGTGATCCCCTGCCTCCGGCGCGCCCACCCGATGCGTGCCTCGAGCCTGATCGCGGCGTTGGGGCTCGCCGCCGCGGGCTGCGACAAGGGCGCGCCGAGCACGAGCGTGCGTACGCCCCCGCCCGCGTTCGCCGACGCCGCGGCCGTGTCGGCCGCCGTGGCGATTCTCGACACCGTGGTCGCCACGCCGCCGATGCTGGGCCTCCAGGCGATGGGCGGACTGATGAAGACCGCCGCGGCTCCCGCGCGTCCGCCCGGGTCGGCCGCGCTCGCCTGTGCCGCGGTCGGTCGCGACGCGTCGCCCCCCGTCGCCCCGGCGCCGGTGGCGCCCGCCTCCGCGGTCGCCGCCCTCATCGCCGACACCCTGTATGGCCGCGTGTTCGCGTACGACACGGCGACGGGGGCGTACGCGCTGTCATCGGGCTCCGGCGGGCCGGCGCAGGGCGTGCGGTTCCTGGTCTACGCCGTGAACCCGTACAGCCTTCCGGTCATCCCCCTCGCGACGGTGGGATGGCTGGATCTCAGCGACCGCAGCACGGCCTCCACGCTCGCGGCCCAGGCGCACCTGCAGGGCGCCACCGCAGGCCTGGCCGACTACCTGGTCACGGTCGCCGGCACCCGCGCCGCCGACACGGCGGTCCTGGCCGGCACCATCACGGACGGAACCCACGCGTTCGCCTGGACGGACTCCGCGGCGCGGGCCGGGTTCGTGACCGCCATCGCGGCCTCGCTGGCGGACTCGGCGAGCGGCGTGCGCGCGCGGATGTACGACGCCCGCACGAGCTTCGACCCGTTCGACTTCAACGACACCCTCGACTTCTCGTTCGCGGCCGCGGGCGACACGGTGCGTCTCACCGGCCACATCCAGACCTACTGTCTGGTGCCCTCGATCGGCCTGTCGGTCGGCGTCGGCGGCCAGCCGTTCGCGATCGTCACCAACAGCACCACCACGGTTCCCAACGTGACCGGCGTCGGCGGGAGCGCCCTGACGCCGGCACAGGTGCAGGCGGTCCTGGACCTCCTCGCCGGCGAGGAGCGGCTGTACCGGGCCCTCTACGCGCTGCTGGTGCCGGTCGGCCTGCTCCTGCCCTCCTAGCGGCGGCGGCTCGGTCCCGGCGCACCGCGCCGCGGCGGCGCGGCTCACGGGTCGATGGCGGTCACGTCCACCACCAGCATCGCCGGGGTCGGCGGATCCTGCGCGGCGAGGGCGTAGCGGCGGCCGCCGATGTCGGCCAGCGACACGTTGTGGATGCCGTTCTGGGCGTTGGCGACCACGGGGTAGTAGCGCAGCAGCACCGGGTGCCCCGGGTCCGGCACCAGGCTGTAGAAGTAGAGTCCCGCCTTGGGGCCGTACTCCCCGCTCGTGACCAGCATGCGGCCGTCGGCGCTGCCGCGCACGTCGCTGACCGTGGTGAACCCCGGGGTGACGATCGAGTCGTGCAGGACCGGAGCCCCGGCCGAATCGAGCTTCCAGATCTTCAGCACGTTGCCGGTGTTGGCCCCGCGGGTGCCCCAGGTGCCGGTGTAGGCGTAGCCGTTCGCGACCCACAGGTCCGAGGTGTAGCGCTCCGGCACGTTGTTGCCACCGCCCGCGACCTGCAGCGCGCCCCCGGTCAGCTTGAGCTGCCACAGGCCGCTCACCATGTCGCTGGCGTAGACCGAGCCGTTGTACAGCATCACGCCCCACACGTACGTGTCGCCGGCCCCGCCGGGCTGCACGGCGGAGATCAGGCGGGTCCCGAGGTCGCCGCTCAGCGTGCCCGAGACGTCGAGCGCGACGACCCCGCCGTTGTAGTAGGCGGCGTAGAGGACCTGGTTCGCTTCGTCCACCCAGAAGTTGTGCGTGCCGGCGCCGTTCATGTGGAACGACGCCACCTCCGCGGGCGCGGACAGGTTCGACAGGTCCACAACGTGGATGTCGCCGCTCGAGCTCGTGCCGACGGAGCCGGGACCCTCCTGCCCGACGAACGCGTAACGCCTCGTGCCGTCGGGGGCCCAGTACCACCAGGCGTTGTGAACCTCGCCGCCGGACGTCACCACTCCGGAGATCCTCACCGGATGCTGCGGGCTTCCGCCCGCCCGTCCGTCCCCGACGTCGTAGATCTGCAGGCCCGTGTTCCAGGAGCAGAGGAAGGCCAGGCCGGCGCGCTCGATCTGGTCGTGCTGGCCGTAGTTGGGAGGCACGGGCACCGTGGCCACGAGCGCCACGCTGTCCGGCGGCGGCGCGACGGCGGACCCCGCGGAGCCCTCGTGGCACGCGGCCGCGGCCGCGGCGAGGGCCGCGGCGGCGAGGGCGGCTGGGCCGCCGATGCTCACGCCCACGTGTCGTTCCTCACTCGCCCCTCATGCCGCTCATCCCGGCGCCTCCCGCCATGCCGGGCATGGGCCCGCCGGCGACGCCGTAGCGGCCCATCCGGTGCATGCCGGCGCCGGCGGCCAGCCTGAGCCCGAGGTTCACCGTCCACAGCTGCGTCCGGCCGTAGAACGCCGCCGGGTCGAACACGCCTTCGCGGCTCGCGACGCCCGCCCACGCCACCTCGCCGATCGCCTCCGCCCGCAGGCCGTGTACCGCCTCCGGCAGCCCGATGCCGAGGCCTGCCAGGATCGTGCGCCACCGCGTGACGCCGAGCAGCGAATTGTCGGCCGGCGGCCGCGGCGAGCGGAACGGGTCGCCGAAGACCCGCTGGTCCTCGGGGCGGTCGGCGACCTCGACGCGGGCATACGGCCGCCACCTTCCGCGCCGGTACTCCGACTCCACCAGGACGGCGTGGAACACCCAGACGCCCTCGGAGTTCGACGCCCACTCGGCGAGGGCGTAGAAGGCGCCGCTTCCGACCGGTCGCTCGAGCCGGGCCGAGACGTTGACCTTGTCGCTCGTCGGTCCCGCGCCCGCGCGGTCCTCGGGCGATTTGACCCGGGCGAGCGAGGCCTGCAGCTCGAGCCCGTCGCCAGGCCGGACGAGACCGCGCGCCGACCACGAGTCGCCGAACCGGCTCCACTTCGGCCACTCGTCCCAGCGCTCGGGCTCGTCGCCGTCGAACGTCCCCACTTCCACCACCACCGGCCCCCGGCGGACGCCGAGGACCGCCACCGCGCGCTCCAGGATCTGGGACCAGTGGTGGTCCACCGGGAACAGCAGCGCCGGCCGGTTCATCGGGTCGTCGGTGCCGAACGGCGCGAAGCCCTTGCCCGCGGCGAGCGACCAGTGCACCGCCCCCGGCAGCGCGGCCAGGTCGGTCGCCGTGGCGATCACCTCGTGGACGAGGGTGTGGGGGTGGCGGCGGTCGTAGTAGCCCTCGCCCCAGTCGCCGGGCGCCAGTGCGCCGCCGCGCATCGTCCATCCCTCGCCGTCCAGCATCGCGTGCACGGCGAGGCGGCCGCCGAGCCACGCCATGGAGCCGTACGCCACCGGCTCGATCAGACGCGCCTCGGTGACGACGGCGCCGCCCGGCGCGTCCGCCCGCGTGACCACGCCGATGCCCTGGATGCCGAGCGCCAGCTGCGCGCCGGCACGCGGGGGCCCGGCGGCGAGCGCGATCGCGGCGAGGGCCGGCGCGGCGGCGCGGCGCAGCGCGCGCCGGCCCGGTGCGCCGGCCCCCCGTGCGCCTGTGCGACCGTGCCCCCGTTGTCTCACACCTCGAGCCGGTCGCCCGGGCGCGCCACCAGTGCGTACAGCGCCGGCATCAGCAGCACGCTGATCAGCAGCCGCGAGAACATCCCGCCTACGATCACCAGCGCGAACGGCTTCTGCGAATCCGACCCCACGCCGGTCGAGAGCGCCGCCGGCAGCAGGCCCAGCGCGGCCACCAGCGCGGTCATCATGATCGGCCGCAGCCGGAGCAGGGCCGCCTCGCGGGTCGCCTCGGCGATCCCCATGCCACCCGCCCGCAGCTCGTTGGCGTAGGAGATGTAGACCACCGCCGTCTGCACCGAGACGCCGAACAGCGCGAGGAACCCGATGCCGGAGGACACCGAGAACGGCGTGCCGGTGAAGGCCAGGGCCGCCAGGCCCCCCACCGGGGCCGAGAGCAGCACGCCCGCCACGGTGATGACGGGGAACTTGAAGTTGCTGTACAGCGCGAACAGCAGCAGGAAGATGAGGAACAGCGTCAGCGGCACGACCAGCCGCAGCTGCCGGCGGGACGCCGTGTACTCCTGGTACTCGCCGCCCCACACCGCCCGGTAGCCCTGCGGCAGGCGCACCGCCGCCTCCACGTGCCGCTGCGCGTCCTGCACCGCGCTCGCCAGGTCGCGCCCTTCGACCGAGTACTGGATGCCGATGAACCGCTCGTTGTTCTGGCGGTAGATGAACGACGCGCCGTTGGCGACCCGGATCTCGGCCAGGTCCTTGAGCGGGACCTGCTGGCCGCCCGGCGTCGCGACCAGGATGTCGCCGATGGCCTCGGGCGTCTCGCGGTAGCGCGGCTCGAGCCGCACCACCAGGTCGAACGACCGCTCCCCCTGCACGACCTGCGTGGCAGCGGCGCCGCCTACCGCGGCCTCGATCAGGCCGTTGACGTCGCTGACGTTGATGCCGTAGCGCGCGATGCGGGCACGGTCGGGGACGACGGTGAGGCTGGGCTGCCCCAGCTCCTGGACCAGCGTGACCTCGGTGATGCCGCGGACCCGCTCCAGCAGGTGCTTGATCACCAGGCCGCGGTCCTGGAGCGAGTCGAGGTCGGGCCCGAACACCTTCACGTCCAGCGCGCTCTTGAGGCCGGTCTCCGCTTCGTCCACCGCGTCCTCGGCGGGCTGGGTGTAGTTGAAGATCACGCCCGGGAACGCCCGCAGCTTCCGGTCGATGGCGGCGATCAGCTGGGCCTTGGTGCGGTGGCCCCAGCGCCACGCGCGGTAGGGCTGGAGCCCCACGTAGAACTC
>DASPSV010000062.1:0-21846 GCA_035623755.1 Gemmatimonadales bacterium
TTGTTGAAATCGTGGGCGACGCCGCCTGCCAGGCGGCCCACGGCCTCCAGCCGCTGGGCCTGGCGGAACTGGTTCTCGAGCGAGCGCTGCTCCGTCACGTCCTGGACCAGCCCCTCGTAGCACTCCCCCTCGCCTTCCGGCCCCGGAATCGCCCGCGTGCTGAGTTGGACGACGATGTGCGACCCGTCGCGCCGCTTCCACTCGACCTCGGCGTGGGGCGGGCTCTCGAGCAGGAGACGCTCCCGCTCGGCGGGATCGACGTACACGTCGCGGCCGATGTCCAGGCGCAGCAGCTCTTCGGCCCACCCGTAGCCCAGCATCCGCACCAGTGCCGGGTTCACGGTGAGGAACCGCCCGTCCTTCGTCGAGCGGTAGATCCCGAGCGGGGAGTGCTCGATCAGGCTGCGGAACTCGGCCTCCGACTTCCGGAGCAGCTCCTCGGCGCGCCGCCGCTCCGTGATGTCGCGGGACACGCCGAACGTGCCCATGATGCGGCCGTGCGCGTCGCGCAGGGGCATCTTCGTGGTGGACACCCACGCGGCGGGCCGATCGGGCCAGGTCTCCTCCTCCTCCAGGTTGACCACGGGCTCGCCGGTCCGGAGGATCTCCTGCTCCGTGCGGCGCGCGGCGTCGGCGTGCGGCGGCGCGAAGAAGTCGTGGTCCGTCCCGCCCACCGCCCGAGCCGGGTCGGCCAGACCCACCCGCCGAGCCCAGGCCTGGTTGACCCGCAAGAACCGGCAGTCGGCGTCCTTGAAGTAGATCGAGTCGGGGACGCTGTCCATCAGCGTGTTCATCAGGAAACGCTCCGACTGCAGCGTCTCCTCCGCCTGCCGCCGGTCGGTGATGTCGCGGGAGTTGACCACCAGGCCCGCCACGGTGGGCTCGCGCAGGAGGTTCGTGACCACGGACTCGAACGCCCGCCACGAGCCGTCCTTGTGCCGGAACCGGAACGCCTCCCGGATCTCGGAGGTGTCGCCCTGCAACGCCCTGGCGAACGCGCCCCGCACGCGGGCCGCATCCCCGGGATGCACGTGATCGAACCCGACCTGGCCGACCAGCTCGGTCGGCCCGTAGCCCAGGAGGCGCTCCGACGCCGGGCTGGTGTACGTGATCCGGCCCTCGGCGTCGAAGATGGTGATCAGGTCCATGCCATGCTCGATCAGCGAGCGAAACCGCGTCTCGCGCTCGCGCAGCGCCGCGACCGCCGAGGCCTCCCGGCGCCGCAGCGAGTACTCGTCGAGCGCGTGGCGGACGGCCATCGGGAGCCGCGCGAGGCGGTCCTTGGTCACGTAGTCGGCCACGCCACGCTTCAGGCAGTCCACGGCCGCCTCATCCCCCAGCGAGCCCGTCACCAGCAGGAAGGGCGTGTCGATCCCGAGGCGCCGCACGGTCTCCAGCGCGTCCATCCCGTTCCAGCCCTCGAGGCTGTAGTCGGACAGGATCACGTCGTACGCGCGGCCGGGGAGCGCGGCCTCCAGCTCCCGGCGCGTGGCGACGAGGTCCAGCGTCACGTCCAGCCCGGCACGCCGCAGCTCGATCTTGCTCAGCTCGGCATCGGCCGGCCGGTCCTCCACGTACAGGATCCGGAGCCGCTGGGGGCCCGCCGGAGCAGCGTCGGCCGCCACCGTCGCGGCGGGCGCCGCCGCGGCGGTGGCGGGCGCCTTGCGCGCAGGGGCCTTGCCGCCGGTGGCCTTACCCTTGCCGGCCATGCGCCCGCGGAGGAGGCTCGTTGATCACGAGCCAGTAGAGGCCGAGCTGCGTCACGATCTTCTGGAACTGATCGAAATCGACCGGCTTCTGGATGTAGCTGTTGGCGCCCAGATCATAGCTGGAGACGAGGTCGCGCTCCTCCTTGGAGGACGTAAGGATCACGACCGGTTGTGTGCGCGTGCGGGGGTCGGCGCGGATGGCGCGCAGCACCTCCAGCCCGTCCACCTTCGGCAGCTTGAGGTCCAGCAGCACCAGGCGCGGCAGGAGGTGGCCGGCGGGGCGAGGGCCGCCGCGCTCTCCGAACAAGTAGGCGAGCGCCTCCTCACCGTCGCGCGCCACGTGCACCCGGTTGGCGATGCGCTGCTGGCGCAGCGAGCGCAACGTCAGCTCCACGTCGGCCGGGTTGTCCTCGACCAGGAGAATCTCCGCCTCGTCCGGACTCACGTTCCACCTCCGGCGCCGAGCGAGAAGAAGAAGGTGGCCCCGCGATCCACGGCCCCCTCCGCCCATACGCGGCCCCCGTGCCTGTGAACGATTCGCTGCACCGTCGCGAGGCCGACTCCGGTTCCGTCGAAGTCCTCTTGCCGGTGCAGCCGCTGGAAGACGCCGAACAACTTGCCGACGTACTTGGGGTCGAAGCCCACGCCGTTGTCCCGCACGAACACGGCCGGGCGGCCGTCCACCGCCACCTGGCCGACCTCGATCACCGCCGGGTCGCGGGGTCGGCTGAATTTCACGGCGTTCGCGAGCAGGTTCGCAAACACCAGGCGCATCAGACCGCGGTCGCACGCCACACGGGGCAGCTCGCCGATGTTCCACTCGACGCGATGGCCCTCGCAGGCCGGCCGCAGGTCCTCGACGGCGGCGCGCGCCAGTTCACCCAGGTCCGCCTCCTCGACGGCCAACTCCCGCCGACCCACCCGCGACAGGTTCAGCAGGTCGTCCACCAGCTCGCCCATGAACCGGGTCCCCTCGCGCACCCGGTCGAGGTAGTGCCGGCCCGTGTCGTCGAGCCGCGGGCTGTACTCTTCGAGCAGGATCTTCGCGAACCCGTCGGCCTGCCGGAGCGGCGCGCGCAGGTCGTGCGAGACCGAGTACGTGAACGCTTCCAGCTCGGCGTTGAGCCCCTTGAGTTCCGCGGTGCGCTCCGCCACCCGCCGCTCGAGGTCCGCGTTGAGCCGCTGGATCTCGGCCTCGGCGCGCTTGCGGTCGGTGATCACGTCGAAGACCGCCACGAAATGGTCGGGCTCGGGAGAGTACACCGAGATCGCGAACCACTGCTCCAGCGCCTGGACGAACATCTCGAACCGCTCCGGGACTCCGCCCGCCGCCACCCGCCCGTAGATCTCGAATAGCCGCGGATCGGACTCGCGGATGCCGGGGATGGCTTCGGACACGGCCCGGCCCTCAACGTCGGTGAGGCCGGTCAGCTTCGCGAACGACTCGTTGACCGACTCGTACACCCAGTCCCAGGGCCGGCCATCGCGGTAGATCATGCGGCAATACGCCAGGCCTTCCTGCATGTTGTCGAACAGCGTGCGGAAGTGCGCCTCGCTGCGTCGCAGGGCTTCCTCCGCCCGGCGACGATCCGAGACGTCGAGCGAGAGGATGAACACGCCCTCCGGGACGGGCTCGAAGCTCAAGGCGAACCAGGCAGTGGATCCGTCAGGGTAGCTGAACTCGTTTTCGATGCGCCTCGCCACCCGTCGCTCCATGCACTCGCGCAGCGCCGCGAACATCGGCGTCTGATCGATCCCCGGAAACATCTCGACCATCGTGCGCCCAACCAGCTCCACTTTCGGCCGACGCCCCTGATTCGCCGCGGCGTCATTGAGGTAGAGGTAGCGCCAGTCCGGGGCGATGATCTGGCAGCCTTCCAGCATCCCGTCGAGGGTGGTGCGATAGCGCTCGACGCTCGCTTGGAGGGCCACCTCCGCCCGCTTGCGCTCCGTGACGTCCCGGTTCGTGGCTCTGCGCCCGGCGTGCCGGCCCAGACTGTCACGGATGGGACTGCAGGTGTGCCTGATCCAGCGCACCTCCCCCGCCTTCGTCGTGATGCGGTACTCCAGGGCCCGTGGATCCGCCTCGTCCCGAACCGGGTCGAGGTGACCGGCGAGCATCCCGCGGTCTTCGGGGTGCACGACGTCGAGAATGAGGGACGGGGTGAGCGCAAATTCAGCAGCGGAGTAGCCGGTCAGGCGTTCACACGACGGCGAGGAATAGCGGACGTCCCCCTGGGGCGAGACCCAGAGGACCCAGTCATCGGCGTTGTCGGCAATCAGCCGGTACTTCTCTTCGCTCGCGAGCAGGGCTTCCTCCGCCCGCCGGCGCTCCGTGATGTCCTCGACCGTACCCTCGTAGTACAGCACGACTCCGGCGTCGTCGCGCACGACGCGCGCGCTCTCGCGCACCGAGACCATGCCACCGTCCGTCCTCGTCCAGGCGGACTCGAGCCCCACCACCTCGCCAGCGCTCTCGATCCGCTCCCGAAACCGCCTGCGATCGTGGCCCGATTCGAACCCGGCCGCCTCGAGATTGCGTTGCGCGAGGGCCTCGAACGATTCGTAGCCCAGCATCCGGAGCAGCGCGGGATTGGCGAGGAGGATGCGTCCGTCGGGCGTAGTTCGGTACAGGCCGATCGTGGCGTGCTCGAAGATCTCGCGGAAGTGTTTCTCGCTCTCACGCGCCGCGGCCAGCGCGCGATCCAGCTCCGCCCCGACGGCTCGCGCCAGCGGCACCACCGCGGCAGCTACGGCGCACGCGACCAGCAGCGCCGAGAGCGCGGATCCGAGCGCCGGGTTCAACCCGTCCAGCAGTCGCGTCGTAACCCAATCCATCAGGAGCAACGCGCCGAGCGTGACCGGAAGAAAACGGCGCAGGATGATCGCCCGCGCCGAGGGGCCCGCGAGCAGGCTCAGCGGAACGCCGCCGCTGCCTGCGTCGGCCATGATCCCGACGCCGAGGAGAAAGAACGCCGCCGCCCCGGGCCACGCGACGATGCGACCATAGTCCCGGTAGTACAGGGGCTCGGCATACACGTAGCCGAGACACACCACCGCTCCGGCGATGGCGGCGACAAACGCAGGGAGGCCGGCCCAGCGCCGGCTCCCGCTGCCGGTGGCCAGAAGCAAGCCCAGACTGAGCAGGGCGACACACGACGCGCCAATCGGAGGCGCGACGCGCGCGTTCGCCAGACTCGGGACCACCCGCGCCGCCAGATGAACCAGGGGCCCTTCGACCGAGAGGGGAAGGCCGGTCGCGTGCCGGAGCACACTGAGAACCGCCACCACGAACAAGCCGGCCCCGACGGCCCGCGCCCCCCACGTCGTCCATCGCCCGCGCGGGGCCACCGTCAGCGACAGCAACGACAACGCGAGCAGCAGGACGGCCGCCGACACGAACGGCACCATCGTGGAGGCGCGCGGCATGAACGCCACCGTCGCCGAACCGCTGGCCCACCCGGCGACGCCGAGCGCGCCGAGCGCGGCCGCAGGGCCGGCAGCGGCCAGGACGACGCGGCGCGCGGTCGCGCTCCCGGCCAAGGGCAAAGCCGCAGCCAGCCCGGCGGCCCGCGAAGAGGGCGAATCCGAGGTTCGCATTCCGCATCAACACTGGTGCCGGAGCGTCACGCCAGCGTCAGTCAGCGCTGGACGCGTGGCGTTGCAGTACGGCAAGTCATTGATAGGCAATCAGTTGCAAGCGAGGATCGGATCCGTTGCGTGGCGGTGCTTTCACCGTGACCCGCCGCAAGACGACAAAGGGCGGGCCACCACGCGGCCCGCCCTCCGTGTTCTGCCCCTCTCGCAACCACCCGCAACTCGGCGTTTCGCAACTCTCCAGCCAACCGCGCTCAGCTACCGGACCTCTGTGAGGTTGGCGTTGACCTGCTCCCAGTTCACGACGTTCCACCACGCCGCGACGTAGTCTGCGCGACGGTTCTGGTACTTCAGGTAATAGGCGTGCTCCCACACGTCGAGGCCGAGGATCGCCGCCTTCTTCTCCATCGCGGGATTGTCCTGGTTCGGCGTGCTCAGGATCGCGAGCTTGCCGCCCTCGAAGATCAGCCACGCCCAGCCCGAGCCGAACCGGCCCATCGCCGCGGCCGCGAACTGCTCCTTGAACTTGTCGAAGCCGCCGAAGCTCTTGTCGATCAGGCCGGCGACGTCGCCCTTGGGCGGGCCGCCCGCGCCCTTGGCCATCAGCTTCCAGAACGCGGTGTGGTTCCAGTGGCCGCCGCCGTTGTTGCGGACCGCGGTGCGGACCGCCTCGGGGACCTTGTCGAGGCCGGCGAGGATCTCGCTCAGCCCCTTCTTCTGCCACTCGGGCGCCTTCTCGAGCGCCGCATTGAGGTTGGTGACGTACGCCTGGTGGTGCTTGCCGTGGTGGATCTGCATCGTCTGCGCGTCGATGTGCGGCTCGAGCGCGTCGAACGCGTACGGCAGCGCCGGCAGCGAATACGGGTGCGACATGTTAACGTTTCCTTTGTCCGGGAAGTGACCGAAGATTCGCCCGGCCACGACGCCAGCGCAACTACCGCTCAACACGAGCCCCGCTCCGCGCGTAACTCCCTTGATGACTCCCAGATACCCGATCCCCGAGCTCCGTTTGCCGTTCCCCCGCGCGGGCAAGGCCCTCCTGGCCGTGGTGCTCGCCGGCGCCTGCAAGAACGGCGACGCCCGCACGCCCCGCCCCAACGTGCCCGTGACGGTCGCCGCCGCCCAGGCACGGTCGGTGCCCTACGAGATCAGCGCCATCGGCACGGTGACGCCGATCCAGACCGTCGCGGTGCGCGCCCAGGTGACCGGGACGATCACGCGGGTCGCGTTCGCCGAGGGCGACGAGGTGCGCGCGGGCCAGCTGCTCTTCCAGCTCGACGCCCGGCCCTTCCGCGCCGCGCTCGACCAGGCGGCGGCCAACCTCGCCCGGGACCAGGCGCAGCTGGTGAACGCGCGCGCGGAGGTGGCGCGCTACCAGCAGCTGGTGCAGGGCGACCTCGCGACCCAGGAGCAGTTCGACCAGTACAAGGCGAACGCGGACGCGGCCCAGGCGGCGGTCAGCGCGGACTCGGCCGCCATGGAGACGGCGCGCCTCAACGTCGAGTACTCGACCATCCGCTCGCCGATCGCCGGCCGCACCGGGAACCTGCTCCTCAAGGAGGGGAACCTCGTGCCGGCCAACGGCACGACGCCGCTGGTGGTGGTCAACCAGATCCACCCCATCGCCGTGAGCTTCTCGGCTCCGCAGCGGTACCTCGACGACATCCAGACGTTCAGCCGCGCGAGCCGGCTCGACGTGGAGATCCGGCCGGCCCAGGACACGACCGAGGTGCTGCGGGGTAGTCTCACGTTCATCAACAACCAGGTGGACACCACGACGGGCACGATCCAGCTCAAGGCCACGTTCGACAACGCCGACCGGCGGCTGTGGCCCGGGGAATTCGTGGCGGCGCGCCTGGTGCTGAACGTCGAGCGGGGCGTCGTCACGGTCCCCTCGCAGGCCGTGATGACCGGCCAGAACGGGACCTACGTGTACGTCGTGGACCGGGACCGCACCGCCCGCACGCAGGACGTGACGCTCGGCCGCGCGGTCCAGGACTACGTGGTGATCGAGAAGGGGCTCGCCGCGGGCCAGCAGGTGGTGACCGACGGGCAGCTGCGGCTCGTGCCGGGCGCGCGGGTCGAGATCAAGCCGTCGGGCGCCGATTCCGGGAACGCGCGGTGAGCATCTCGGAGCTGTTCATCAAGCGACCGGTCATGACGACGCTGGTCATGGTCGGCATCCTGCTGTTCGGCATCATGGGCTACCGGCTGCTGCCGGTGAGCGACCTGCCGAACGTGGACTTCCCGACCATCTCGGTGAACGCGAGCCTCCCGGGCGCGAGCCCGGAGACGATGGCCTCGGCCGTGGCCACGCCGTTGGAGAAGCAGTTCTCCACCATCGCCGGCCTCGACCAGATGACGTCGAGCAGCACCCAGGGCGGCACCGGCATCACGCTGCAGTTCACGCTCGACCGCGACATCGACGCGGCGGCGCAGGACGTGCAGGCGGCGATCGCGAAGGTGCTGCGGCAGCTGCCGCAGGGCATCCTCCCGCCCAGCTACCAGAAGGTGAACCCGGCCGACGCGCCGATCATCTACTACGCGCTCACCTCGCCGCTGCTGCCGCTCCCGACGCTGGACGAGTACGCCGAGACCTTCCTCACCCAGCGCATCTCGACGGTGCAGGGCGTGGCCGCGGTGAACGTGTTCGGCGCGATGAAGTACGCGGTGCAGATCCGGGTGGATCCCCGCGCGATGGCGTCGCGCCAGATCGGCATCGACGAGGTGGCGAACGCGGTCAACAACGCCAACGCCAACCTGCCCACCGGCGTCCTGTGGGGCCAGCACCGCTCGTTCACCGTGGAGGCCAACGGGCAGCTCGAGGACGCCAAGGCGTTCCGCCCGCTGATCGTGGCCTACCGCAACGGCTCGCCGGTGCGGCTCGCGGACATCGCCGACGTCGTGGACAGCGTGCAGAACGACAAGTCGGCCAGCTGGTTCAGCGGGACGCGCGGGATCATCCTCGCGGTGCAGCGCCAGCCGGGCACCAACACGGTGCAGGTCGCCGGCGACGTCAAGGCGCTGGTGTCGCGGCTCGCGACCCAGCTGCCGCCCTCGGTGCAGCTCCGGATCATGTACGACCGCTCGGTCTCCATCCACGACTCGGTCAACGACGTGAAGGGCACGCTGTTCCTCACGCTGTGCCTCGTGGTGATGGTGATCTTCCTGTTCCTGCGGAACGTGTCGGCGACCGTCATCCCGAGCCTCGCGCTGCCGATGTCCATCGTCGGCACCTTCGCGGCGATGTACCTGCTGGGCTACAACCTCGACAACCTCTCGCTGATGGCGCTCACGCTGTCGGTGGGATTCGTGGTGGACGACGCGATCGTGATGCTGGAGAACATCGTCCGCCACCTCGAGATGGGGAAGCGGCCGATGCAGGCGGCGCTCGACGGGTCGCGGGAGATCGGCTTCACCATCCTGTCGATGACCCTGTCGCTGGTCGCCGTGTTCATCCCGGTGCTGTTCATGGGCGGCATCGTCGGGCGGCTGTTCCACGAGTTCGCCGTGACGATCGGCGTGGCCATCCTCGTGTCGGGCGTGGTCTCGCTGACGCTCACCCCGATGATGTGCAGCCGCTTCCTGCGCGCCCACGGGGAGCAGCGGCACGGGCGGCTGTTCGCGTGGTCGGAGCGCCTGTGGGAGCGCACCCTCGGCGCCTACGGGCGCAGCCTGGGGTGGGTGATGGCGCACCGGCGGGGGATGATGATCTTCTCGGGCGGCGTCCTCGCCGCCACGGTGTGGCTGTTCATCGCCGTGCCCAAGGGCTTCATCCCCAGCGAGGACACCGGCCAGATCTCCGGCACCACCGAGGTGGCCGAGGGCACGGGCTACGACGACTTCCTCGCGCACCAGCAGGAGGCCGCCGCGATCGTGCAGGGCGACTCCAACGTCGAAGGCTTCATGTCGTCGGTGTTCGGCGGCGGGAACACCGGCCGCCTGTTCATCCACCTCAAGGACCGCTCCAAGCGCCCGCTCTCGGCCGACCAGGTGATCCGCGAGCTGCAGCCCAAGCTGGCGCGGATCCCCGGCATGCGGGTGTACCTGCAGAACCCCCCGGCCCTCAACATCGGCGCGCGGTTCTCGAAGGCGATGTACCAGTTCACGCTGCAGAGCAGCGACATCGATGCGTTGTACCAGAACGCCGGCATCCTGCAGACCCGGCTGGCGCAGTCGACGCTGATCCAGAACGTCACCAGCGACCTCCAGATCAAGAACCCGCAGGTCGAGGTCAGCATCGACCGCGACCGGGCCTCCGCCCTCGGGGTCGACGCCACCACGATCGAGAGCGCCCTCGCCGACGCGTACGGCCAGGGGCAGGTCTCCACGATCCTCACGCCCAACAACCAGTACTGGGTGATCCTGGAGCTGCAGCCGCAGTTCCAGCGCGATCCCACGGCCCTGAACCTGCTGTACGTGCGGAGCAGCACCGGGGCCCTGGTGCCGCTGGGCGCCATGGCCTCGATGACCCCGACCGTCGGCCCGCTGAGCGTGAACCACTCGGGCCAGCTGCCCTCGGTCACGATCTCGTTCGACACGCGGCCGGGCGTGGCCATCGGGCAGGCGGTGGCCGACGTGCAGCGGGTCGCGCGCCAGACCCTGCCGTCGTCGATCGCCACCAACTTCTCCGGCACCGCCCAGGCGTTCCAGTCCAGCCAGTCGGGGCTGGTGTTCCTGCTCGGGCTCGCCGTGCTGGTGATCTACCTGGTGCTCGGCATCCTGTACGAGAGCTTCATCCACCCGCTGACGATCCTGTCGGGGCTCCCGTTCGCCGGCTTCGGCGCGCTGCTCACGCTGCTGATCTTCCGCGTGGACCTGTCGGTGTACGCGTTCGTCGGCGTGATCATGCTGGTGGGCCTGGTGAAGAAGAACGCCATCATGATGATCGACTTCGCCCTCGAGGCGGAGCGCAACGAGGGCCGGGCGCCGGCGGAGGCGATCGTGCAGGCGTGCCTGATCCGGTTCCGGCCGATCATGATGACGACGATGGCGGCCCTGATGGCCACCCTGCCCATCGCGCTCGGCCTCGGGGCCGGCGCGGAGTCGCGGCGGCCGCTCGGCCTGGCGGTGGTGGGCGGGCTGGCGTTCTCGCAGGCGCTGACGCTGTACGTGACCCCGGTGGTCTACACTTACATGGATTCGTTCCAGAAGTGGCTGGGCCGGCTCTTCGGCGGCGTGGCGAGCGTCGAGCACGACGCGGCCGCCGTGCCGGCGGATTGAGACAGGGTGTGATAAAGCGGGTGTAGGGTGTGGCTCTCTACACCCTACACCCTCACACCCTACACCCTCCCTAGCTTCTGTTCAGTACCGGCCCTTCGCTCTCCTTCGGCGGCATCAGGTGGATCACCTGCAGGCGGCAGTTGTTGAGCCGCTGGTAGATCACCTGCGCCAGCCGCTCCATGAAGATGAAGCCGAAGCGCGGGTGGGCCTCGAGGTACTCGAGCAGCCGGTCCGCGTCCACCGCCACCACCTCGGTCCGCTCCGACGCCTTCGCCCGCATGGCGCGCGTCCGGGGCAGGATCAGCGAGCCGAAGCCGAACAGGTCGCCCGGCTCGCCGGTCAGGAACCACACCTCGGTGCCCGGCGAGACCTCGAAGCCCTGCCGGACGCGGCCCGAGAGAATGATGTAGGCGGTGTGGCCTTCCTCGTCGCGGTCGAACAGCATCCGCCCCGCCTCGAACGTCTCCCGCCGCGCGAACTTCGCGATGTCCGCCAGCGCCTGGTCGTCGAACCCGACGAAGAAGTCGGACCGCTTGAGATCCTCGATCACGGGATGACCCCTTTCAGTGCACCGAGCAGGAGACGCACGGGTCGTAGGCCCGGACCAGCATCTCCAGCGCGTGGGCGATCTCGGGCGACGCCTTGCCCAGCAGCGCGGGCAGGAAGGCCCGCATGTCCGCCTCGATGGACGCCAGGTTCTGGCTGGTGGGGATGATGCAGTTGGCGGCCGCGATCCGGCCGTCGGCCCCGATGGTGTAGTCGTGCACCAGCGTGCCGCGCGGCACCTCGACCATCCCGACCCCGCGCCCGCCCTCCGGCCGCGCGGCCCGCGCGGGCTCCTCCGGCGCCGGGTCCGCCAGCAGCGCGGTGACGGCGTCCACCGCCTCCTGGTGCGCCTGCACCGACTCCACCACCTGCGCGGCGACGAAGTCGAACGGGTTCGCGGAGTCGGGGCGCAGCGCCAGCCGCGCCGCCGCCTCCCGGGCCCGCGGGTGCAGCCGGCCGTGCGCGAGCGCGTAGCGCGCCAGCGCCCCGACGCGGATCGTGCCGCCCCCGCCCCCGCCCCCACCCCCGCTGCCGCGCACGTGCTTCGACGCCGAGTGGTCCACCAGGTACTCGTGCAGCACGTCGCCGTAGGCCTCGGGCGCCGTGACGCCGCCGCCGGTCGAGTGCAGCGGCCCGCCCATCATCGGGTAGGCCCCGCCCGGCTCGAGCGACGCCAGGTGCTCCGCCCGCCGCTCGACCGCCGGCCAGCGGATCCCCGCGAACAGCTCCACCAGCGCGTCCAGGTCCTCGGCCGCCGCGATCAGCCCCTCCTGCAGCGTCCGCAGCGCGGCGCGATCGGGCCAGTGCCCCATCCACCCGGCGTGGTAGGAGATCGGCATCACGTGCCGGCCGCTCACGGTGCAGCAGATGTCGTTGGCGAGCCGCTTGAGGCGCAGCGCGCGCTTGACGACGTCGGGGTGGCTCCCCACCAGCGGCACGATCGACGGCGCGCCCAGCGCGTCGGGCGCCACCAGGAAGCAGACGTGCAGGATGTGCGACTGCAGCCACTCGCCCGCCATGTTGAGCCGCCGGACCAGCTGCAGCTTCGGGCCGGGCGTGATCCCCAGCGCGGCCTCGACCGCGTGCACCGAGGCGGTCGCGTGCCCGACCGAGCAGATGTCGCAGATGCGGCAGGCGATGCGCGGCGCCTCGTCGGAGGGGCGGCCCTGGAGCAGCGCCTCGAAGAAGCGCGGCGCCTCCACGATCTCGAGGTCGCAGCGCTTCACCACGTCGCCCTCGAGGTCCACCACGATGTTGCCGTGGCCCTCGATGCGGGTTACGTGGCGGACGACGACGGCCCGGCTGGCTCCCATGCCCGGCGCACCTCGCGGTAGTTGTTGAACAGCTCCAGCTTCTCCGCCGCCTGCGGGCGGCCGAGGCCGTGGCGGACGAACGCCTCGCCGAGGGCCTCGAAGTTCGGCACGTCGTGGAACCCGCGGCACGCCTCGCACGGCGCGCCGAAGGCGGGGCACACCGCGCCGCAGCCGGCGCGCGCCACCGCGCCGAGACACGGGACGCCGGCCTCGAGCAGGCACGGCGTGCCGCGCAGCGTGCACTCGACGCACACGGCGTGGGGCGGCACGGCCGGCACGGTGCCCGCCACCAGCGAGCGCACCGCCTCGAGGAACTCGCCGCGGTCGATCGGGCAGCCCCGGATCTCGTAGTCCACCTGCACGACCGCCGCCAGGGGGCTCGCGTCCGGCAGCGCGGCGAACACCCCGTCCTGGCGTCCCTGGTACACGGCCCGCGCCAGCTCCGCCACGGGCCGCCGGTTGCGGATCGCGTTCACGCCGCCCAGGCAGGCGCAGGCCCCGATGGCCACCAGGATCCGGGCGCGGGCGCGGATCGCCTGCAGCTCCGCGACGTCCTCCGGCCGGATGACGGAGCCCTCGACGAACGCGATGTCGTAGTCGTCGCGCCGGTCGTCGATCGCCTCGCGGAAGTTCACCACCTCGACCGCCGCCAGCAGCTCGGGCAGCACGTCCTCCACGGACAGCACCTGGAGCTGGCAGCCCTCGCAGGAGCCGAACGAGAAGAAGGCGACCCGGGGGCGCATCACACCACCTCCCGCAGGTGCCGCACTTCCCGCCAGTTCACCAGCGGCCCCTCGCAGCACAGGTAGTGCCCGTCCATCTGGCAGTTGCCGCACAGGCCCAGGCCGCACTTCATCCGCCGCTCGAGCGTGAGCCAGATGTTGTGCTCGTACAGGCCCATCCCCAGCAGCCGCCGCAGGCAGTGGCGGTACATCACCGGCGGCCCGCACAGGAACGCCACCGTGCGCGCGCTGTCGAGGGCCAGCCCGTCGAGGAGCGAGGTGATCACGCCGATCCGGCCGTCCCAGCCCTCGCGCGCCGCGTCCACCGTCAGGTGCACGTGGACGTCGTCCTGCCGCGAGGCCCACACCAGCAGGTCGGTGCGGAACAGCAGCTCGTCGGGGCTGCGGGCGCCCACCAGCAGGTCGATGCGCCCGAACCGGTCGCGCCGCCCCAGCGCGCGCCGCACGAACGAGCGCAGCGGCGCCAGGCCGAGGCCGCCGGCGAGCAGCACCAGGTTCGCGTCCTCGAACTGGTCCCACGCCACCCGCCGCCCGTAGGGCCCCCGCACGTACAGCTCGTCGCCCGCCTTGAGCCGGGTGATGAGGTTGGTGAGCCGGCCGATGCGGCGGATCAGCATCTCGAACGCGCCCTCGCCGGTGCCCTCGCCCGGCAGCGCGGCCAGCGAGAACGGCGCCTCGCCGATCCCCGGCAGCGAGACCATGACGAACTGCCCGGGCTCGGGCGCGAAGCCCTCGGGCGCCTCGACGACGAAGTGGACGTCGCGGCTGTTGTGCGGCGTGACCGTGACGATCCGGCAGGGGCGCGGAATCATCGAGACCTGCGGCATCAGGGCGCCTTCCCCACCTGCACGAAGATGTCGCGGATCGAGATCCGCGTCGGGCAGTGCGTGGCGCAACGCCCGCAGCCGGTGCAGCCCACGATGCCGTAGCGCTCCGGCATGTACTTCCCCTTGCGGAAGATCCGGTAGCGCAGCTGCTGCGCCCGCGTGGGCCGGAAGTCGTGGCCGCCGGCGACCCGCGAGAAGCCCGGCACCTGGCACCCGGTCCAACTGCGCGTGCGCGTGCCGTCGGCGCCGTCGAGCGTCGCCCGGTCGGCGACGTCGAAGCAGGTGCAGGTCGGGCACACGAGGTTGCAGCGCCCGCACGACAGGCAGCGGTCGGCGGTCGCTTCCCAGAGAATGTCCGACTCCGCCGCCTTGAGCGAGGTGGCGAGCCGCTCGGGCGGGAACTGGAGGCGGGCCGGGAACGCCTCGGGCCGCGCGCGCAGGCGCTGGCGCAGCGCCACCAGCTCCTCCGGCGTCGCCGCCTCGAGCGCCGTCGCGTCCCGCAGCACCTCGCGCCCGCGGGGCGACTGGACCCGCACCAGCAGCACGGTGCCGATGTCCCAGAGGTAGAGCGACGCAGGGCTCTCGTTCTCCAGGCTCCCCATGTCCCGGCAGAACGACTCCGGCAGGCAGGGCGACCAGCAGGCGAGTCCGATCACGAAGGAGCGGTCGAGCCGGCCCGGTACCAGCCGGTCGCGGCAGCTCGACTCGTGGAACGCGCGCAGCACCCGCAGCGCGGTGAGGTCGCAGCCGTGCACGCCCACCAGGGCGACGGGCCGCTCCGGCGCCGGCTCCTCGAAGGCGAACCGGCCGTCGGCGCCCCGTCGGTAGCGGAACAGCGTCTCGCGCGGCGGGGCGAAGAACTGGCGCGGCGGCAGCATGCTGGTGGGGTAGTCGAGCGCGAGCGGCATGCCGGGTCGAACGTCCGTCCAGGCCCACGTGGCGCCGTGCTTCACGGGCCCCACCACGCGGTAGTCGCGGCCGAGCCGCTCGATCAGCGCATCCAGCCGCTCCCGCGGCAGGCGGTAGATCTCCTGGTCCATGCGCCGTCACCAGAGCGCAATCGGCGTGCCCCCGACGCGGAAACCGCGCTCGCGCGGCTGATCCCCGTATTCATCCGGACCGTGGAATGGCGACCCGGTGCTTCGCCATTGCGCGCGCCTTCCACCCGGCTTCATTCCGTCGGCATGACCGGGAGCGCGGGCGCCGGACGGCCGCGGGCCGACACGTGGATCGCGCTGCTCACGACGGCGGCGATCGGGGCCCACCTGCTGCTGCGCTTCGGCTTCCACGCGACGCCGGCCCTCGCGCGCGCACCGCTCCTCGCCGCGCTGGCCCTCGGCGGCGGGCCGCTGGTCTGGGTGCTGGCGCGCAAGGCGCTGCGGCGCGAGTTCGGCTCGGACCTCCTGGCCGGCATCTCGATCGTCACCGCGGTGCTGCTCGGCGAGTACCTCGCCGGCGCGCTGGTGGTGCTGATGCTCTCCGGCGGCACGGCGCTCGAGCAGTACGCGGTGCGGAGCGCGTCCTCGGTGCTCGCGGCGCTGTCGCGGCGCATGCCCTCCGCGGCGCACCGGCGGCGGGGGAGCGGCACGGCGGTCGAGGACATCGCGCTCGACGCGATTGCGGTGGACGACCTGGTCGTGGTGTACCCGCACGAGATCTGCCCGGTGGACGGCGTGGTGGTGGACGGCCGCGGCGCGATGGACGAGTCGTACCTCACCGGCGAGCCGTTCGTGATGTCGAAGACGCCGGGCTCGACCGTGCTGTCGGGGGCGGTGAACGGCGAGCACGCGCTCACGATCCGCGCCACGAAGCTCGCGGTGGACTCGCGCTACGCGACCATCATGAAGGTGATGCGGGCGAGCGAGCAGCGCCGGCCGCGGCTGCGCCGCCTCGGCGACCGGCTCGGCGCCGTGTACACCCCGCTGGCCGTCGCGGTGGCGCTCGCCGCGTGGATCGCGAGCGGCGAGGCGGTGCGGTTCCTGGCGGTGCTGGTGATCGCGACGCCGTGCCCGCTCCTGATCGCCATCCCCGTCGCGGTCATCGGCTCGATCTCGCTGGCCGCCCGGCGCGGCATCGTGATCAAGGACCCCGCGGTGCTCGAGCAGATCGACACCTGCCGCACGATCATCTTCGACAAGACGGGGACGCTGACCTACGGCCGGCCCACCCTCACCGAGCAGCTGTGCCCGCCCGGCGCGGACCCGGCCGAGGCGCTGCGGCTGGCGGCGAGCCTGGAGCGCTACTCCAAGCACCCGCTGGCGGGCGCGATCCTCGAGGGTGCGCGCGCGGCGGGCCTCGAGCCGGCGGAGGCGGAGGAGATCGCAGAGCGGCCGTTCGAGGGCCTCCGCGGCACCGTGGGCGGGCGCTCCGTGCGGGTCACCAACCGGAAGTGGGTGGCCGCCGAGGCGCCCGCGCAGGCCGCCGCGCTTCCCGAGCAGGCGGCCGGCCTCGAGTGCGTGGTGCTCGTGGACGGGCGGGTCGCGGCCACCTACCGGTTCCGCGACACGCCGCGCGTCGAGAGCACCTCGTTCGTGAGCCACCTCGGCCCCAAGCACCTGCTCGACCGGACGGTGCTGCTCTCGGGCGACCGCGAGTCGGAGGTGCGCTACCTCGCCGAGGAGGTGGGGATCACCGAGCTGCACGCGGGGGCGACGCCGGAGCAGAAGGTGGCGGTCGTGCGCGAGCGCACCGCCGCCGCGAAGACGATCTTCATCGGCGACGGCATCAACGACGCGCCGGCGCTGATGGCCGCGACCGTCGGCATCGCGTTCGGCCAGGAGAGCGACATCACGGCCGAGGCCGCGGGCGCCGTGATCATGGACAGCACGCTCACCCGGGTCGACGAGTTCTTCCACATCAGCCGCCGGATGCGCCGCATCGCGCTCCAGAGCGCGGTGGGCGGGATGGCGCTGAGCGTGGCCGGGATGGCGGTGGCGGCGGCGGGCTCCCTGACGCCGGTCGCGGGCGCGATCACCCAGGAGGTGATCGACCTGGCCGCGGTGTTGAACGCGCTCCGGGCAGCGTGGGTGGCGGGGGAGCTTACGGACTTCTGAGGGTGTAGGGGGTAGGGTGTAGGGTATAGGGTGAGCCGCGAGACCTACACCCTATACCCCACACCCTACACCCGCTCTGCCTTACCTCAGGCTCTCCCTCAGGAACGCGACGGTGGCGGGCCATGCCTCCCGCGCCGCCCGCAGGTTCGCCCCGTTCCTTCCCGCCTGGTCGCGCAGGAAGCCGTGCCCCGCCCCCTCGTAGACGTGCGGCTCGTAGCGCTTGCCCAGCCGCTGCATCAGGGCGCGCGCCGGCTCCACGGTGCTGGTCACGCGGGCGTCGTCGCCGCCGTAGAAGCCGAACACCGGCGCGCGGATCCGCGCCGCCGCGTCTTCGGCCGGCGGCGTGCCGTAGTAGACCGCCGCGGCCCGGAGCTCCGGCCAGCTGGTCGCGAACGCGAAGCTGGTGGAGCCCCCCCAGCAGAAGCCGACGCTGCCGGCGACCTTCAGGGCCGCGGGCTGCGCCATTGCGTACTCCGCCGCCGCGCGCAACCGGCGCTGCACCTCGTCGGGCGTGAGCTGCTGGATGAGCGCGATCGCGCCCTGCCGGTCCACCGACGCCGTGCCGCCGCCGTTCGGCCCCTTGCCGGTCAGCAGGTCCGGCGCGATCGCGATGAACCCCTCGGCCGCGAGCTGGTCGGCGACCGAGCGGATCCAGTCGGTGAGGCCGAAGATCTCGTGGATCACCACCACGACCGGCGCCTTGTCGGCGCGCTCCGGGTACACGACCCAGGCGCGCACGCTGTCGCCGCCGCCCGCGTCGTAGCTGATCCACTCGCCGTGCCGCGGCGAGGCGTTGAGCCGCGTCGTCGCGCTGTCCTCGCCGGGCGGCAGCCCCTGCGCGACGGCGGTGCCCGCCGGCACCGCGAGCAGCGACAGCACCGTCTTGAGGATTCCGAGCTTCGGCATAGACTTTCCTCTCTTCCCGGCCATCGAGGACCAGATGCGCATCGCCGTCGGCACCAGCGGCTATGCCTATAAGGAATGGAAGGGCTTCTTCTATCCCGCCGACCTGCCGGCCGACGGGATGCTGCGCTACTACGGTGAGCGGCTGACGACGGTGGAGATCAACAACACCTTCTACCGGATGCCCAAGGAGAAGGTCCTGCTCGACTGGGCGGCCGTGGTGCCCGACGGCTTCCGGTTCGTGCTCAAGGCCTCGCAGAAGATCACCCACTTCAAGCGGCTCAAGGACGTGGGCGGCGAGGTCGAGTACTTCCTGCGCGTCGCCACCGTCCTGGGGCCGAAGCTCGGCCCGACCCTGTTCCAGCTGCCGCCCAACCTCAAGAAGGACCTGCCGCGCCTGACGGACTTCCTGGCGCTGATCCCGCGCACCTGGCGCGCCGCGCTCGAGTTCCGCCACGCCTCGTGGTTCGACGACGACACCTTCGCCGCCCTCAAGGAGCACAACGCCGCGCTGTGCGTCGCCGACACCGATCCCGGCGAGGAGGGCGGCACGGAGGCGCTCGAGGTCCCGTTCGTCGCCACCGCCGACTGGGGCTACCTCCGCCTGCGCCGCGCGGGCTACGCCGGGCCGGACCTCGAGCGGTGGGCCGGCCGGGTGACGTCGCAGGCCTGGAGCGACGCGTTCGTGTTCTTCAAGCACGAGGACGCGGGTGCGGGCCCGAAGCTCGCCGCGGAGTTCACAGCGCTGCTGCCCACGCGCTGAGGACGTCGGCCAGCTCGTCGAGCACCTCGGCGCCCGTGCGGCCCGAGCTCTTCAGCACGCCGAAGGAGTGGTCCGCGCCGTCCACGAGCCGCAGCGTCGCGCGCCCGCCCAGGTCGCGCACCACCGGCTCGAGCAGGCCGAGATCGGCGAACTCGTCGCGGGTCCCCTGCAGGAACAGCATCGGCACCGTCACCCGGCTCAGGTGCTCGGCGCGCTTCGTGCCCAGCTTGCCCGGCGGGTGGAGCGGGAAGCCGAAGAACGCGATCCCGCGCACGCCCTCGAGCGGGGCCAGCGCCGCGGCGGTCGAGGTCATCCGACCGCCGAAGCTCTTGCCGCCCGCCACCAGCGGCAGGCCCGGCAGGAGCCGAGCCGCCTCCAGCGTCGCGGCGCGCACGGCGGCCGCCGCGATCTCGGGCGGATCGGGCCGCCCCCTCCTCCCTTCCATGTAGGGGAACTGGTAGCGCAGGGTCGCGACGCCACGGTCGGCGAGCCGGCCCGCCATGGCCTCGAGGAACGCCTGCCGCATCCCGGCGCCGGCGCCGTGCGCGAACACGTAGCCGAGCCGAGCGCCCTCCGGCGCGAGGAGCAGCGACGACACCCGGCCGCTGCCGGGCACCTCGAAGGCGCCGCGCTCCGGCTCGGCCGTCACGCCGTCGCCCCGGAGCGCGGGGCCTTCCGGGCCCGCGCCGCGTCGAGCCGCTCCTTGAGCCGGCCGAGCGCCGCCACCAGGTCCGGCGCCAGCTCGAGGACGGGCAGCAGCGGATCCGCGCCCAGCTTCTCCATCCGCGCCGGCATCGTCCTGATCGTGAACTGGGCCAGGCTCAGCTTCGGCCCGACCTCGCTCCACGCGAGCGGCGCGGAGACCGTGGCCCCGGGCACCGGGCGCGCGCTGTACGGCGCCGCCAGCAGCCGGCCGTGCCCGTTCTGCACGTAGTCGAGGTAGACGCGCCCGTCGCGCTTGGAGACCTGCCGCGTGATGGTCGCGATCTCCGGCAGCTCCGCCGCCACGACGCGCGCCAGCAGCCCGCCCAGCGTGCGGGCCTGCTCGAAGGTGCACTGCCGGCCGAGCGGCACCAGCACGTGGAGCCCGGTGGACCCGCTGGTCTTCACGAAGCACGGCAGCGCGATCTCCTCGCACATCGCGCGGATCGCCTGCGCCACGGTGATCACGTGCTCGAAGGGCGCGTCCTTGGGGTCGAGGTCCAGGATGCACCAGTCCGGCGTCTCCAGCGTGGCGACGCGGCTCCCCCAGATGTGGAGCGGGATCGCCGCCATGTTGGCGATGTAGAGCAGCGACGGCTCGCCGTCGCACACGAAGTAGTTCAGCTCCCGCTGCGACTCCGCGCTCCACATCCGCACCGTGCGCACGTAGTCGTGCGCGTAGGCCGGCGCGTCCTTCTGGAAGAACGACTTGCCCTCGATGCCGTCCGGGTAGCGCGTGAGGACCAGCGGGCGGTCCGCCAGGTACGGCAGCAGCCACGGCGCGATCGCCTTGTAGAAGGCGACCAGGTCGCCCTTGGTGTAGCCCTGCTCGGGCCAGAAGACCTTGTCGAGGTTCGAGAAGGTGAAGGCAGGGTGTAGGGTGTGGGGTGTGGGGTGTGAGGGTGGCGTCTCGGACTCCGACACCCTACCCCCTACACCCGCTTCATCCACACCCAGCCGCACACACTCGGACGGTTGTTTATCGACCCTGAACCTGAGAAAGGCCGGCTGCCGGAGCATCCCATCCGGACTCCACTCCAGGAACCGCACCTCCGCCACCAGCCGCGGCTCGACCCACACGTGGTCCGCGCCGGTCGGCACCGCGCCCGCGCACGGCGCGTCGGCGCGCCGCGAGCCCTCGAGCGCCGCGGCGTACTCCTCGAGCTGCTCGGTGTCGAAGCCCGTGCCCACCCGGCCGGCGTAGACGAGCGCACCGCCCGGCTTGTCGTACATCGCCAGGTGCAGCGCGCCGAACCCGACCCGCGACCCCTTGGGGCGCGTGAAGCCGACCACCACGAAGTCGTCGGTGCGCTCGGCGCGGACCTTGATCCAGCTCGGCGAGCGGCCGGCGCGGTAGGGCCCGTCCGCCTTCTTGGCGACGATGCCCTCGAGGCCGAGCTTCGTGACCTGCGCGTACACCGTCTCGCCGTCGGTCTCGAAGTGATCGAGGTAGCGCAGCGCGCCGGCCTCCGGCACCACCATGCGGAGCAGCTTCTTCCGCTCGAGGAGCGGCAGCCCCCGCGCGTCGCAGCCCTCGGCGGCCAGGAGGTCGAACAGGAACAGCGACGCCGGCTGCTCGACCGACCAGCGGCGGATGTCCGTGGCACGCGACATCCGCGCCCGCTCACCGAGGCGGTGGAAGCTCGGCCGGCCCGCGTCGTCGTTCACCACCAGCTCGCCGTCCAGCACCAGGTCGGCGAACGGCAGCGCGGCGAGCGAGCGGACGACCTCGGGAAACGCCGCGGTGAGGTCGTTGCCGTTCCGGGTGGTGAGCCGGCCCTCGCCGCGCTCCCGCGAGGCCAGGATCCGGTAGCCGTCGAGCTTCAGCTCGAAGATCCAGCCCGGCTTGCTGAACGGCTTCTCCCGCGGCTCGGCCAGCATCAGCTCCACGTCCTTCGCACGCACCGCGCGGCGCGGCGCCTTCGCCGCCGCGAGCGCGGCCCGGAGCGGCGCCGCCACGTCGCTGCCCGCCTTCAGCACGTCCACCGGGAGCCCCGACAGCACCGAGCCCGCCGGGAACGCGTCGCCGTCGGTCGAGACCTGCGCGTCGCGCTCCTTGATGAGCAGCCAGTCCTTGTGCGACTTCTTGATCTTCACCAGCGTCCAGCGGCCCTTGAGCTTGTAGCCGCGCAGGTCGAAGAGCAGCTTGCCCTTCTCCAGCCCGAGGTGCGGGTCCTCGATCGCCACCCACATCCCGCGGTCCCACACGATCACGGCGCCCGCGCCGTAGTTGCCCTCGGGGATGATCCCCTCGAAGTCGCCGTACTCGATCGGGTGGTCCTCGACGAACACCGCCAGCCGCTTGTCGGCCGGGTTCTTCGAGGGACCCTTGGGCACCGCCCACGAGCGCAGCACCCCGTCCATCTCGAGCCGCAGGTCGAAGTGGAGCCGCGTCGCCGCGTGCTGGTGCACGACGAACAGCCGGCCGGCGCCGAGCGGACCGGCCACGGCCGGGATGACGCCCGAC
>DASPSV010000080.1:0-2685 GCA_035623755.1 Gemmatimonadales bacterium
TCCACCACGATCCCGATCGCGAGCACCAGGGCGAACAGCGTGAGCACGTTGATCGAGAGCCCGATCACCTCGAGCCCGAGGAAGGTGCCGATCACGCTCACCGGCACGGCGAGCATCGGGATCAGGGTCGCGCGCCAGCTCTGCAGGAAGACGAACACCACCAGCGCCACGAGGGCCAGCGCCTCCAGCAGCGTCACCACCACCTCGTGGATGGACACGGTCACGAACGGCGTGGTGTCGAACGGGATGCTGATGTTCACGCCCGGCGGGAGGTTCCGCTGCAGCGCGGCGAGGCGCTTGCGCACGGCGTCGACCGTCCGGAGCGAGTTGGCGCCGGGCCGCAGGTAGAGGAGGCACAGGGCCGTCGGCTTGCCGTTGAGGCGGCCCTCGAAGTCGTAGTTCTGCGATCCGAGCACCGCCCGCCCGACGTCGCGGATCCGGATCTCGGAGCCGTCCGGCAGCGCCCGCACCACGATGTCGTTGAACTCGTCGGGCGTCTGGAGTCGGCCGATGGTCGTGACCGGGATGGTGAGGTCGGTGCCGGGCGGCGCCGGCTCGCCGCCGAGCCGGCCGGCCGGGTTGGTGGCGTTCTGCTCGCGCACCGCGTCGGCCACGTCGTTCACCGTGACGCCGAGCTGCGCCATCTTGTCGGGGTCGAGCTGGATCAGCATCGAGAACTGCAGCCCGCCGAACGTGGTGGCGTTGCCGACGCCCTGCACGCTCTTCAGCTCGTCCTCGACGTACAGGTGCATGTAGTTCGTCAGGTACGCCGCGTCGTAGCGCGGGTCGGCCGAGCTGAGGCCCACGACGCCGAGGATGTCCGAGTTGGCCTTGATGATCGAGATGCCGAGCTGCCGCACCGCGGCCGGGAGCTGCGGCGAGGCCAGCTGCACCGCGTTCTGCACGTCCACCGCCGCCAGGTCCTGGTTGCGGTTGACGTCGAAGTAGATGGAGAGGCTCATGGTGCCGTCGCTCGCGTTGGCCGACGTGTAGTAGAGCATCCCCTGCAGGCCCGAGAGCTGCTGCTCGATCGGCGCCGCGACCGCCTCCGCCACGTCCTGCGCGGTGGCGCCCGGATAGACCGCCACCACCTGGATGGCGGGCGGCGAGATCTGCGGGTAACGCGCGATGGGCAGCAGCCGGATGGCGAGCACGCCCATCAGCGTGATGATCAGCGAGATCACGCCGGCCAGCACCGGCCGGCGGATGAAGTAGTAGCTGACCCCGGACGCGTCGGAGCCGTTCGGCGGCGCGACGGTCATCGGCTCGCCCCCGTTCCCGGGCGCCGCGCCGCGGGCGCGGGCGTCCCGGCGGCCGCCGAGCTGTCGGCGAGCGGCACCGGCTTCACCTGCCGGCCCGGGCCCACCTTCTGGATCCCGTCCACGATCACGCGGTCGCCGGCCGCCAGGCCGCGGTCGATGATCCACTGGTCGCCCGCCCACGCGCCGGTCTGGACGTCGCGCGTCTGCACCGTGTCGCCCGCCCCGACCACGTACACGAACTGCCGCCCGAGGCCCGTCTGCACGGCGCGCTGGGGCACGGCGATCGCGCCCTCGCGCGCGAAGCCCGCCAGCCGCACCCGCACGAACTGGCCCGGCATCAGCAGCCGGTCCGCGTTCTGGAACGTGGCGCGGAACTCCTGCGTGCCGGTCGCCGCGTCGAGCGACGGGGCCACGAAGTCGAGCCGGCCGGTGCGCGGCAGCACCGTCCCGTCCGGCAGCACCACCTGCACCGTGAGCCGGCTCCCCGGCACGACGAGGTCGCGCCAGCGGGGGTTCTCCCGCCACTCCAGCAGCTGCTGCGAGCTGGGCTGGAAGGTGACGTACACGGGATCGAGGCGGTCGATGGTCGTCAGCAGGTCCGCCGGCCCGGTGACCCGCGCCCCCACCTCCAGGTTGGTGCGCCCCACCCGGCCCTCGATCTCCGCCCGCACGTCGGTGTCGTCGAAGTCCTTCTTCGCCTGGTCGAGCGCCGCCTGCGCCGCGGTGAACTCGGTCCGCGCGTTGTCCACGTCCTGCTGCGCGACCGCGCGCTGCGCCAGCAGCGGCTCGAGCCGGTCGAGGATCTGCTTCGCGTTCTGGAACCGCGCCTGCGCCGCGCGGTACGCCGCCTCGTAGCGGACCTTGTCGAGCCGGTACAGCAGGTCGCCCGGCTTGACCATGGCGCCCTCGGTGAACGGCCGCGCCTCGATGATGCCTTCCACCCGCGCCCGGACCTCGACCCGCCGGTACGGCTCCACCTGGCCGGGAAACTCGAAGGTCTGGGACACGGTCTGCGGCGCGATCGCCACCACCGCCACCTCGGCCGGCGGGAATCCGCCGAACCCGGCGCCGGCGCGGCGGCAACCGGCCGCCAGCACCAGGATCCCCGCCGCGAGCGCGGCGGCGCGAACACCTGGGAACCGAACCACGATCTGCTGACTCACGGAGCCTCCCGACGGCATCATCGCCCTGCGCTGCCTGCGTCCATCACCCTGCGCGCGCGGCCGCCCGGCCGGCGCTCCCTGCCTCACCCCGCGCCCGTTTGACGAACGGCGCGGGCCGGAATCGACATCGCCTCGACGGGCTGAGCGCCGGGGATTCCGGCCGTGCGGTCTACCGCAGACGGCGGCGGGTGTTCCCCGGCGCCGTTCGCGCACGCCCGCCCCGGCGCGGCCGCGCCCGGCCGGCCCGCAGCCGGGCCGGC
>DASPSV010000094.1:0-2436 GCA_035623755.1 Gemmatimonadales bacterium
ACGTACAGCCGGCCGATGTCCGCCGGCGTCTGGCGGTACGGCGCCGCCGCCTCGGCCTGCACCCGGTAGGTCTTCCCGTACAGGTTGAAGTCGTTGATGTACAGCGTCGAGAGCAGCGCCTGCAGCGTGCCGAACAGGTCGCCGAGCTGCACGCCGCGCGCCTTGGCGGCCGCGCGGTCCACGCTCACGTACAGCTGCGGGACGTTGGCGCGGAAGTTGACCTGCACGCCGCCCGAGGCCGGCAGCTGGTTGGCCGCCTGCACGAACTGCTGCACCTCCCCGGCGTACACGCTCACCGGGCGGCCGAGGCGGTCCTGGAGGTTGGTCTCCACGCCCGCCGTCGCGCCGAGGCCCGGGATCTCGGGCAGGTTGAAGGCGAAGCCGATGGCGTCCTTCATCCCGAACAGCCGGTACGACAGCCGCTGGGTGATCGCGTCCAGCGCGTCCTTCTTCCCGCGCTCGTCCCACGGCGCCACGTTCACGAACACCACGGCGCTGTTGGTCTGGCTCGAGCGGCTGAGGATGTCGAGGCCGGCGAGGGCGACGATGTTGCGCACCGCCGGCTCCTGCCGCAGGAAGCCCTCCACCCGCTGCACCACCTGGCGGGTGCGCTGCAGCGACGAGCCGTCGGGCAGCTGGAGGGCGACCGCGAAGTAGCCCTTGTCCTCGGTGGGGATGAACGACGACGGCACCGCGCGCCACAGCACCACCGCCAGCACGATCACGACCGCGAACGCGGCGAACCCCGCCCGCGGCCGGCGCAGCACGCGCTCGACGTTGCGGACGTAGTTGTGGCGGCCGCGGTCGAACAGCCGGTTGAAGGCGCCGAACGGCCCGGTGGTGTGGGCCTCGCTCGCTTCCTTGAGCAGGTACGCGCACAGCGCCGGCGTGAGCGTCAGGGCGACGACGCCCGACAGCACCACCGCGATGGCGATGGTGATGGCGAACTGCCGGAACAGGGCGCCGGTGACGCCGCCGGTGAAGGCGACCGGCACGAACACCGCGGTGAGGGACAGCACGATCGCCACCAGCGCCGGCGCCACCTGCTGGATGCCCCGGTCCGCGGCCTGCCGCGCCGGGAGCCCCTCGGTGGCCATGATGCGCTCGACGTTCTCGATCACCACGATGGCGTCGTCCACCACGATCCCGATCGCGAGCACCAGGGCGAACAGCGTGAGCACGTTGATCGAGAGCCCGATCACCTCGAGCCCGAGGAAGGTGCCGATCACGCTCACCGGCACGGCGAGCATCGGGATCAGGGTGGCACGCCAGCTCTGCAGGAACACGAACACCACCAGCGCCACCAGGGCCAGCGCCTCCAGGAGCGTGACGACCACCTCCTGGATGGACACCGTGACGAACGGCGTGGTGTCGAACGGGATACTGATGGTCACGCCCGGCGGGAGGTTCCGCTGCAGGCCGACGATCCGCTTGCGCACGGCGTCGATCGTCCGCAGCGAGTTGGCGCCGGGCCGCAGGTAGAGGAGACACAGTGCCGTCGGCTTGCCGTTGAGCCGGCCCTCGAAATCGTAGTTCTGCGAGCCGAGCACCGCACGCCCGATGTCGTGGATGTGGATCTCGGAGCCGTCCGGCAGCGCGCGCACCACGATGTCGTTGAACTCCTGCGGCGTCTGCAGCCGGCCGATCGTGGTGACCGGGATGGTGAGGCTGGTGCCCGGGGGCGCCGGCTCGCCGCCGAGCCGGCCGGCCGGGTTGGTGGCGTTCTGCTCGCGCACCGCGTCGGCGACGTCGTTCACGGTGACGCCGAGCTGCGCCATCTTGTCGGGATCGAGCTGGATCAGCATCGAGAACTGCAGCCCGCCGAACGTGGTGGCGTTGCCGATGCCCTGCACGCTCTTCAGCTCGTCCTCGACGTACAGGTGCAGGTAGTTGGTGAGGTACGCCGCGTCGTAGCGCGGATCGCTCGAGCTCAGGCCCACGACCCCCAGGATGTCGGAGTTGGCCTTGATGATCGAGATGCCGAGCTGGCGCACCGCGGCCGGGAGCTGCGGCGAGGCCAGCTGCACCGCGTTCTGCACGTCCACCGCCGCCAGGTCCTGGTTGCGGTTCACGTCGAAGTAGATCGACAGGCTCATCGTCCCGTCGCTGGCGTTGGCCGACGTGTAGTAGAGCATCCCCTGCAGTCCCGAGAGCTGCTGCTCGATCGGGGCCGCGACGGCCTCCGCCACGTCCTGCGCCGTCGCGCCGGGATAGACGGCCACCACCTGGATCGCCGGCGGCGAGATCTGCGGGTAACGCGAGATGGACAGCAGGCGGATCGCCAGGATGCCCATCAGGGTGATGATCATCGAGACCACGCCGGCCAGCACCGGCCGGCGGATGAAGTAGTAGCTGACCTGCTGCCCGTTGCCGTCGTTCTCCGGCGCCCCGGTCATCGCGGCGCTCCCGTCCTCGTCCCGGCCCCCGGGCGCTTCG
>DASPSV010000101.1:0-6876 GCA_035623755.1 Gemmatimonadales bacterium
GATGGCGGTGCTGCGGCCGCTCAAGGTCGTGATCGAGAACTACCCCGAGGGACGCGTCGAGTGGTTCGACGCGGAAAACAACCCCGAGGACCCCGCCGCCGGCACGCGCAAGCTCCCGTTCTCGCGGGAGATCTGGATCGAGCGCGACGACTTCCGCGAGGACCCGCCGAAGAAGTTCTTCCGCCTCTCGCCGGGGAAGGAGATCCGCCTCAAGTTCGCCTACTACGTCACCTGTACCGGCGTGATCAAGGACCCGAAGAGCGGCGAGGTGACGGAGCTGCGTTGCAGCTACGATCCCGCCTCGGCCGGCGGGACCACGACCGACGGCCGCAAGGTGCTCGGCACGTCGCACTGGGTGTCGGCCGCCCACTGCCGTGACGCCGAGGTGCGGCTCTACGACCGGCTCTTCCTCGACGAGGACCCCGCGGCGGAGCTCCAGCACAAGCGCTACGCCGACGTCCTGAACCCCGCCTCGCTGGAGGTGCTCACGGGCTGCAGGGTGGAGGCTGGGCTGTCCGAGGCGACGCCCGAGGAGCCGCTGCAGTTCCTCAGGACCGGCTACTTCTGCCGCGACCGCGTGGACGGCCGTGACCGGCTGGTCTTCAATCGCGCCGTCACGCTGCGCGACACCTGGGCCAAGATCGAGAAGGCGGGCGCCCCCGGGGCGGGCACGGCCCAGCCGTGATCCGCGTCCGCTTCGCCCCGTCCCCCACCGGCAGCCTGCACGTCGGGGGAGCGCGGACCGCGCTCTTCAACTGGCTGTTCGTCCAGAACGCCAAGGCGCACGGGCCCGACCGCGACGCGACGTTCGTGCTCCGCATCGAGGACACCGACAGGCAGCGCTCCACGGACGAGTTCACCAACGTCATCCTCGACGGGATGCGGTGGCTCGGCCTGACCTGGGACGAGGGCCCCGTCTTCCAGGGGGCGGCCCTCGCGCGCCACCAGGGGGACGCGCGCCGGCTGCTCGAGGAGGGGAAGGCGTTCCTCGACGCCGGGGCGATCCGTTTCCGGGTGAGCCACGAGGAAGTGACGTGGGAGGACGCGGTCCACGGGCCGATCGCCTTCCACGGGAAGGACCTCGAGGACTTCGTCATCCTCCGCGCCGACGGCACGCCGGTGTACAACTTCGCCGTGGTGTCCGACGACATCGCGATGCGGATCACGCACGTCTTCCGCGGCGACGACCACATCTCGAACACGCCGAAGCAGATCCTGCTGTACCGCGCCTTCGGGGTGAGCGTGCCCGTCTTCGGCCACGTGCCGATGATCCTCGGCACGGACGGCAAGAAGCTGAGCAAGCGCCACGGGGCCACCGCCGTGGCCGACTACCAGCACGAGGGGATCGTGCCGCAGGCGATGGCGAACTTCCTCGCGCTCCTCGGCTGGAGTCCCGGCGGCGACCGCGAGCTGTTCTTCGACCTCGCGGAGCTGGTGGAAGCGTTCCGGATCGAGGGCGTGCAGAAGAACGCAGCGGTCTTCGATCCGAAGAAGCTGGAGTGGATGAACGCGGAGCACCTGCGCGCGCTCGGCGCCGAGCGGGTCGCCGGCCTGATCGGCGACGCGCTGGCCGGCCTCTCGGCGGAGCGGGCCGTGGCGCTGATCGCCGCCGTGCTGCCACGGGCCAGGACGACGCTGGACGTGGCGCACCGGGCCCGGCTGCGCGCGGGGCTCGACGAGGTGGTTCTCGACGACAAGGCGGAGGCGTACGTGGCGCAGAATGCAGAGTCGTACCGGAGGGCGCTCAAGGAGGCGGCGGACAGACTCAGTCGCTGGTCGGACTGGACCGCATCGGGACTGGACACCGAGCTCCGGGCCGCTGCGAGCGCGTCCGGCATGAAGGTCGGAGAACTGATGCAGCCCATTCGCATCGCGGTCACCGGCTCGACGGTGTCCGAGCCGGTGACCGAGCTGTTGGCCGTGATGCCGAAGGATGTCGTGCTGAAACGCGTGCGGGCGGCGCCGGGCGCCTAGGGCGCGTTACGACTTGGCCGGTGCCGCGATCTTCCAGGCCTCGCGGAGAAACGCCTCGCAGTAGCCCTCCTTCAAGAACACCTCCACGGCTTCCGCCGTGGCGGCGCGGTCCATCCCCCACAGGCTCGCGCGCCGCTCCTCCCCGTCCCAGGCGCCCTGCACGAACACGCGCTCCTCGCGCTTGATGAGGATCGGCAGCTCGTTCACCAGGCTCGCCGCCAGCGCGTTCACGCCGGGCCCGCCCACCGACACCACCGGGCAGAGATGGAAGATGCGGTTCTGGGCGAACCACGCGTCGGACACCACCAGGCCGCCGCGGAACGGCCGGCCGGCGCCGCGCCGGTCGATCTCCGCCTTGAGCCGGTAGGCCAGCGGGCGGTCGTTCATCTCGGCGGGCACGTCGATGCCCGTCACGATGAGGACGGTGTCGTCGGTGTCGACGAGCTTCACGGCTGCGACGGCTGGGGGCTCGCCGGCTGCGGCTGGGCCGGCTGCGGCGGCGGCGGCTGCTCCTGGTGCTCCTTCTCCTTGCGCGCGCGCAGCTCGCGCACGGCCTCCCGGAAGTCCTCCTCCGTCTGGGCCCGGGCCGCCGCCCGGAGGATGTCGGCTCGCATCGCCATGTAGGCCTGGTTCGCCCGCGCCTGGTCGATGTTGCCCTGCGGCGTCGAGAGGAACGCCAGCACCGCCGTCGGGATCGTGAAGTCGCCGAGGTGGATGCCCTTGGAGTCGATGCCGTACGTCTTGCCCCCGACGCGGAAGGTCCACGGCTTCGACACGTACGGGTTCGCGTCGGGGTCGTTCGTCGGGGTCCGCTCCATCGAGTCGGCGAGCTCGCGCATCCGCATCGCGACCGCCGAGTCGATGCGGATCTCCCGCGTCGCCGTGACTTCGGCGCCGCCCGGCTCCGGATTCACCCAGGGGCGGCCGTCGCCGAACTGCGGCGTGTAGTTCGTCACGCTCCGCACCCCGCGGCCCGAGCCGCCCCGGGGCCGGGCCACGACCACGGTGCCGGTGTCGCGCCCGGCGCCGCCCGGCCGCAGCACCGGCAGGCCGGTGTCCGCGGGGAGCGCGGGCGCGAGGGTCACGGCTCCCGGGGGCGCCGCGGGCACGGGACTCGCCGCCTCGCCCTCCCCGGCGCCGCGCGCGGCCGGCGCGGACGGGAGGTAGAACACGATCCGCCGCGTGCTGTCGCCCGGCGCGGCGCCGGTGAGCACCAGGCGCCCGCGCGCCTGCGCCCCGCCGACGTGCCAGGCCATGCTGTTGCGCACCAGCGCCGTCAGCACGACGAAGTGCGCCGCGACGGACGCGAAGATCCACCACCGCGGCCAGCTGCTGCCGACCGGCAGCGTGAACGCCCTACGCTCGCGCAAGCACCCGCCCCATCCGCTCCGCCGCCTCGGCGAGCCGTTCCTCGCCGACGGTGAGCGCGACCCGGAAGAAACCTTCGCCCGACGCACCGAACCCGCTGCCCGGCATCACGATGACGCCTTCCTCCTCCATCGCCAGCCGCGCGAACTCCGCCGACTTGAGCCCCTCGGGCAGCGGGACCCACAGGTACAGCGTGGCCTGGGGCGGCGCGACCTCGAAGCCCGCGGCCGCGAGCGCCTTCACGGCGACCTCGCGCCGCGCCTCGAACCGGCGCACGGCCTCCCGCGCCACCGTCTCCGCCTGGTCGAGCACCGCGACGGCCGCCTGCTGCACGGCCAGGAACGGTCCGGTGTCGTGATACGACTTGATCGTGGTCAGCGCCGCGATCAGCTCGCGGTTCCCGACCGCCCACCCCAGTCGCCACCCGGTCATCGTGAACGTCTTGGAGCACGAGTGGAACTCGACCGCCACCTCGCGTGCGCCCTCGATCTCGAAGATGCTCGGGGCCCGGTACCCGTCGAACGTGATCTCGACGTACGGGTTGTCGTAGGCGAGGGCGATCCCGTACTCGCGGCAGACGGCCACCGTCCGCTCGAGGTAGTCCCGGGGCGCCACCGCCGCCGTGGGATTGTTGGGGTAGTTCAGGTACACCAGGCTGATGCGCCGCAGCACCTCGCGCGGCAGCTCGCCGAGCTCGACCAGGAAGTCCGTCTCCGGCCTCAAGGGCGCGATCCGCGCCTGCCCGCCCGACGCGATGGCCCCGCCGATGTAGCACTGGTAGCCGGGCTCCGGCACCACGACCACGTCGCCGGGGTCGGTCGTCGCCAGGGCGAAGTGCGCCAGGCCCTCCTTCGAGCCGATCAGCGGCAGCACCTCCGTCATCGGGTCGAACGCGGTGCCGAAGCGGCGCCGGTGGTAGCGCACCACCGCCTCCCGGAACGCCGGCAGGCCGAGCTGGAAGCCGTACTTGCTCATGGCGGGATCGTGCAGCGCCGCGGTGAGGGCCTCCACCGCCACCGCCGGCGGCGCCTCCTCGGGATCGCCCGCGCCCACGTCGATGACGTCGACGCCGGCGGCGACGAGCTCGCGCTTGCGGCGCGGGATCTGCGCCAGCGGATAGCCCGGGAACGTCCCCACGCGCCTGGCGATGTGCGCCACGAATGCCTCGCTCCCTGCGTCGAAGGTCCGATGCGGGGGCCGGCCGGCCGCCGGGCGGCGCCGGTCGCGCATCACCTCATACCCCGCACCCCCGCAAATGTACGGCCGCCGGCCGCCGGCCCCAACCCGGGCACCGGCCGCGCTTGCGCGGACCCCTGCAATTACCGCATTTTGCCGCAGCTTTGCCACCCGCCCTCCGGCGGTCACCCATGGCTCCACAGGCAGACGCGCCACGACCGGCCTCGCCGGTGCGCGCCCTTGCGGCGCTCCTGGCGGTGGTGTTCGCGGTGGAGTTCGCGATCACGCTCGCGCTGCTGTTCCTGATGCCGCACGCCTCCCCCATCGCGACCACGGTCGTGGACGCGTCGGTCCTCGTGGCCCTCGTCGCGCCGGCGTTCTGGCTGCTGATCGTGCGCCCGCTCCGCGCGGCGGCCACCGCGGACCGGGTGCTGGCGGAGCACGTGATGGCGCACGCCGGCGACGCCATCGTCACCATCGACGAGCGGGGCGTCATCCAGACCGTCAACGCCGTCGCCGCGCAGATGTTCGGGCACGGCGCCGCGGCGATGGTGGGCGTCGGCGTCGGCATGCTGATGCGCCCGGCGGACCGCGACGCCCACCCCGGGCACCTGGTGCGGTACCTCGGCAGCGGCGAGAAGCACGTGATCGACCGCCGCCGCGAGGTCGTCGCGCTCCGGAGCGACGGCACCACCTTCCCGGTCGAGCTGTCGGTGAGCGAGCTGGTCGTCGGCGCGCGGCGCCTGTTCACCGCCATCATCCGCGACGTGACCGAGCGGCGGGCGGCCGAGCAGGCGCTGCGCGATTCCGAGGAGCGCTACCGCCTGCTGTTCGACGGCAACCCCACCCCGTTGTTGCTGTTCGATCCGGCCACGCTGCGGTTCCTGGCCGCCAACGACGCCGCGGTGCGCCAGTACGGCTACAGCCGCGACGAGTTCCTGGCGCTCACGGCCACCGACCTGCGCCCGCCCGAGGACGTGCCCCGGCTGCTCGAGCACCTGCGGACGCCGCCCACGGACGGCGTGCGCCAGGGCCGGTTCCGCCACCGCCGCAAGGACGGCACGGTGTTCCTGGTGGACGTCACGTCGCACGCGATGGACGTGGGCGGCGTCGCCGCCCGCCTGGTGATCGCGACCGACGTGAGCGAGCGGGCCGAGCTCGAGCGGCAGCTGCGGCAGGCCCAGAAGATGGAGGCGGTGGGCCAGCTCGCGGGCGGGATGGCGCACGACTTCAACAACCTGCTCAGCACCATCCTCACGACCGCGGAGCTGATGACGTCCGAGCTGGCCGCGGGCTCGGCGCTCCGGGAGGACGTCGAGACCATCCGCAGCGCGGCGGGCCACGGGGCGTCGCTCACCGCGAAGCTGCTCGCGTTCAGCCGCCGCAAGTCGCTCGAGTACCAGTCGGTCGTCCTCGACCGGCTGCTGGGCGACTTCGGGCGCGTCGTCCGGCGCCTGATCCCGGAGAGCATCGACCTCGAGCTGCAGCTGGCGGCCGGCGAGGCGCGCGTCCTCGCCGACACCGGCGCGATCGAGCAGATCGTGATGAACCTCGTCACCAACGCGCGGGACGCCATGCCGGGCGCCGGCACGCTGGTCATCGCGACCGAGGCGCGGGCGCTCGACGAGGAATTCTGCCGCGGCCACGCCGGCACGCGGCCGGGGGACCACGTGGTGCTGTCGGTCCGGGACACCGGCGCGGGGATGGACGCCGCCACGCTGCGGAAGGTGTTCGAGCCGTTCTTCACCACCAAGCCGGTGGGCGTCGGCACCGGGCTCGGCATGTCCATGGTCTACGGGCTCGTCAAGCAGCACCAGGGCTACGTGGACGTCGCGAGCGCGCCCGGCGAGGGCACCACGGTGACGGTGTACCTGCCGCTGGCCGCCGCGGTGCCCGAGGCGTCGGCCGCGGAGCCGCCGCACCCGCGCGCGGCCTCCGGGGAGACGATCCTGCTGGTCGAGGACGAGCCCGCGCTGCGCCGCGCGGCCATGCGGGTGCTCGCCAAGGACGGCTACCGGGTGCTCACGGCGGGCGACGGCCGCGAGGCGCTCGAGCTGCTGGACCGCGAGCCGGCCGTGGACCTGGTCATCACCGACGTGGTGATGCCGCGGCTGGGCGGGAACGAGCTGATCCGCGAGCTGCGCGAGCGCGGCCGCCAGGTGCGGGTGCTGTTCACCAGCGGGTACCCCGGCCGCGGCGACGAGCGGGAGGTGATGGAGCCGGGCGTGCCGTTCCTCACCAAGCCGTGGACGATTCCCGAGCTGCTGCGCGCCGTGCGCACGGCGCTCGACACGCCGGCGCCGGGCGCGGCTAGCGCGGCGCGCGCCTGACCGGGTTCCGCAGCACCCCCACCCCGCC
>DASPSV010000224.1:0-4882 GCA_035623755.1 Gemmatimonadales bacterium
GGACGTCCACGTCCACATCCAGCCGTGGCGGCAGCTGAAGCCCGAGGTGATGGAGGCGATGCGGCGCGGCAAGGAAGACCACTGGGAGTTCCTGCTCGCGCTGATGGACGACCCCAAGGCCCTCCTCGAGGTGATGGACCGCGCCGGCGTGTGGCGGGTCGGACTGGTGAACTACCCGAGCCCGGACCTGATGGGCTTCACCGACGAGACCAACGCCTTCGCGGCCCGCTACGCCGAGGCGGCGCCCGAGCGGCTGCTGCCCTACGGCGGCGTCCACCCGCGGTTCGCGGGCGACATCAAGGGCCACGTGGACGACCTGCTCGCGCTCGGCATCCGGTGCCTCAAGATCCACCCGCCGCACCAGCTGTTCCCGGCCAACGCCCACACCCAGGGCATGCAGACGCTCGGCGCGCTCTACCGGCGGTGCGAGGAGCGCGGCCTGCCCGTGATGATCCACACCGGCACCAGCGTGTTCCCCGGCGCGCGCTGCAAGTACGGGCATCCGATGGAGCTGGACGACGTCGCCGTCGACTTCCCCGACCTCACCATCCTGATGGCGCACGGCGGGCGGCCGCTGTGGATGGACGAAGCGTTCTTCATCCTCCGGCGGCACAAGAACGTGCTGCTCGACGTCTCGGGCATTCCTCCGCTCAAGCTGCTGGAGTACTTCCCGCGACTCGGGGAGATTGCGGACCGGGTGCTGTGGGGAACGGACTGGCCCAGTCCGGGCGTGCACGACCTGCGGCGCAACCTGGATCAGTTCCTGAGCCTGGACCTGCCGCGGCAGATCCAGGCCCGGATCACCACCGAGAACGCGCTGCGGGTGTTCCCGCCGCGCTAGTCGGAGCCCTCAGCTCCCCGGCGGCTCTGCGGTCCCGCCCGCGGGCGGAGCGTCCCCGGCCGCGGGGCCCCCGTCCGCCGGGCGCGTCGCCCCGGCACCACCCTGGGGTGGCGTCTTCAGCTGCTCGAGCTGGGCCTCGATGCGCGCCGCGCCGGCCTCCGCCTCCGCGATGCGCTGCGTGAGCGACTCGACGTCGCCCGGCGCCGCCGTCGTGCCGCGCGCCTGCCGGTAGGTCAGGTACCCGAGATCGCGCGCCGCGGCATCCATGCGGCGCCGCACCTTCAACAGCTCGACGCGCAGCTTCCCCTCGTCGAGCGCCTGATTGGCCTTCTTGCCGAGCGTCTCCAGCCCGGCCGCGAAGCGGTCGAACAGACTCATGGACGTGCCCTCCCCCCCGACACCCTACGGCCGGCCGGGGCCGGCGGTTGCACGCGGTCGAGGACCACGCCTTCCCACACCTTCACGTCGTCCACCATGGCGCGGGTCCCCACCGAGCGGCCCGCGATCACCAGCGTCCACAGCATGCGGCCGGCGGTGTTGGCCCGGCCCGGGGGCATCATCTCGATGCCGTCGGCGAACCAGCGCACCTCGCCGCGCGGGTAGATGACCAGCCGGTAGCGATGCCAGCTGCCGTCCGCGAGGCGGCGGGGCAGCGCCACCAGCTTGAAATTGGGACGCACGTCGGACAGCAGCGCCATCATCTGGCGGCGCGGGTCGTTCGGGTTGGGCGCCTCGAGGGAGACGGCGGCCACGTCCGACGCGGGATCCGGTCCGAAGCCCGCGTGGAAGGAATCCGCCGCGGCCGAGTACAGGCCGACCTTCACCGACTGCCACAGGGGGCGGGTGACGGGAATCGCGGCCCAGTACTCGATGGTGAGTCCGCGGTCGAGGGCCAGCGCCGCCCGGAGGGCGATGCCGCTGGTGTGCGAGTAGGTCCCGTTGTTGTGGAAGCCCGCCGACCCGCCCCGCCCCGCTCCCGGCAGCACCTCCGGCGGCGGCTGCCCGTAGGTGCGCCAGCGCGACGGGTTGAGCCCGTGCTCGAAGTCCTCGTCGAGCAGCAGGCGCGCGGGGGCGGAGTCCACCCGCACGTACGCGGTGTCGTCCACGCGCTCGAGGCCGTACCCAGCCACGACGGCCGTGCGGCCCGGGCGGTCGGCCACCACGCGGCCGTCCTCGTCCACGCGGGCGACGGACGAGTCGGTCGAGAACCAGTGCACGACGGCCGGCCCCAGCGGCTCCGCGCTCGGCCCGAGACCCATCGCCTGCAGCGTGGTCGTCGAGCCGACCGCCAGGCGCAGCGAGTCGGGCTTGATGTCGATCTTGTGGAGCGGCGGCGCCGACCCGGGCGGCATCCAGCCGACGAGCCGCGGCGGCGCCGGGAAGCTCGCCACCAGGCGCGGCTCCATCAGCCCCTCGCGATCCACGACGTAGACGCCGGGGCGGCGGCCGCCGATCGAGACGGCGAGGTAGCGCCCGTCCGCCGACCAGATCGGGCCGCTCTCGGCCGGCCCCGGGAAGGTGACGTGCGTGGGCCAGCTCTGCGGCCGCGCCTCACCGATCAGCAGCTGCTGGGTCTCCTCGAGCAGGCAGGCGAGCCGCTGCCCGTCGGGCGACCAGGTGATCTTGGTGGACCGGTCGCACCAGTCGACGACCGCGATGACGGCCCCACGCAGGTCCACGATGGCCGCCTCCAGCCGCTGCTCGCGGGCCCGGAGCAGCGCGATGCGGTCGCCGAGCGGACTCGCCCACGCGCCCTCGTAGGTGGCCGAGTCGCGCGTGATCGTGCGGATGGTTCGCCCGGTCGAGTCGACCAGCACCAGCTCGTGCGCATAGCCTCCGGCGCGGGTGACGCGGCCCAGCAGGACGATCAGGGCCGAGCCGTCCGGGAGCCAGCCGACGGGGGCGGCGTCGCCGGCGAACCGCACCAGCGTGGTGGTGGTCCCGCGCTCGAGGTCGCGCAGGCACACCGCGGTCGGATCCACGCCGGGAAGGACGCAGGCGAGCGCGGCCGACCTGCGGCCCGGCCGCACGCTGTTCGGGTAGAAACCCTGGCGCGTCGGCACGGGCAGCGACGCGAGGTCGGCGGGCCGGCCGACGAACCCCGCGTCGATGGTCAGGGCGCGCACGGAGTCCGGGCGGCCCGGCATGCCCCACCCGATCGCGAGGCTCGCGCCCCCGAGCGGCCCGGCCTGCTCGCGCGAGTGGAGGAGCGGCAGGATCAGCACGGCGCCCACGGCGCTCACGAACACGAGCGCCACCGCCGCCGCGGCCACCCCGAAGCGGCGCCGCCGGGCCGTGCCGTCGTGCTCGTCGAGCCACCGCGCCGCCGTCCACGAGCGGTCCAGCACCGGCCGCAGCAGGCGCCGCAGCTCCTCCCGGCTCGCCTCCGGCGCCGCCGCCACGGCCCGCAGCAGCGCTTCCCGGCCCGCCTCCCGCCCCGACGCGCGCTCGGCCTCGTTCGCGGCGCGCGCGGCCCAGGTGGCGCCGCGAGTCGTGTCTCCCGCCGCCACGGCGTGCATCGCCGCCACCATCCAGTCGGCGGGCGAGCCGTCGGCCGCCTGCGACGCCGCGAGGCTCGCGGCCCGGGCGTGGAGCCGGCTCACCAGCTCCACCGGCGCCAGCTCCAGCGCCGCGGCGCCGATCTCCTCGTGGGCCACCGTGAGCAGGGTCGCGTGCCGGCTGACGAGGTGCCGGCGCTCCAGCACCAGGAGCGACTCCTCCGTCTGCGCCGGGTCGATGCCCGCCAGCTCGGCCACGGTGGCGTCCGAGGCCTCGCGCCCCCAGACCGCCAGCGCCGTGAGCGTGTGCACCAGCTGGGGTCCCAGCTTGCGCAGCCGGCTGCGCAGGATGTCGATACCCGAGGCCGGAAGCGGCAGCTCGCCGTCCTCGGGGTTGGCGGCGTCGTACCGGACCCAGCGGCCGTCCTGCACGGTGAGGTACCCGGTGTCGTACAGGTCCTTCAGGACCTCCAGCACGTACAACGGGATGCCGCCGGCGTGCTCGACCAGCTGCTCGGGGAGGCAGCAGCCGGCGACTTCCGGCGGCAGCTCGGCGATGCTCCCCAGCAGGTCGGTGACGTCGGCCTCGTCGAGCGAGTCGAGCGCCACCTCCTCCACCGCCGGCGAGGCGGCGAGCGTGCGGAGCGCCCGGGTGGTGTCCACACTCGCGCCGTGGTCGCGGCTGGTGGCCACGAGCAGCAGCGGGTGGCTGAGGGCGTGGCGGGCGAGCCGGTGCGCGAACTCGATCGTCGCCGGCGCGGCCCAGTGGAGGTCCTCGACGATGATGGCGAGCGGCGCCTCGAGCGCGATCGCGCCGAAGGCGTCGAGGAGCGCGGACGCGACCGCCTGCGGCAGGATGGGCAGGTGGCGCGGCTCCACGGCGTCGCGGAACCGCAGCGCGACGTCGGGCACCAGGGCGGCGAGCACCGCGAGGTTCGCGGCCGACGCTCCGCCCAGGCCGGGGGCGCCGTGCGCCTCGCCCAGCATCTCGAGGAACGGGGCGAGCGGCTCCGACTGCTCGAGCGCATAGCAGGACGCCCGCAGCACCAGCGAGCGGTCCTGGCTGAAGCGACGCGCGAGCTCGCGCGCCATCCGCGTCTTCCCGATGCCGGCCTCGCCGGTGAGGAGCACGGCGCCGCCGCGGCCCTCGAGGGCCGACCGCCAGCGCTCCACCACGGAGTGGAACTGGGTGGCGCGTCCGACCATCTCCGGGATGCGCGGGAAGCCGTTGACGGCCCGGCGGTCGGGCGCGGCCGCGGGCGTGAGCGCGCGGGCCACCGCGAACTCGACGTCGTCCGGCGGCCTCCCGCCGGTCGTCTCCGCCATGAGCGCGCGGGTCTCGCCGGCGCGCGCGTGGGCGCCGAGGGCGTCGCCCGCCAGGGCCAGCAGCTCGACCAGGCGCAGCCGCACCTCGAGCGAGCCGGGGTCCGCGGCCAGCAGCTGCTCGGCGAACCGCGCCGCCGTGGCCCAGCTCCCGGCGTCGGATTCCCGGGCGATCAGCGTGCGCAGCACCTGGCGGCGCTCGGCCGCCAGCGTGGCGCGG
>DASPSV010000109.1:0-7345 GCA_035623755.1 Gemmatimonadales bacterium
CGCACCGCGTCCGCCTCCAGCGTCTCGGCGGGCGGCGTCCACAGCATCCTGAGGCCGGCCAGCCCGTACGACTCCTCGCCCTCGACGCGCAGCCGGTACGCGCGCCCCGCCTCGAGCCGCACCGCGGCCTCGCTCGGGAACCACGGCCGGTTGGGCTCGTCGTTGCGGCGCGGGAAGAACGACTTCACCACCAGGCTGTCGTCGAGGTACAGCCGGTACTTCACGGTGCCGATGAGGCCGATGCGGTACGTGCCGCTCGCCGTGGGCCGCAGCGTGCCCGTCCAGCGGACGCCGAAGTCGTCCGGGTCCATGTCGGCGCGCGGCGCGCCCATGCCCCAGTCCGCGTCGAGCGTGGTGTCCACCGCCGTGAACAGCGGCGCGCCCTGCATCGCGCGGCCCTTCCAGTAGGCGACGTCGAGCCCCGGCCGCCCCGCGGCGGTCCGCAGCACGGCGGCGGGCACGACGTCCATCACCGGCACGCTGTCCGCGGCGTCGGAGCCCTGGGCGTAGACGACCCGCGTGCCGGGGCCGGCCGCCGCGCGGATGCCCCGGAGCGGCGTCACGGGGTCGGCCGGCGTGCCGTTGTAGTTGCCGAGCAGCACCCACGCCTGGTCGGCGTCGGGGCCGATGACGGCGATGGTCCCGAGGCCGGGCCGGAGCGGCAGCAGCCCGCCGGCGTTCTTGAGCAGCACCATCGATTCGCGCGCCACGCGGAGCGCGAGGGCCCGGTGGGCCGGCGAGTCGTTGTCGCGGAGCGGGATCCGGGTCCACGGCACGGCCGCGGGCGGGTCGAACATCCCGAGCCGGATCCGCGCCGCCATGAGCCGCGTGACCGCCGTGTCCACCAGCGCCTCGCTCACCAGCCCCTGGCGCACGGCCGCCACGAGGCTGTCGTAGGTGTGGCCGCAGTCGAGGTCGGTGCCGGCCTTCAGCGCCGCGGCGGACGCCTCCGCCGCGGTGGACAGGAAGTGGTGGGTCTCGAAGATGTCGCCCACGGCGTCGCAGTCGGAGACCACGTAGCCGCGGAAGCCGAACGCGCCGCGCAGCACCGTCTTGAGCAGCAGGTCGCTGGCGCAGGCCGGGAAGCTGTCCACCCGGTTGTAGGCGCACATCACCGACTGGGCGCCGCCGGTCTCGATCGCCGCGCGGAACTGCGGCAGGTAGCTCTCGTGCAGGTCGCGCTCGCCCGGCATCACGTCGAAGCGGTGCCGCAGCGGCTCGGGCCCGCTGTGCACGGCGAAGTGCTTGGGCGTGGAGACGGCCTTGAGGTACCGGGGGTCGGCGCCCTGCAGCCCGCGCACGAACTGGATCGCCAGCCGGCCGGAGAGGAACGGGTCCTCGCCGTAGGTCTCCTGGCCGCGGCCCCAGCGCGGGTCGCGGAACAGGTTGACGTTCGGCGACCAGAAGGTCAGCCCCTCGAACCGCGCCGGCGCGCCGTGGCGGATCACCTCCTGGTACTTGGCGCGCGCCTCGTCGGAGATGACCGTGGCCTCGCGGAAGATCAGCGAGTCGTCCCAGGTGGCGGCCATCCCGATCGCCTGCGGGAAGCTGGTCGCGAGCCCCGCCCGCGCCACTCCGTGCAGCGCCTCGTTCCACCAGTTGTAGGCGGGGACGCCGAGCCGCGGGATCGCGGCGGCGTCGTCCACCATCTGGGAGACCTTCTCCGCCAGGGTCATGCGGGCCACCAGGTCGGCGGCGCGCGCCGCGACCGCGAGGCCGGTGTCGCGCCACGCGGGCGCCGGCGCCTCCGCGGGTGGCGGGGGGGGCGCGGCGGGCGCCTGCGCCGCCCCGCGGGCGGGGGCGAGCGCGGCCAGGGCGGCCGCGAGGGCGGCCGCGGGCGCCCAGGTCCGGGCGAAAGCGGTGCGGGTGTCCCGAGCGCGCATCGGCGGCCTCCAAGAGATATTATGACTTGACCTCGGCACCGGCGCTCAACATGGACCCGCCGCGGTCGGCGATCAAGCCGAGACTGGCACGCGCGCGGCGGCGGCCGCACTTTGAAGGTGCGGAGGACGGATGAACCTCGAAGAGCTGACGCAGCTGTACGATTTCCACGACCGGACGGTGGTCATCACGGGCGGCGCCGGCATCCTCGGGGGCGAGATGGCGTGCGCCCTCGTGGGCTGCCGCGCCAACGTCGCGATCCTCGACCGCGACCCGGCGATGGCCGAGCGGCTGGTGCAGCGCATCCCCACCGGCGTCGGCCGCTACATGATCGTGTACGGCGACGTCCTGGACCGGGACCGGCTCGCCGCCGCGCGCGACCGGATCGTCGCCGAGTACGGGCGCGTGGACGCCCTCGTCAACGCGGCCGGGGGCAACGACCCCCGCGCCACGACCGGGCCGGACGCGTCGTTCTTCGACCTGCCGCCCGAGGCGCTGCGCGCCGTGCTGGACCTCAACCTGCTCGGCACCGTGCTGCCCTCGCAGGTGTTCGGCCGCGCCATGGCCGCGCAGAAGAGCGGCGTGATCCTCAACGTCTCGTCGATGAACGCGCTGCGGCCGCTGACCCGCATCGCGGCCTACTCGGCCGCCAAGGCCGCGGTGAGCAACTTCACCCAGTGGCTCGCGGTGCACATGGCGCAGGAGTACGCGCCCGCGATCCGCGTGAACGCGATCGCGCCCGGGTTCTTCCTCACCGAGCAGAACCGGTTCCTGCTCACCGACCGCGCGTCGGGCGACCTCACGCCGCGGGGCCGCAGCATCCTCGCCCACACGCCGATGGGCCGCTTCGGCACGCCCGAGGACCTGCTGGGCGCGGTGCTGTGGCTGCTCTCGCCGGCGTCGGCCTTCGTCACGGGCACGGTCGTGCCGGTGGACGGCGGCTTCGCGGCGTTCTCCGGCGTGTGAGGCGCGACCGGTGACGGAAAGGACGGCACGATGAGCGGGGACAAGGCCGTCGGGGTCATCGGCCTCGGCGTGATGGGCCGCAACCTGGCGCTCAACATGGCGCGCAACGGCTTTCCCGTCGCCGGCTACGACGTCAGCGCGGACCAGGCGAAGGCGTCGCGCGCGGCGTTCGCCGGGAAGCCCATGGCGGTGGCCGGGGCGGTGGGCGAGTTCCTGGACCAGCTCGAGCGGCCGCGCCGCATCCTGGTGATGGTGCCGGCCGGCGCGCCGGTGGACGCGGTGGTCGCCGAGTTGCGGCCGCTGCTGGCGAAGGGCGACGTGCTGATCGACGGCGGGAACTCGTTCTTCGAGGACACGCGGCGCCGCATCGCCGAGCTCGAGGGCACCGGCATCCTGTTCGTGGGCACCGGCGTGAGCGGCGGCGAGGAGGGCGCGCTCAAGGGCCCGTCCATCATGCCCGGCGGGAACCCGGAGGCCTGGCCGGTGGTGGGCCCGATCCTGCGGAAGATCGCCGCCCGCGCGTCCGACGGGCAGCCGTGCTGCGAGTGGATCGGCCCCGACGGCGCCGGCCACTTCGTCAAGATGGTGCACAACGGCATCGAGTACGGCGACATGCAGATGATCGGCGAGGCGTACTTCCTGATGGAGCGCGCCCTCGGCCTCAAGCCGGCCGAGATGCAGGCCATCTTCGCCGAGTGGAACCAGGGCGAGCTGGACAGCTACCTGATCGAGATCACCGCCGCCATCCTGGGCAAGGCGGACCCCGAGACCGGCAAGCCGCTGGTGCAGATGATCCTCGACACCGCCGAGCAGAAGGGCACCGGCAAGTGGACCAGCGCCGCCGCGCTCGACCTCGGCGTGCCCGCGCAGACCATCGCCGTCGCCGTGTTCGCGCGGATGATGAGCGCCCTCAAGCAGGAGCGGGTCGCGGCCGCGCGGGTGCTGCCCGGGCCGGAGGCCAGGCTGAAGGAGGACCGCACGGCGTTCGTCGCGGCCATCCGCGACGCGCTGTACGCGTCCAAGATCTGCTCGTACGCCCAGGGCTTCCAGCTGCTGCGCGCCGCGGACCAGCACTACCGCTGGGGCCTCAAGTTCGGCTCGATCGCGTCGCTGTGGCGGGCCGGGTGCATCATCCGCGCGCGGTTCCTCTCCAAGATCAAGGACGCCTACGACCGCGACGCCGCGCTGCCCAACCTGCTCCTCGACCCGTACTTCGCCGGCGCGATCAAGGACGCCTCCGCCGGGTGGCGGAAGGTGGTCGCGGCGGCGGCGGTGACCGGCGTGCCGGCGCCCGCCTTCAGCAGCGCGCTGGCCTACTACGACAGCTATCGGACCGCCGTGCTGCCGGCCAACCTGCTCCAGGCGCAGCGCGACTTCTTCGGCGCCCACACCTACCGGCGCATCGACCGGGAGGGCGTGTTCCACACCGAGTGGGAGGGGTAGCGGCGTGATGCTCGGCCGCGGCGCGCCCGCCGGGACGCTCGGCGAGGCCGAGGTCCGCCGGATCGCGGCGGACTTCGTGGAGCGGGAGCGCCTCGAGGGGAAGCGGATCGTGGCCGTCATCCCCGACCAGACGCGCTCCGGCCCCATCGACCTGATGTTCCGGACCCTCTACGACCTGCTCGCCGGCCGCGCGAAGGCGCTCGACTTCCTGATCGCGCTCGGCACGCACCCGCCGATGAGCGAGGCCGCGATCGACGCGCGGCTCGGCCTCGCGCCGGGCGAGCGCGCGGCGAAGTACGGGAAGAGCCGGGTGGTGAACCACGCCTGGAAGGACGCCGCGCAGCTCGTCACGATCGGCACCATCCCGCGCGCGAAGGTCGAGGAGCTGTCGGGCGGGATGATGCACGACCCGGTGCCGGTCACCATCAACCGGATGGTCCTCGACTGCGACGTGGTCCTCATCGTCGGCCCCACCTTCCCGCACGAGGTGGTCGGGTTCTCGGGCGGCAACAAGTACCTGTTCCCCGGCATCGCCGGCGCCGAGATCATCGACATGTTCCACTGGCTCGGCGCGCTGATCACCAGCCCGGCGATCATCGGCCGTAAGCACACGCCGGTGCGCGCGGTGGTGGACATCGCGGCGCAGATGCTGCCGGTGCCGCGCCTCGCGATGAGCCTGGTGGTCCGCGCGGGCGGGCTGGCGGGGCTGTTCTGCGGGAGCCCCGAGGAGGCGTGGTCCGCCGCGGCCGACCTGTCGGAGCGGATCCACATCGTGGTCAAGGACCGGCCGTTCCGGAGCGTGCTGTCGTGCGCCCCGCCCATGTACGACGAGATGTGGGTGGGCGGGAAGTGCGCCTACAAGCTCGAGCCGGTGGTGGCCGACGGCGGCGAGCTGATCGTGTACGGCCCGCACATCGGCCGCATCTCGGCCACCCACGGCGCGCTGATCGAGCGCATCGGCTACCACGTGCGGGACTACTTCCTCAGGCAGATGGACCGCTTCACCGACGTGCCCGGGGGCATCCTCGCGCACTCGACCCACGTGAAGGGCCTCGGCACCTGGGAGCACGGCGTCGAGCGGCCGCGCACCACGGTGACCCTCGCCACCGGGATCCCCGAGGCACTGTGCCGGAAGATCAACCTCGGCTGGCGCGATCCCGCCTCGATCGACCCGGAGGCGTGGCGCGGCCGCGAGGACGAGGGCGTGCTGGTGGTGCCGAACGCGGGCGAAACGCTGTACCGGCTGCGCGACGATCCGTTCCGCGCGCCGGAACTCCTCGAGAGTGGAGCCGCGCGTGGCGCATGACCTGGTGATCCCGCCGAAGCGGGCGGGCGCGCTCGACCTGGTGAGCCTGGGCGCGCTGGTGCACCGTCTCGACCCGGGCATCGTGCCGTTCCGCAAGGCGACGCGGTGCGACATCCACGTGAGCGGCGGCGAGTTCAACGTCGCGGCGAACCTGGCCGACTGCTTCCGGCTCGACACCGGAATCGTCACCGCGATGGTGGACTACCCCATCGGCGACCTGATCGCGGAGCGGGTGCGGGCGATGGGCGTGCGCCCGTTCTACAAGCGGTTCGCGCACGACGGCGTCACGGGCCCCAACATGGCGACGGTCTACAGCGACCGCGGGCACGGCGTGCGCGCGCCGGTCGTGTTCTACAACCGGAGCAACGAGGCCGCCGCGCGGCTCGCGCCGGGCGACTTCGACTGGAAGGCGATCTTCGCCGGCGGCGTGCGCTGGTTCCACAGCGGCGGGATCTTCGCCTCGCTCTCGGCCACGACCGGGCCGCTGATCCTCGAGGGCATGAAGGCGGCCAAGGCCGCGGGCGCCGTGACCAGCTTCGACCTCAACTACCGCGAGCGGCTGTGGAGCATCTGGGGCGGCGTTCAGCAGGCCGCCGAGGTGATCGGCCGCATCGTCGAGCACGTGGACGTGCTGGTCGGGAACGAGGAGGACCTGCAGAAGGCCCTCGGCATCACGGGCCCGCCGGCGGCCGCCGCGTCGAAGCTCGACCCCGGCGCGTTCTTCGCGATGATCGACCGGGTGGCGGCGAAGTACCCGGGCATCAAGGCCGTCGCGACCACCCTGCGCGAGGTGCACTCCAGCAACCGGCACGGGTGGGGCGCGGTGGCGTGGGTCGCGGGCCGGCGGTGCACCGCGCCCACCGCGGACCTCGACGTGCGCGACCGGGTGGGCGGCGGGGACGGCTTCGCGAGCGGCTTCTTCTACGGGCTCCTCGCGGGCGAGACGCCCGAGGCCGCCGTGAAGCTCGGCTGGGCGCACGGGGCGCTGGTGACGACCTACCCCGGCGACACCACGATGGCGACCCTGGAGCAGGTCCGCGCCTACGCGCAGGGCGCCGGCGCGCGCATCCAGCGCTGAGCATCGGCGTGAGCGGAGTGGAGCTCCACGTCAACCACCGGCGCGGCCCGGTCGCGCCCGGCACGTCCCTGTTCGACGCCGCGCGCGCGCTCGGCGTGTTCGTCCCCACCTCGTGCGTCACCCAGGGCAAGTGCAAGGAGTGCCTGGTCGAGATCGCCGAGGGGATGGAGCACCTCTCGCCGCGGACCGCGGCGGAGAGCCACCTCCGGGAGCCCTTCCGGCTCTCGTGCCAGGCGCGGGTGCTGCCGGAGGCCGCGGCGGCGGCGGGGGCCACGCGCGCCGTGGCGGCAGGGGGCGCGGAGGCCGCCCCGCGGGTGGTGCGCTGCCACACGATGCGGCGCGGCGAGATGCGGATCGAGCGCCACGCGCTCGACCTGCCGGTCACGCTCGCCGCCCTCCCGCGCGACCCCTGCGTGACGCGCGAGGGCGACCGGGTGCTGCTGGACGGGAAGCCGATCGCGCGCGGCGGCGGGCCGCTGCTCGGCGTCGCGGCCGACCTCGGCACCACCACGGTGGTGCTGCGGCTGTTCGACCTCGAGCGCGGCGAGGTGGTCGCCGACACGTCGTTCGAGAACCCGCAGCGGTTCGGCGGCTCCGACGTGATGTCGCGCATCCACTTCGACACCCACCACCGCGGCAAGCTGCTGCAGCGCACCCTCGCCGGGTACGTC
>DASPSV010000141.1:0-30328 GCA_035623755.1 Gemmatimonadales bacterium
AAGAGCTACCTCGAGTCGCTCACCAGGATCGCGGACCAGGCGCAGAAGGTCGTCTTCCTCCCCTACGACGCGTCGGCCACGCTGTCGTCGGTGGGAGGGATCCGCGAGCTGTGGAAGGACATGCCGGGGAAGTAGCGCGGCGGGCGCCGGCGCGGGGCGTCCGGCCGGGCCGCTAGTGGCCGCCGTGGCCCGCGGCGAGCGCCTCCATCCGCGCGGGGTCATAGCGCGACGGATCGGCTGCGACCTCGGCGCGGAGGTCGTCCCGCAGGCGGCGCGCGTAGCGCCCGGCGTCCAGCAGCGCCGCCGGCGCGTGTCCCACCGGGCCGAAGCGCACGACGCCCTCGCGCTCGAGCCACGCCTGCCGGTCGGCCAGCGCGCGCGCCGCGTCCGGGTGCAGCCGCGCCAGCTCCCGCTGCTCCGCTTGCGGCACCATGAACTGGAGGCCGTACCAGGGCATGTGGAGGGTCCTCCACTCGCCCTGCGCCGCGCCCGGCAGCACCACCCGGTCGAAGAACCCCGGAGCGTGGACCGCGGTGCGCACAGTTCGCGGACCCTCCGGCGCCATCACCTGCAGCTCGAAGCGCTCCCGGCGGTAGTGGTTGGGCCAGTCCGCCTCCTCCTGCACGCGGTGGAGCAGGCTGTTGGCGTTGGTGTTGAGCAGCAGGACCTTCCCGCCGAGCGGCCCGAGCCGTCCGTACGGGGTGGCGTCGCCGAACGGCGTCTCGGACCGCTCGTGCCCCTCGAGCAGCCGCTCAGCCAGCGGCCCGCAGGCCGCGACCGAGTGCGTGGGGTGCAGGCTGCGCCGCACGCCGGGGAGCGACCGGAACCGCTCGGCCAGCGCGCCGGTGGTGGCGGTCGCGCGCTCGGGATCGAACGGCGGCGGGCCGCTCTTCACGTAGCGGTACGTGCTGTCGGCGCCCGAGAAGGTGGGCATCATCACCGTACCCCGCGCGCCCACCACGGCGAACAGGGCGTCGACGACCGTGTCCGGTCCCTTGACCAGGTAGCCCACGGCGTTGAGCGAGCTGTGGACGCAGACGAGGTCGCCCTCGGCGAGGCCGAGGCGCCGGAGATCGCGGGCCAGCCGCCTCGCCGTCACGCGCCGCAGCAGCCGGTTGCGCAGACGGTTCCAGGTGCGGTGCGCCCCGCCCGGCAGCAGCCGGTCCTTGAGCGCGCGGATCACGCGCCCTCCCGTTCCTCGAGCAGGGCGTCGATGAGGAACTTCGTGGCCCAGTTGAGGACCATCAGCGGGCCGTAGTCAGCGTGCACCGGCCACGATCCCGCGAGGCCGCCGCGAATCGCCGGATCCGCCGCGGTGACGTCGTGGCGCGCCATCAGGAAGCGGTTGATCAGACGGGCCGCGTCGCGGTACCGGCTCTCCCCGGTGTAGGCGGCGAGCTTGGAGAGCACGATGGACGTCTGCGCGCTGCCGGTGAGACACGACCACGTCACGGCGCCCGAGAAGTCGGGACGCACCCGGCTCGGCAGGAAGCCGTCGGGCCCCAGGACGGTGATCAGTGCGTCCGCCGTGCGGCGGGCGGCCGCGATCAGGTCGTAGTCGCCGCTCAGCAGGCCGAGCTCGAGCAGCCCCTGCATTGCGTAGGCGACGGTGTGCAGCAGCGGCTGCGCGGGGTCGCTGAGGCAGCAGTCCGGAAACCACCCGTTCGCCGCCTGGCGGGAGCGCGCGTAGGCGGCGTTGCGGAGCGCCGCCCGCCGGTAGCGCTCCTCGCCGGCCGCCTCCCCCAGCGCGTACAGGCCCCAGGCCGTCATGGTGTTGTACAGCGTGGCGTTCGGGTTGGCGAAGCGCGAGTTGCCGGCCCGCCAGCTTCCGTCCGGCTCCTGGATCCCGACCAGCCACTCGGCGGCGCGCCGGCCGGCCGCGACGTAACGCGGGTCGCCGGTCTCCGTGGCCAGGGCGGCCCAGCCCTGGAGCACCTGCCCGGTGTTGAAGACGGCCGGCGAGGGCTCGTCCGTCGCCATGCCGCCCATGACCGCGCCGCACGGCATCTGGATCGCGATCTCCCAGTCGCCCATGCGCGCCGCCCGGTCGCGGAAACTCCCGTCGTTCCAGACGCGCGCCAGCCTCAGGAACGTGGGAATGATGTAGCCCGTGGTCTCCGGGTAGCTCGGCAGGAACGACTTGCCGAACGGCGTGCCGTAGGCCACGCCGTCGTCCGCGCCGTCGTCCTGGGCGCGCGCCAGCCACGCCGCCGCCTCGCGCAGGTGGATCTCGGGATCCAGCGCGTCGTGGAGACGGGTGTACACGCGCGCGTAGCGCCGCCGTGCGACGGCAAACGAGAGCGCACCGAGCACCGGGCCCAGGTGAAGCATCGTCCTCCGGGGTGACAATCGACGCCACGCCAATTTGCAGGACCCGTGCCAAGGGCACCACCCCGCGGCCGGTCGGGATGGACCGGGTCGGTCACGGCTGCGCCCCCGCGCCGGGGCCGGCGGCGGCTCGGCGGACGCCGCGGGCCACGGTCGAGCGTCAGCAGCGGATCAGTGGATGTCCTTGAGGATGGTCTCGCCCTTCACGAACCACGACAGGCCGAACGCCCACAGCGCGACGGTCTCGAGCCAGAAGACGGGGTGGAACGCGTCGAAGACCTGCGTGCTGAGCACCGAGTAGCTGAGGCCGATCCCGGCGATGCACAGCAGGATGGCGATGCCGCAGGCGCGATAGACGGTGTTGCGCATCCGCTTGCGGTTGGTGGGCGCGCCCCCCGTGCGGGTGAACAGGAACAGCGAGAAGTAGGCGAGCACCAGGAACAGCGCCAGCGCGGCGCCGAAGTGCACGAGGCGCTCGACCCGCGTCCCGGTGTTGGGAAACAGCGCGACGGCGAGGGCGAAGACGCAGGCGAGGTTGCCGGCGACGTCGTCCCGCCGCTCGTAGCCGCGGTAGGCGAACAGGAACCAGCCGATGGTGAACAGGATGCCGACGAACGCGTCGCGCGTGCGGAGGGCGTAGTAGTCGCTGATGGAGGGCTGGACGCGGAGGCAGTGGCAGAGAGCGAAGCCCCACGCCGCGACCACGACCGGCAGCGCCACGCCGAGCACGCCCACCACGCGGCGCAGCGTGCGGTACGAGACGAGATCGTCCTCCCCGTCGCCGTTCCCCGTCATGGTCGAATGTATCGCCGCCGCGCCCGCACCCCGCCAGGGAGGCGGCGGTTGACCACGGGCCCGCATTTCCGTACCCTTTGCCCACTTCGGCCCGACCAAGGACACGGCCACGACGCCCCCCCTGCCTCCCCCGCCCTCGCCGCGCAGCCCGCCCACCAGCCCGGGCATCGGGCGCAAGACCATCGAGATCGTGCGCTCGCTGTACGAGCGCCAGTCGATGGTGCTGGTGCGGCATCTCTACGAGCGGATGCGGCTGTGGACGCTGATCTACCGGGCGCTGGCCCTCGTCGGCCTGGTCGTGGCCGCGGCCATCGGCGCGCGGCTCTACTTCGTCAACCGCCGCATCGAGACGATCCGCCGCCAGGCGGCCGAAGTGTTCTACCGGGTGAAGGCCCTGGAGCTGCAGATCGGCCGGCTGCAGCCCGGCACGCCGGAGCGGAAGGCCGCCGCCGACCAGCGCGCGCGGCTGGAGAGCGCCTACGCGGACTGGAGCGGCCAGCTCGACAAGTCGAGCAACGACCCCGAGGACATCCGCGCGATCCGCGCCGCGGTCGCCCGCCTCGGCGAGGCGCCGATGCTCGTCTCCGACGGCTTCATCGGCGACGTCCGCGCCCGCGTGGCCCAGTGGCGGCACACCTCCGAGTTCTACCTCGCCTACCGGCTCGCCAACGAGCACCGCTACGAGAGCCAGGTCGAGTCGGTGCTGGCGGCCAACAGCCTGCCCAAGGACCTGGTGTGGCTCGCCTTCCAGGAGAGCCGGTTCCACCCCGAGCGGGTCGGGCCCTCCACGCGCTACGGCATCGCCAAGGGGCTGTGGCAGCTGCTGCCCTCGACCGGGCGCGAGTACGGGCTGCGGATCGGGCCGCTGGTGGGCCAGCCGGTCTACGACCCGCGCGACCAGCGCTTCGACGTGACCCTCTCGACCCGCGCCGCCGTGCGCTACGTCGGCGACCTGTACCAGGTCGACGCCCAGGGCTCCGGGCTGCTGGTGATGGCCAGCTACAACGCCGGCCAGACCCTGATCCGGAAGCTGCTGCGCTCGCTCCCCGCCACCCCGCAGGACCGCAACTTCTGGCAGCTGCTCGAGCACCACCGCGACGACATTCCGGACGAGACCTACGGCTACGTGGTGGGCATCGTCGCCGCCGCGGCGGCCGCGGCGGAGCCGCAGGCGTTCGGCCTGCAGCTGTAGATCGGAGACTCTCATGGATCGTCGCAGCGCGAAGATCGCCGCCCCGCGGCCCGCCGGTCGGCGGCGCCGCGTCGCCCGGGGCCTGCTCCCGCTCGCCGCCCTGGCCGCCGCCGTCGGCTGCCACCGCGCGCCGCCGGCGCCGGCCGCGCCGGCCCCGCCGTTCCTCCTCGGGGCCGACGTCTCGTTCCTCGACTCGCCCATGCCGCCGCGCTGGGCGGGGCGCACCTACCGGGAGAACGGCGCGCCGTCGGACGAGGTGACCATCCTGATGCGGCACGGCTGGAACGCGTTCCGGCTGCGGGTGTTCGTCTCGCCGGTGCGCCGGGCGCCGGACAACTCGCTCGAGAACACCATCCCGCTGGCGCGGAGCATCAAGGCCGCCGGCGGCCTGCTGCTGCTCGACATCCACTACTCCGATACGTGGGCCGACCCGCAGCACCAGGAGATCCCGGTCGCCTGGCGCGCTTCGAGCTTCGACTCGCTCGAGCGGCGGGTGCAGGACTACAGCCGCGAGACGATCGCCGCGCTCAAGGCGGCGGGGGCGATGCCCGACTGGGTGCAGGTCGGCAACGAGATCACCCGCGGCACGCTGTGGCCGCTGGGGCAGGTGGAGGAGCCCGGGGACACGGCCTACCTGCCGCCGCCGCCCTACGACTCCACCCTGCAGTGGGACCACCTGACGCGGATCCTCAAGGCCGGGATCCGCGGCGTGCGCGAGGGCGCGGGCGACACGCCGCCCCGGATCGCGATCCACATCGACCGCGGCGGCGACTGGCCGAAGACGAAGTGGTTCTTCGACCATCTCGAGGCCGCGCAGGTGGACTACGACATCATCGCGCAGAGCTTCTACCCGGAATGGCGGCACGGAACGCTCGAGCAGCTGTGGACGAACATGGACAGCTGCGCCGCGCGCTACCACAAGGACTTCCTGGTGGCCGAGACCGGCTACGGCAGCTCGCACGTGACCGACAACCCCGACATGCTGTGGCCGCTGACGCCCGAGGGGAGGCTGCAGTTCATGGTGGACCTCGTCACCACGATGCGGCGGGCCCCGCGCGGCATCGGCGCGATGTACTGGGCGCCCGAGGGCGAGGCCTGGAACGCCGACGGCACCCCGGGCCCGGTGGTGTTCACGCTCGACCACCTGCGCGACCTGCAGGCGCGGCCGGCGAGCCGCGCGCCGGAGCACCCGTGAGCCCCGCCGCGCGTCGGGCCCGGTGGTGGCTGATCCTGCTCCTCGCCGCGGCCTTCGCCCTGGTCCTGGTGCCGGCGTTCGCCGGCGTCCTGACCGACTGGTGGTGGTTCCAGGAGATCGGCTACCGGGTGGTGTTCACCCGCCAGATCGTGGCGCGGGGCGACCTGTTCCTGGCGGTGTTCGCGCTCACCGCGGCGATCCTGCAGCTCAACCTGGGCGTCGCGCAGCGCGGCATCGTCCTCAACCCGGTCATCATGCGCGTCGGGCCCTCCACGCCGCAGCTCGACGTGTCGCGCGCCGTGCGGCGGGTCAGCCCGTGGGTCGTGGTCGCCGTCGCCTTCTTCGTCGGCCTCGCCGCGACCGCGCAGTGGGACGTCGCCCTCGCGGCGCTGAACCGCACGCCGTTCGGCACCACGGACCCGGTGTTCGGGCGCGACGTCGGCTTCTACGTGTTCACGCTGCCGGCCCTGAGCGCGGTCCTGTCGTGGCTGTTCGGCATCCTGTTCCTCACGCTGGTGCTGCTGCTCGTGGTGTACGCGCTCCGCGGCGCCTTCGCCGTCCGCGGCCGCGCGGTGCACGCCGAGCCGCGCGCCGCACTCCACCTGGCCGTGGTGACGGCGCTGCTGTTCCTCGTGACCGCGGTGCAGCTGTGGGTGGTGGACGGATCCAACCTGCTCTACTCGACCACCGGCCCGCTGGTGGGCGCGAGCTACACCGACCTCCACGCCCGCCTGCCGGCCCAGCGCCTCTCGGCGCTGGTGGCCGTCGCGGCCGCCGCCGCGGTGGTCGCGGGCGCGCTGCGCGGCCGGCTGCTGCGCTGGGCGCTGGTCGCCGTCGGCGGCTACGCGGCCGTCGCCGTGCTCGGCCGCGGCCTGTATCCGGCGGTGATGCAGAAGTTCGTCGTGGCGCCCACCGAGCTGACGCGCGAGACGCCGTACCTGCGCTCGCACATCGCCGCCACCCGCGCGGCCTGGGCCCTCGACAGCGTCGAGGTGCGGGACCTCGGCAGCGAGACGCCGCTCTCGCTCGCCGACCTCCGCGCCAACGGGCCGACGATCGAGAACGTGCGCCTGTGGGAGCGCGACCCGCTGCTCCAGACGTTCGGGCAGCTGCAGGAGATCCGCACCTACTACGACTTCGTCTCGGTGGACGACGACCGCTACTGGATCGACGGGCGGTACCGCCAGATCCTGCTCTCGCCGCGCGAGCTGAACCCGGCGAGCCTCCCGACGCCCACCTTCATCAACGAGCACCTCACCTTCACCCACGGCATGGGCCTCACGCTGGGCCCGGTGAACCAGGCCACCGCCGAGGGACTGCCGGTGCTGTTCGTGAAGGACCTGCCGCCCGCCTCGACCGTCTCGCTCGCCGTGAAGCGCCCGCAGATCTACTACGGCGAGCTGGACGACGACTTCGCGTTCGTGGGCACGCGGCAGCGGGAGTTCGACTACCCCTCCGGCGACGAGGACGTGTACGCGCCGTACCGCGGCAGCGGCGGCGTGCGGGTGGGGAACCTGTGGCGGCGGCTGCTGCTGGCGATCCGGTTCGGCTCGTCGAACGTCTTCTTCTCCCAGGACATCACCCCCGACAGCCGGGCGCTCTACAACCGCGAGATCCTCGGCCGGGCGCAGAAGGCCCTGCCGTTCCTGACCTTCGATCCCGATCCCTACCTGGTCATCGCGCCCGACGGCCGGCTGGAGTGGATCCTCGACGCCTACACGTCGACCGACCGCTACCCGTACGCGCAGCGGCTCGACGACGGCACCAGCTACATGCGCAACAGCGTGAAGGTCGTGATCGACGCGTACGACGGCTCGCTCAAGGCGTACGTCAGCGCGCCGGCCGACCCGCTGGTCCGCACCTGGGCGCGGGTGTTCCCGGGGCTGCTCGCCCCTCTCGACAGCTTCCCCGCCGGCCTGCGCCCGCACCTGCGCTACCCGGACCGGATCTACCGCATCCAGACGGCGCTGTACGCCACCTACCACATGGACGCGCCGGTGGACTTCTACCACCGCGAGGACCAGTGGCAGATCCCGGTCGTGAACCGGGCCACCGGCGGCGCGGTGCCGTTCATGCGGCACATCATCATGAAGCTGCCCGGCGAGGCGCAGGAGGAGTACGTCTACATGGTGCCGTTCACGCCGCGGGGGAAGGACAACCTGGCGGCGTGGATGGTGGCGCGGAACGACGGCGCGGAGTACGGGAAGCTGCGCGTCTACCGGCTGTCGCGGCAGACGCTGGTGTTCGGCCCCACGCAGATCGAGAACCGCATCAACCAGAACACCGAGATCTCGCAGCAGGTCTCGCTGTGGGACCAGCACGGCTCGCAGGTCATCTGGGGCGACCTGCTCGTGATCCCGATCGGGACGGCGCTGCTGTACGTGCAGCCGCTCTACCTGCGCGCCGCGGGCGGGAAGATCCCGGAGCTGAAGCGCGTGGTCGTCGCGTACCAGAACGAGGTGGCGATGGCCGAGACGCTCGACGCCGCGCTGGCGCAGCTGTTCGGCGGGACCGCGGCGCCGCGCGCCGAAGCCGCGGCCGTCGCCGCCGTGCCGCCGGCGGACGCGCGCCGGGCGCTGGTGGCCGAGGCGCGGCAGCACTACGACGCGGCGATGGCGGCGCAGCGCGCCGGCGACTGGGCGCGCTACGGCGCGGAGATCAAGGCCCTGGGCGGCATCCTCGAGCGGCTCGGCGCCGCGCAGGACCGCTAGCTACCCCTCCCGGAAGGGGCGCGGCACGAGCAGCGGCTTGTAGCGGTACAGGCCGATGACCGCCTCGAGGGCCTTGAGGCGGCGGAACAGCATCACCCGCGCCTGCTGGTGCTGCGGATTGAAGCCCTGGCCGCTGGGGCCGAAGTCGAGCGCGCCGGCCGGGGCGTCGAACGCCGCCACGTCGGAGGGCGCGAACCGGCCCTTGAGCCGCGACCGGACGTCCGCGTACCACGTGCTCAGGTCGGCCGTCCACTGCTCCTGCTGCCCCAGGTCCGCCACGTCCCGCTCGAGCAGCGCGTCGCCCGACGCGGCGAGCACCACCAGCGCATCCACGTCGTCCTGGCGGGCCTCGGTGATCTGCTGCGGCGTGAGGTGGGCCCGCTCCTCCGCCCGGACCCGCACCACGCCGCTCACCACCTTCCACGCGAACACCGCCGCCAGCACGACGACGTAGGCGACCAGCAGGTTGGGCACCGAGACGTTCGACAGCAGGACGGTCAGGCCGACGGCCGACACCACGGCCCGGACGCCGATCCAGGGGCGCATCTCCTTCCAGGCCCGCTGCAGCACCAGGGAGGCGTGCTTCACGCCCCTAACATACCCGGCACCAGATCAAAGGTGAGGGTGCGCGGCTACCGGGCGCCCCACCGCCACGACAGCCCCAGGTGCGCCTGGAGGTCCGCCTGGAATCCCGGGCCGGCGTACGCGCCGGAGGAGTACCCGTCCAGGGAGTAGAACAGCGTCGTGATGCCGAGGCTGGCCACGATGGGCCCGGCGAGGCGGGCGTCCACGCCGCATCCCACGGCCGCAGCCACCGACGTCGGCGGGCCGACGCCCGCATCGGCGTACGCCTGGCCCGAGCGCCGGACCACGCCGGCGCCGGCGCTGAGCCACAGCGGAGAGCGGGCCGAGAAGGGCCGGACGATGGCCTGGACGGTGACCTGGACGAGCCGCGCCGACATGGGCGGCGCGATGCACGGCGCGCAGCACACGCACGGCAGAGGCACGGGCAGCCCGTCGAACCGGCTCGACCGCACCGACCCCTCGATCAGCACTCCGGCCCGGTGCGTGAGCCAGAAGCGGCCCTGCGCGCCCCACGTCCATCCCCTCAGGTCGTTGGCGGTGGACGGAAGCGCGGCGTCGTAGTTGCCGAGCGGTGCGTAGTACCCGACCGTCGGGCCGATCTCGACGGCCGCCTGGGCGACGGCGGGCGCGGGCGCGAGCGACGCCGCCGCCAGCACGACGGCCGCGCTCCGGGCGCGGCGCGACGCCGCGCGCACCATCTTCGAGCGGACGAGCACTGCGGTCTCCTCCGGTTGCGCCCGGCGCCGCCGCCGTGGTACAAGTCCACCGGGGCACGGTGCGGGGCGGCCTCGCGCCGCGACGTCCACCGCACATGACCCGTTCCGGTGCGGCGCCGTCACCGCCGGCCGGTGACCGAATTCCCGTGTCGAGGGTCTGGATGATCGAGGACGAGCCGGACGGCGCGCTGGTCCGCCGGGTCCTGGACGGCGACCTCGAGGCGTTCGCCGGACTGGTGGCGCGGCACCGGGATCGCGGGCTCCGGTTCGCGGCCTCGATGCTCGGTGACGCGGCGGAGGCGGAGGAGGCGCTGCAGGACGCGTTCGTGCGGGCGTACCGCAGCCTCCGCTCCTGCCGCGAGCCGGACCGGTTCGGCGCCTGGCTGCTGCAGATCCTGGTGAACCGGTGCCGCACCCGCGCGGCGCGCTTTCAGCGGAGAAACCGGCAGTTCGTGCGCGACGACGCGGCGCTCGAGCGCGCGGCCGCGCCGGCGGGCCGGAGCCGGGAGTGGCGCGAGGAGATCGAGCGGGCGCTGGCGCGCCTCGACCCGCTCCAGCGGGAGGCGTTCGTGCTCAAGCACGTGGAAGGCCTGGAGTACGAGGAGATGACGCGGCTCACCGGCGCGCGCGTGCCCGCGCTCAAGATGCGGGTGAAGCGGGCCTGCGACCGGCTGCGCGTCCTGCTGGGCGAGGAGAGCGGGCGGCGTGACCGATGACGATCCCCTGATCGCGCGCGTCGCCGCGGAGCTGCGGCGCCCGCGGTCGCCCGGCCCCGGCTTCGACGGGCGCGTGATGGCGGCGGTGCGCGCGGTACCGGCGCCGCTGCCCGCGCGGGCGTGGGCGTGGCTGCGGGAGCCGCGCGTGCTCGCGCTCTCGCCCCTGGGCGGTGCCGCGATCGCCGCGTGCCTCGCCGTCCTGGCGGCTGCCGGGGTGTGGGGTGCGCGGCGGGGAAGCCGGGACGGGAGCGGCGCGCCGGCCGTCGCCGCGCGGGCAGCGGCACCGGCCGCGCCCTCGGTCGTGACGTTCGTCCTGGTGGCCCCGCAGGCGAGCACCGTCGCGCTGGCGGGGGACTTCGACGGCTGGGACGGCGCGCGCCTGCCGATGCGCCGCGAGGCCGCCGGCATCTGGACGGTGGACGTGCCCCTGACGCCGGGGCGCTACGACTACGCGTTCGTCGTCGACGGCCGGCGGTTCGTCGCCGATCCGGCGGCGCCGCGCGCCCTCGGCGACGACTTCGGCCGGCCGTCGTCGGTGGTGACGGTCGGCAGCGGCGCCCCGGGCGCCGCGGGAGGATCGCTGTGAACGCTCGCCTGCTCGGTGTCGCGCTCGTCCTCGCCGCCGCCCGGCCCGCGACGGCCGTCGCACAGGTCGAGCGGCTCGCCGGCCGTGTCGACGACGCGACCCGTGCGGCCGTCGCCGCCGTGGTGGACTCGGCGCGCGAGGCCGGCGTGCCGGCGGAGCCGCTGGTCAACAAGGCGCTCGAGGGCGCGAGCAAGGGTGCGGACGGGGCCCGCATCGTCGCGGCGGTCCACGCGCTCGCGGGCGACCTCGGGCGCGCGCGATCCGCGCTCGGCCCGGGGGCGAGCCCCGCGGAGCTGGTGGCCGGCGGCGCCGCGGTCCGCGCCGGCGTGCGGGGGGCGGTGCTCGAGGAGCTGCGCGCGCGCTATCCGCGCGAATCGCTGATGGTCCCGCTGGCCGTGATGGCGGACCTGGTGGCGCGCGGGGTCCCCGCCGACACCGCGGCGCGGTCGGTGCTCGTGCTCATGCGCGAGGGCGTGCGCGACGCCGAGCTGGTGGCGTTCCGCCAGAGCGTCGAGCGCGACATCGCCCTCGGCGCGCCGGCCGGCGGCGCGGCCGCGGTGCGCCTCGACGGCGCGCTGCCGGGGACGACCAGCACGACGCCCGCCGCGCCCCGGAAGCCGTAGCGCGACCGCACCGGTGCCGCGGCGCTCGCCACGCCGGCTGCTGGCCCTCGCCGTCTGCTGCGCGGCCGGGGCCCGGCCGTGCGCCGCCCAGGTCGAAGCCGGCCTGGACGCGGCGGCGTCGTACGTCCGGTACGAGGGCTTCCTCGGCTCCGGCGCCGCCTCGCTGTCCCCTTCCCTCGCGTGGCGCTCGCCGCGGACGACGCTCGCGGCGCGCGGCACCTTCCTGGTCTTCGAGAGCGGCAACGCCAGCCTCCAGGGGCTGCTCACGGCCGGCACGTTCTCGCCGGCGCTCGGACCGCTGCGCGTCGAGGCGCAGGCGGAGGCCGGCGCCAGCTCGTACGTGGGCTTCGCGCATTTCGCGCACGCGCTCGGCAGCCTGCGGCTGCACGCGCTGGGCGGCCGCTGGGGCGCGTGGGCGGGTCCGCTGCTCGGCAGCGTGGCGCACGAAGGAAGCGGCGCGGGCGCGGCCGGCGTCGCCGCCGGCGCCTGGATGCGCTGGCCGGCGGGAGCGCTCGAGGTCACCTGGTCGCGCGTGACGGTCGGGGACACGGCGTACAGCGACGTCCAGGCCCGGGCTCGCTGGCACGCGGGCGCCCTGGAGGTGGAGGGCACGCTCGGCGCGCGGACGGCGATCCCGGGCGGCGGCGCGTCGGCGTACGGCGACGTGTCGCTGGTGCTCGGCTTCGCCGGGCCGGTCGCGCTGATCGCCACGGCCGGCCGCTATCCCGGCGATCCCGTGAGCGGCAGCATCCCGGGCCGCTACGTGACCGCGGGCCTGCGCCTCTCGCCGCGGCATCCGGCTGCCGCGCGCCCGACACTCGCCGTGCCGGCGCCAGTCCGCACCGCAACGCCCGCCGCGAGCGGCTCGGCGACCGTCGAGGAGCGCGACGGCCTCGCGGTGCTGGTCGTCACGGCCGGCGGCGCGCGGCGCGTGGAGCTGATGGGCGACTTCACCGGCTGGCAGGCGGTGGACCTCGCGCCGGGCGCGGACGGCCGCTGGCGCTACGCGCCGGGGCTGCCGGCCGGGATGTACCGCTTCAACGTCCGCGTGGACGGCGGCCCGTGGGCGGTGCCCGACGGCGTGGCCACCGCCGCGGACGAGTTCGGCGGCCGCGTGGGCGTGCTCGTCGTTCCCTGAGCGATGCCATCGGCGTCGGCCGGACCGGTCCCGGGTGCCCGGTGACCTTGTCGCCCGTCCGGCCGACGCTATTGTAGGCCATGAGCCGCAACGCGCTCGCCTCCCTCCTGTGCGTGTTCCTGGCCACGGCCTGGGCCGGATGCACCGAAAGTGCCGCCCCCGCCCTGTCGCGTCTCAGCCAGGCCGGCCGCTCCGTCGCGATGCCCAACGACAGCGTGTGGACGACCACCGACTCGGTTCCACTCGGCTTCGCCGGCTTCGGCGCCGGCGGCGCGCGCTGGACCGCCGCGAGCAGCGCCCCCTGGGTCAGCCTCGCGGCCGCGCAGGGGACGGGCGGCGGCTTCCTGCGCTGGACCCGCGACCCGACCGACCTGGGCTACGGCACGTTCGTGGACACGATCACGGTCACCTCGGGCGGCGCGGCGGCGCAGATCCTGGACTCGGTGGTGATCGGCGGCCCGCCGGCGACGTTCGTCACGGCGCGGCGCCCGTGGCGCCCCGGCGAGCGCGACTCCGTGGCCGCCGCGGTGGTGCGGACGCGGGCCTGGGGAGAGTTCTCGGACGTGGCGCCGCAGCTCCTCGCCGGCAGCGACTCCGCCACCGAAGTGGTGCCGAACCTCCCGCTGGCGGGGGCCGGCCCTTCGCGCGCCGCGCGGGTCATCGCGCTCGGCCAGAAGGGCCAGACCTGGATGGTCGTGGGGCTGCAGATCCGGGAGGTGTTCCCGGTCAGCCCCGGCTCGTCCACGCTGGACTCGCTCCGGTGGCTGGGCGTGTTCTGGTACGCGTCGCCGGAGAGCACCTGGATCGGGCGGATGGTGTTCGCCACCAGCGCCGCTACCTACGGCCGGACCACCGTCAACACGGCGGCCTTCGACTCGTCCGGGGGCAAGAGCGGGCTGGGTGGGGGCGAGGCGCGCGCCAGCACCGGGCAGTACTGGGAAGCGAACATCGGCAAGTTCCAGGTCAACTCGAACGTCTGCAGCCCGGCCTCGTGTGCCAACGCGACGTTCACGTCGGGGCCGTGGAAGGGCGGCCTGTGGCACGGGCTGCTGATCGGCGGCCAGATGATCAACATCCGCGCGCCGTGCAAGCTGCCGGCGGGCTGCACGTCCGTGGACACGTTCAACATCAACTTCCGGGGCAGTCCCGTGCCCGGCGTCTACATCAACTGCGTGTTCCCCACGCCGTGCACCGGCGCCGCGGCCGAGCACCTCGCCGCCCTCGCGCGCCGCTCCCGCCCGGACGGCGGAGCCGATCCGGCGTGGCCGCCCCGGGCGCGGCTCACCCGGCGCCGCTAGAACACGAACGGCACCAGGCGCCACGTGCGCCGGCGGTACGCCTCCCACGCCGGCCCGAATTCCCGTCGCATCAGCGCCTCCTCGTCGGCGATGCGCCACAGCAGCAGCGGCACGACCGCGGCCGCGCAGCCGAGCGCCACGAGCGAGTCGAACACCAGCGCGATCCCGGCGCCGAAGACGATGATGCCCAGGTAGCGGGGATGCCGGAGGTGCCGGTAGACGCCGCCCGTGACGAGCGCGTGCTCCGGCTGGATGGCGACTTCGACGCTGAACTGCCTGCCCAGGGCCGCCTCGGCGAGGTGCATGAGCAGGAACCCCTTCACGTACATCACCAGTCCCAGCCACCGCAGCAGGGCCGGCCCGCCGAGCGGCGCGAGGGCGCGCGCGTCGGTGTACGGGCCGGCCGCCACGATCGCGATGCTGAGCACCTGCAGCAGCACCACGACCGCGTGCTGTCGCCGCACGGTCGTCGCCGCCCGCGGCCTGGCGCGACCGATCTCCGGGATCCTCCAGGCGGCGAACGCGTTCAGTCCGAGGGCCGCCCCAAGGTAGGCCAGCCGCGCGCTCTCGGCGGCGAAGGCCCGCACGGAGGCGAAGCCCCACGCGGCGAGCGGGACCAGGACGAACAACGCGGCCCCGACCAGGAACGTGACGGACACCCGCAGCGGTCGCGACATCGGTCCTCCTTGCCCTGCCGGCGCGCGGCGTCGCGCGCCCGGCACCGTTTTTCTCCTGCAACGCGCGCGCCGGGGGGGGGGGCGCCGCACCTTGACGGGCCGTCGCGGCGCCATTTACGATTCCGATCAATGACCGTTACTCGCGGGGGCCTCGCGCCGATGCACGCACCGGCTATTCGTCGTTGGCATCCGCCGTTCGAGCTCGCGGGCAGGGCCTGCCTGCACACGAACGCCGGCCGCTCGATGGGAGCGGGCCGGGTGGTCGTCAATTGCCCGGGCAGGGTCCCGTAAGGAGTCTCACCGCTGGGTGGCAGGATCGGGCGAGCGCCCCCCCCGGGAGACTCCGGCGGGGGGCGCTGTCACGTTGCAGCCCGTGTCGTCGCCGTCGTTCGGACTCGATCGTGGAGTGATGGACCCATGTACCTGAGAAGCACCGTGCCGCCGAAACAGTTTCTGCTGGCGAGCGACTTCGACCAGACGCTGAGCTTCAACGACTCGGGCATCATCCTGAGCGAGCTGCTCGGCCTGTCGCGGTTCCAGGACAAGGTGGCGGGCCTGTCCGACTCGCACCTGGTGCAGCAGGGCGCCGAGCTGTCGTACCTGCTGCTGCACGATCCGGAGTACCGCCGCGTGCGCAAGGCGGATCTGGTCGAGGTGGGCAAGCGGGTGCGGCTGAAGCAGAACCTCCGCCTCCTGCTGCGGATGCTCGAGCAGCTCGAGGGCCACCGCTTCGACTTCTACGTCATCTCCGCGGCCCCCGAAGAGGTGATCCAGTCGGCCCTGGAGGGCATCCTGCCCGAGGACCACATCTTCGGGACCCGCTTCCGCTACGCCGAGAGCGGCGAGATCGATTCCATCGTCCGGGTGCCGGCCGGGTACGGGAAGGTCGCCGTGCTCGAGGAGCTGCGGGCGCGGATCCCGGTGAGCCCCGACCGCCTCGTGTACGTCGGCGACGGCAGCTCCGACGTCCACGTCATGCTGCACGTGAACCGGCTCGGCGGCCTCACGGTGGCCGTGTCCCGGAACGTGTACCTCGCCCCGATCGCCCGGCGGACCGTGCTGAGCGACGACGCACTGAGCGTGCTCGTGCCCGTGCTGGAGGAGATCGTCGGCCTGGACACCGGCGGCGTGCGCGCGCTGTTCGAGTCGCACGGGTTCGTGCTGCAGGAGTGGGACAAGGTGCGGACCGATTCGCTCACCATCCGCCCCGCGGCGGTCGCGCCGGCGGTCGCCGCCGGATGATCGACGCCATCGGCTGGGTCGCGACCGCGCTGTTCGCCAGCTCCTACCTGTTCAAGCAGCCGGTGGTGCTGCGGCGAACGCAGGCGCTCGCCGCCGCGCTGTGGATCGTCTACGGCGCCATCATCCACGCCACGCCGGTGGTGGCGGCCAACCTGATCGTGGCGGGCCTCGCGCTGTGGTCGTCGTTCGGCCCGCCGGCGCGGCGGCCCGTGCCGGAGCCGGCCGCCTCGCGCCCGACGCCGTCCGCCGGAGACGCCTGAGCACGGCCCGCCGCCGCACAGCTCCCCCCTCCCGCGGCGCGATCGTGCTGCCGCCGCCCCGGCTCGGCCGGGGCAAGGCGCTGGGCGACGCCTTGCGCCTGCGCCGCACCACCCGCGAGATCGGCGCCCGCCGGCTGCCGCCGCAGCTGCTCTCGAACCTCCTCTGGGCCGCCTGCGGCGTGAACCGTCGCCGCGGGCCGTTCGGCCAGGCCGGCATCACCGCCGCCTCGGCGAGCAACTCGCAGGAGATCGACGTCTACGTCGCCATGGAGGACGGCGTCCGGCTTTACGACGCGCGGCGCCACCGCCTGTCGCGGGTCGTGGCGGACGACCTCCGGACACTGGCGATCGGGCGCGGCCAGCGGGACATGGTGACCGACGCCCCCGTGCAGCTCATCTACGTCGCCGACGTCCGGCGGCTCACGCACACCAGGGGCTTCCAGGAGCCGGGCCTGCACGACCCGGAGATCCAGAAGGCGTACTACTTCGTCGACACCGGGCTCATCGCGGGCAACGTGTACCTCTTCGCCGCCTCCCAGGGGCTGGCCTGCTGGTTCCACAACTGCGACCGCCCGGCCCTCTCCAGCCGCCTGAAGCTGCGCCCCGAGCAGCGGGTCCTCTTCGCCCAGACCGTGGGATATCCCGAGTGACGTTCACAACTCCGGCAACCGCGTAGGTAATCATCCTCTCGAACAACTGTGCGAATTCGCACAGGTCAATGGCGCACAACGCATTACGAGATCCCGTAGCACTCGCGCAACGATGTTGACAACCCTGTTGACAACTGCGAGCGAAGCATTAGTAATGGCCCCTAGCTCATTGGCGGGCAGGGGGTTAAGCAGTGAGAGATAATATGAGTGCTCCGGGCGTCGACACGGACGCTGATCGCGGCTACGCGCATCCCGGCGTGCTCGTTTCGACCGAGTGGGTCGCGGAGAATCTCGCCGACCCGGGCGTGCGCCTCGTGGAGTGTGACGAGGACGTCCTGCTCTACGAGACGGGACACATCCCGGGCGCGGTGAAGCTGGACTGGGTGCACGAGCTCACGGCCCCGGTCGGTCGCGACTACCTGACGCGCGAGCGGATGCAGGCGCTGCTGCGGTCGAAAGGCATCAGCCGCGAGACCACGGTGGTGCTCTACGGGGACCGGGACAACTGGTGGGCGACCTTCGGCTTCTGGGTGTTCCGGCTGTTCGGCCTCAATCATCTCCGGGTGAGAGTGATGGACGGCGGCCGGGCGCGCTGGACCGAACAGGGCGGCGCCCTGTTCACGCAGGTGCCCCGCTATCCGGACGGCAACATCACGGTGGGGCCGCGGAACGACCGCGACGTCCGGGTGTTCCGCGACGGCGTGCTGGCCCACGTGGCCGAGCGGCTGCCGCTGGTGGACGTGCGGAGCCCCGAGGAGTTCCGGGGCGAGCGGGTGCACATGCCGGACTATCCCGACGAGGGCGCGGTGGCCCGGGGCCACATCCCCGGCGCGCTGAGCATTCCCTGGCAGCGGGCGGTGGATCCGGACACGCACTGCTTCCGCCCGGGGCCGGAGCTCAGGTCCGTGTACCGCCTCGAGGGCGGGCTCAAGCCGAACGACGACGTGGTCACCTACTGCCGGATCGGCGAGCGCTCGTCGCACACCTGGTTCGTGCTGACCTACCTGCTGGGCTTCACGAAGGTCCGCAACTACGACGGGTCCTGGACCGAGTGGGGCAACCTGGTCGGCGCGCCCGTCGAGATGCCGTAGCCTCCGCGCGGCCCTCCCTACCGGTCGCGCCACCTCGCGCTGAAGATCGCGGCGTGGGGCATGGCGGCGCCGCCGGCCCCGTGCGGCCACGCGCCGCGGTCGAAGTCGACGCCGGGCCGCCGGCTGCCGGGATCGCGGAAGGTCGAATCGATCGACAGCACCCCCGCGACCGAGTCGAACCGCGCCATCAGCACGCGGTGATCGCCGCGGCCCGACGTGAGCACGACCCGGTCGGCGTTCGGCTCCCGGGCCGTCCAGTGCGGGTGGAAGGTCGAGTCCACGACCAGCGCGCTCGCCTGCCGCGGGTGCCGCGGATCCGCGAGGTCGAAGACCAGGTAGGTGTGCGCCGTCCCCACCGGCATGATCCACCAGTGGCCGAACAGGAGCGGCACGCCGCACCCGTGGTCGGCGGGCTGCGGGAGCGACAGCACGTGCTCGATCCTCGGCGCCGCGGTGCCCAGGCCCGACAGCAGGAAGAAGCCGCAGTTCCAGGTGTTGAGGAACGCGGTGCTGTCGCCCGGCAGGAAGCGCACCTCGAAGGGCAGGTGCGACGTGGAATCGCCCGCGATGCGCGGCACGGCGAGCGTGCGCACCAGCGAGAGGTCCGAGAGCCGCCACACCTGCACGACGTCGGCGCTCGGCACGTCGTCCATCGGGCTGCTGGTGGTGACGATGCGGTCGGCCGCCGGCGCGACGTCGAGCGAGTAGGTGCGGATCGGCGCCGCCGGGAACGCGCGGTCGGCCGAGCTGGCGCTGCGCACCACCTTCCCGGCCGGCGAGAACAGCACCAGGCCTCCCGGGTTGCCCGGCGTCTTCCCGTCGCCGTACTGCAGGGTGGCGACGACGTTCCCGTCGGCCAGCCGGGTGAAGCTGTGCGGCTTCGCGAAGCCGGGGATGCTGTCGATCGTCGCGGCGACGCGCGGGGCGAGCGGGTTCGCCAGGTCGAACAGGAACGTGCGGCCGGCGGCGAAGCCGTTGGCGAACAGCCACCGGCCCGGCGCGGGCATCGTCATCTCCGAGTGGTGCGGCATCGTCATCGTCGCACCGACCGGCGCCGACGCCACGACGAGGCCGTAGGTGGGACTGGCGGTGTCCGCGTCGATGACGGCGAGGAAGTCGCTGCCGCCGGCCTTCGGATCGTCCACCCCCGCCCAGGCGAAGACGTACGAGCCGGACGCGGCCGGTGCGGCCGGGCCGCGCCGGCAGGACGGGGCGGCGGCTTCGAGGCCGAGGATCGCGAGCAGGACCGCGAGTCGGCGCGCGGCGGAACGGGTCATGGGGCATCCTCTCGATGGCGTGGAGGGGCGTCGGTCCCAAAACTAGCGCGCCGGAGTGGACTTCGCGCCGGCTTCGCGGCATCGTCCGGAGTCCCGCGGTGCCGGCTGCCCCGGCCAGGAGGCCATGATGGCGGAGTTCGTTTCCCTGCTCGACGAGACGATCGAGGGATGGTGGGACGTCCGCAACGGCGTCATCGCCGAAGTGGACAACATCCCCGCCGGTAAGTTCGACTTCCGACCCGTGCCCGAGGTGCGCAGCGTCCGGGAGATGGTGCAGCACATCCTCGAGATCGCGATGATGATGACCGGCGAGCTGACGCGGCCGGACACCAACCTCAGGCGCGAGCCCTGGCCGAAGCTGCTGCGGCGCTACGCCGGCGCCGCCTACGACGCCTCCACCAAGGCGCAGCTGCTGAAGCTGCTCGGCTCGCAGATGAAGGACGCGGAGAAGAAGTTCCGCGCCGCGGGCGAGCTGGCGCTGCTCCAGTTCCACACCCGCTTCGACGGCAAGCAGGGCACCAAGTTCGCCTGGTGGCACCACGGCATCGCCCAGGAGGAGTACCACCGCGGTCAGCTCGCGACCTACCAGCGGCTGATGGGAATCGTCCCGGCGCTGACCAAGGCGATCCAGGGCGGCTGATGCGGGACACGCGGGAGGCCGGGGTGCTCGCCCCGGCCTCCCGTTTCACCAGATGCGGACGCCGCCCGGCGGATGCGGACGGCTCTACTTCAACGCTCCGGCGGCGATGACCTGCCGGCCGTCCACCGCCAGCGTCGCACTGCTCACCGGCACCGACAGACCGAAGCTGCTCACGTTGCTGCCGCCCCAGCCGGTGTTGTCGCCGGTGCCGACGGTGACGGCGCCCGCGGCCATCCACACGATCCGCCCGGAATTCGTCGGCAGCTGCACCGCGGGATTCACCCCCAGGTCGACGTAGGAGAACATGTCCTTGCCGCCGGTGGACGCGTCGTAGACCGCCCGCAGCGGGTCGAGGCCCGACTTCGCCGACATGCTGGTCAGCTTCCCGGCCGAGAAGTGCAGCACGAGGCTGTCGATCATCGTCCCCTGGAAGACGTAGCGGTCCACGACGACCGTGCCCTCGGCGCTGCCGAGCACCGCCGGCGCGAGCAGCTCGCCCGCGGGGAGCCAGGTGGACGACGCAGCGCCGCCCTGCCGCAGCTTCTCGGGCGTGAGCGCGCCGTCCGAAATGAAGGCCTTGGACGCGTCCACCGCGAAGGTGAGGTGGGTGCCGTTGGGGGCCGTGAGGGTCAGCGTCCGGCCGCTCGCGAGCGCAGCGCGGAGCGCCGCGCCCCTGGTGCGGAGCGTGTCGGGCGAGAGGGCGGCGGCCTTCCAGAACGCGTCCGCAACGTCCGCCTGCGGCCGGCCGAGCCGCGCGGCCAGCTGCGCCGTGGGATACAGCCCGTTCCCGAGGGAGACGAGGCGCACGCCGCGCTTCAGGAACGCCTGGCCGACCGGGATCCCCGCCTTGGCTCTCGCCGCGATGCGCGCCGCGGGCACGCCGGCCATCACGCTGTCCGATTCGCCGTAGTCGACGGCGATCTCGGCGTTCATCAGGTTCGTGAGCCCGAGGCCGAAGGTCAGCGTGGTGGTATCGAACGTCGCCGGGACCTCGTCGTAGGAGCGGCGGTCGGTGCGGTCGTCGGAGACGGTGACCAGCGGCTGGCCTCCCGCCTTCATCACCTCGATCGCGATGTTGGCGAGGAGGTCCCAGTCACGCACGCCCCCGCTGACCACCACCTTGTCGCCGGAGTGGATCATCGCCGCCGCGACCAGCGTGCGGGCGACATCCTGGTGGCCGGCGGACGGGGCCGCAGCCGCGGCCGCCGGTGCCTGCTCCTTGGCCCGGGTGCAGGCGACGACGCCGCCCAGTGCGAGCAGGGCGGCCAGCGGCACAACGCGTGAGCGCATCATGGGACCTCCTGGCGCGAAACCCGGCGGCGCCGGCCGGACGGCCGGTGGGCGTGGGTCGACGAGGGAATGGCCCCGAATAAGCCGCCGGCCGGCCGCGCGTCAAGCGGTCCGGCCGCAAGGCACGCCCCCGCTGGGGAGGCGGCACGGGCCCGAGCGGGCGGCCGCCCGCTACTCCCTGAACTTCGGCAGCTCGGGGTGGCGCCGGCGGAACTCCTCGTAGACGTGGGCGTCGGTGTAGTCGCGCATCTCGCAGATCCGCTCGCCCCGGAACCGGATCACCACGCAGGTGCGCTGGTCCATCACGTCCTTCGGCGCACCTTTGAGCCAGCTCCGCTCGCGGATCTCCACGATCACCCGCTCGTCGGCCGCGTACCAGTCGCGCCACACCTCCTCGGTGCCCCAGTCCGCGGCGCCGAGGCCGAACTCGCGGTTGGTGAACGCCCGGATCACCGCGTCCCGCCCGCGCCACTCGCCGCCGACGGGCGGCGCGCCCGCGATCCAGTACACGACGTCCTCGGTGAAGTAGCCGGCCACCTCGTCCATGCGGCCGGCGAACAGGGCCTTCTCGTAGGCGTGGGCGATCGCCAGGCGGTCGGTCATACGACGGCCTCCTCCCGGGGCATCAGGGCGTTGGCCTTCCGGCCGGCGCGCTCCATCGGCCGGGCCAGCTCGGCCTTGTGATGGTCCAGGATGGTCCAGAAGTCGAGCGCCCGCTCGACCAGCTCCTGCGCCGCGATCCGCAGCATGTCGCTGGCCTTCACCAGCCGGACGTTGTTCTCCATGTCCTCGGCGTCCCAGCCGCGCGAGTGCGCGATGAAGGGATAGGGCGGGAAGACGAACCCCAGCTCGCTCCAGAAGGTCAGCATCGAGCCCGCGACGCCCTGGATGTTGTCCTGGCCGCCGGTGATGATGAACGCCGCGGCCTTGTTGGCGATCAGCATGTTGTTGTGGATGGTGATCTGGTTCTGCACGCAGTTCAGCCGCTCGATCATCTTGTAGTAGAGCGACGACGCGTTGCCCCAGCGGATGGGCGTGGCCACCAGCACCACGTCGGCCCAGTGCACCAGCCCCTCGTACACGGGCGTCAGCTGGTCGTCCGGGTCGCGCTCGGTGATCGCGCACGGCCAGGTGCAGGCGCGCGCGGCCTTGGAGTAGTTGCCCTCGCAGTGCCGGAAGGCGAGCTCGCGCAGCTTGATCAGCCTGGTGTCCGCGTGCCGCACCTCGGCCGCGTGGCGCAGCGCGTGCTCGAGCAGCGCATCGCTCGTGGAGTAGCGCGGGTTGGCGTCGTCCATCGCCGTGGTCGAGATCGCGAGCACCCGCGGCGGCGCGCCCGCCGGCTTGGGGTGCGCCTCGAGCAGGTGCGCCGGCTTGTGCTTGACGAGCTTGCGGGGCATCGCGGGCGGCGTCGCGACGTACACGCCGTCGGGCCGCTCCTCGACCTCGAACACCGGCACCTGCTCCTCGTCGTAGCCCTCCGGCCCCTTGCCGGTGACCACGCTGTACTCCCATCCGTGCCAGGGGCACATCACGAACTCGCCCCTGAGCCGCCCCTCGCACAGCGGCCCGCCCTTGTGGTTGCAGCCGTTGCCGATGGCGCGCAGCCGGCCCTCGTGCAGGAACACCGCGATCGCGTGGCGGTCGAGCTTGACCGCGAACGGCACGCGTCCCTCGAGCTCGGCACGCGTGCCGAGCAGGTGCCAGGTGGGCATGGAGACCTTCCGGAATCCGGGTTCGCTCTATGGTAGCCGCGGGCCGCCGCCGCCGGAAAGTGGGGCGCTCGGCCGGCGTCCGGCGGCGCGCTTGACGGGACCCTCCGGGACTGGCGATTGATTCATCGGCAACCCGCCACACTCATCACATCACCACACTTCCCGCTCGCGCGGCAGGGGGCAGGATGTCGGGCGCGCTTTTCCGTGTCGAGACGGCGCGGGGGGACGACGAGCGGGCCGCGCGGATGGCCGAGGAGATCCGCCGCGGCCTCACGGCCCGGCCGCGCCGGCTGCCCAGCACGTACTTCTACGACGACCGCGGCAGCCGGCTGTTCGAGGACATCACCCGGCTCCCGGAGTACTACCTCACGCGCACCGAGGAGGCCCTGCTCGCCGCCATCGCCGGCGAGGTGGTCGCCCGGGTGCGGCCCGTCGAGCTGGTCGAGCTCGGCTCCGGCGCGGGGCGCAAGATCCGGCTGCTGCTCGCGGCCATGGCGCGCGCCGGCCTGCTGGAGCGCTGCGTCCTGATGGACATCAACGCGCGCTTCCTCAAGGAGTCCACCCACGCCCTCGCCCGCGACTTCCCCGGCCTCGCGGTGCACGGCGTCGTGGGCGACTTCCTGGGCGACCTGGACCTGCTCGGCCCCGGCGGCGGGCGGCTCGCCGCCTTCTTCGCCAGTACGATCGGCAACCTGCACCCGGACGAGGTGCCGCCGTTCCTCGGACGCGTGGCCGAGCACCTCGCCCCCGACGACGCGTTCCTGGTGGGCGTGGACCTGGTGAAGGACGTGGCCCGGCTCGAGGCGGCCTACAACGACGCCGCCGGCGTGACGGCGGAGTTCAACAAGAACATCCTGCGGGTGCTGAACGAGCGGCTCGGGGCGGACTTCGATCCCGAGGCGTTCGCGCACGTGGCGTTTTGGGACCCCGCGCGCTCCTGGATCGAGATGCGGCTGCGCTCGCTCAAGCTGCAGCGGGTGCGCATCCCGGCGGCGCACCTGGACCTCGCGTTCGAGGCGGGCGAGGAGATCCGCACCGAGATCAGCTGCAAGTACACGCGCGAGTCGTTCGCCGCCCTGCTGGCCGGCACCGGCCTGGTGCTGGACCGCTGGTACACGGACCCCGAGCGCCTGTTCGCGCTCGCGCTGCTGGGCCGCGCCGGCGAAGGCCGGACCCGGTGAACGCGGCGCCCGCGGACCTGCCGGCCCGGCTCGAGGCCGCCTGGGAGCGGTCCGACCTGGTCCTCGGCCTCCTGACGGAGGACGCGTGGCTCGAGCGGCCGATCGCGCTCCGGCAGCCGTGCATCTTCTACCTCGGGCACCTGCCCGCCTTCGCCTGGAACCAGGTGTGGCGCGGCGTGCTCGGCCGGCCGTCGTTCAACGCCGAGTTCGACAAGCTGTTCGAGCGCGGCATCGACCCGGTCGGCGACTACGTGCCCACCACCGTCGCCTGGCCCGCGGCGGCCGAGGTGCTGGCCTACCGGGACCGGGTGCGGGCGGCGCTGCGCGACGCGTTCGACGACGTCGCCGCCCTGGCGGCCGGCGACCCGCTCGCCGAGCGCGGCCGCATCTGGCAGCTCGCGATCGAGCACGAGCTGATGCACCACGAGACGCTGCTCTACATGTTCCAGCAGCTCGACGGCCGCTACAAGCGCCGGCCCCCGGGGCTCCGCGCGCCGGCGACCCGCGGCGCCGCGGCGCCGGCCCGGATCCGCATCCCGGGCGGCCGCGTCACGCTGGGCGCGGCGTTCGAGCGGCTGCCGTTCGGCTGGGACAACGAGTTCCCGGAGCACGCGGTCGAGGTCGCGCCGTTCGCGATGGACGCGACGCCGGTCCGGAACGCGGAGTACCTCGCGTTCGTGGACGCCGGCGGCTACGGCACGCGCCGGCTCTGGTCGGACGAGGCGTGGGCGTGGAAGGAGAAGGCCGGCGTACGCCACCCCACGTTCTGGGCGCGGAACGGCAAGGGCTGGACCTGCCGCACGATGTTCGACGCCGTGCCGCTCGAGGATGCGGCCGACTGGCCGGCGTGCGTGAGCTGGGCCGAGGCCAGGGCGTACGCGACGTGGAAGGGGATGGATCTCCCCACCGAGGCGGAGTTCCACCGCGCGGCGTTCGGCTCGCCCGCGGGCGCGGTGCGCGAGCACCCGTGGGGCGACACCGCCCCCTGCCCGGAGCACGGCAGCCTCGACTTCCGCGACTGGGCACCGACGCCGGTCGGGTCGCATCCCGCGGGCGCGAGCGCCTGGGGCGTGCACGAGCTGGTGGGCAACGGCTGGGAGTGGACCTCGAGCGTGTTCGCGCCCTACCCCGGCTTCACGGCGTACGCCCGTACCTATCCGGGCTACTCGGCCGACTTCTTCGACGGGAAGCACTACGCGATGCTCGGGGCGTCGTGGGCCACCGACGCGGCGCTGGCGCGGCGCAGCTTCCGCAACTGGTTCCAGCCGCACTATCCGTACGTGTTCGCCAAGTTCCGGTGTGTCGCCCGCGGGTGACGGCGCCGCCGCCAGCTGCCGCAGGGCGTCCGTCGCCCTCGCGGACGGCCGCTTCGCGCTCCAGGACCTCACGCTCGACGTCGCGCGCGGCGAGACCCTGGTGCTGCTCGGCAGGAGCGGATCCGGCAAGACCACGACGCTGAAGCTCCTCAACGCGCTGCTCCTGCCCACGGCGGGCGACGTGACGGTCGAGGGGCGCGCCACCCGCGACTGGGAGCCGCACCGGCTCCGCCGCCGCATCGGCTACGTCATCCAGGACACCGGCCTGTTCCCCCACTTCACCGTCGAGCGCAACGTCGCGCTGCTGCCCACGCTGGAGCGGTGGGAGCCCGACCGGGTGCGCGCCCGGGTGCTGGAGATGCTCGCCCTCGTGGGCCTCGACGCGGCGAGGTTCCTGCACCGCTACCCGCGCGAGCTGTCGGGGGGCGAGCGCCAGCGGGTCGGCATCGCCCGGGCGCTCGCGGCGGACCCGGCGCTGCTGCTCATGGACGAGCCGTTCGGCGCGCTCGACCCGCTCACCCGCTCCGAGCTGCAGCGCGAGTTCAAGGCGCTGTGCGCGCGGCTCGGCAAGACCATCGTGTTCGTCACCCACGACGTGCGCGAGGCGCTGTTGCTCGGCACGCGGCTCGCGCTCCTCGCCGAGGGGCGGCTGGCGTTCGCCGGCCCGCCCGCCGAGTTCCGGCGCGCGGAGCACCCCGAGGCCCGCGCCTTCGCGGCCACGCTCGACCCGTGAGCCTGCTGCGCTTCTACGCCGGCAACGCCGGGGAGGCGCTGGGGCTGCTGGTGCAGCACCTGCTGCTCGTGGGCGCGAGCACCGCCGTCGCGGTGGCGCTCGGCGTTCCGCTCGGCATCGTGCTGACCCGGCGCCCGCGGCTCCGCGCGCCCGTCCTCGGCGCGGCCAACGTGTTCCAGACGATCCCGAGCCTGGCCCTGTTCGGCTTCCTGATCCCGCTCCCGTTCCTGGGCGGCATCGGCGCGAGCACCGCCGTCGTCGCGCTGGTCGTGTACGCGCTGCTGCCCATCATCCGCAACACCTACACGGGCATCCAGGCCATCGACCCGGCGGTCCGCGAGGCGGGCCTCGGGATGGGGCTCACCGGCGGCGAGCTGCTGCGCCTGGTGGAGCTGCCGCTGGCGCTCGGCGTCATCATGGCCGGCGTGCGCGTCGCGACCGTGATCGGCGTCGGCGTGGCGACCATCGCCGCGGCCATCGGGGCGGGCGGGCTGGGCGTGTACATCTTCCGCGGCGTGGCGATGGTCAACGATACGCTGATACTGGCGGGCGCACTGCCGGCGGCGGTGATGGCGCTGGGGTTCGACTGGGGGCTGGGCTGGATCGAGCGAAAGCTGACACCACGCGGAGTGCGAGCGTGAGAGGTGAGATCGGGATCGGGCGCTGGTTCCGCGCCGTCCTCTGCGCCGCGCTGGCCGCGGGCTCCTGCACGCCCCGCGGCAACCGGGTCGTCGTCGGCTCCAAGAACTTCACCGAGCAGGACATCCTCGGCGAGATCATCGCGCAGCAGCTCGAGCGGCGCACCTCGCTCACCGTCGACCGCCGGCTCCACCTCGGCGGCACCTTCGTGTGCCACCAGGCGCTGGTCGCGGGGCAGATCGACGTGTACCCCGAGTACACCGGGACGGCCCTGGTGGCGATCCTCCGCGACCCGCCGGACGCGGACCCGCGCACCGCGTTCGACCGCGTGAGCCGCGAGTACGCCGCGCAGTTCCACGCCCGGTGGCTCCCGCCCTTCGGCTTCGACAACACGTTCGCCATCGTGGTGCGCGCGAGCGACGCGAGCCGCCTCGGCCTCCGGACCATCTCGGATGCGGCGCGCGTCGCCCCGGGCTGGCGCGCGGGCTTCGGCTACGAGTTCATGGACCGCGCCGACGGGTACCCGGGGCTGGCCGAGCGGTACGGGCTCCACTTCGCGGTGGCCGCCCGCGTGATGGACCTCGGCCTCACCTATCGCGCGCTGGCCGACAGCGTCGTGGACCTCATCGCCGGCAACTCCACCGACGGGCAGATCGAGGAGCTGCACCTCGTGGCGCTGGCCGACGACCGCCGCTACTTCCCCGCCTACGAGGCGGCGCCCGTCGTGGGCGAGGCGGCGCTGCGGCGCCACCCGGAGATCGCCACGGCCCTCGCCGAGCTGGCGGGCCGCCTCAGCGACACGGCGATGCGGCGCCTCAACTTCCTCGTGGACGTCCGTCACCGGAGCGCCGCGGACGTGGCCCGCGAGTACCTGGCGGGCATCGGCCCCGGGGCCGGGCCCCTTCCCGGCGCCGCGCCGGCCGCATACCATAGTCCGTCCCCCACGTCACCGGAGTCCGCCGTGCCCCGCCGCGCGCAGCGCGAAGCGACGCCATGAACAAGCCCGTCATCATGACCGTGGACGACGAGCCGGAGGTCCTCAACGCCGTGGAGCGGGACCTCCGCAAGCACTACGCCGCCGAGTACCGCATCGTGAAGGCCGGCTCGGGCGCGCAGGCGCTGGACGCGGTGAAGCAGCTCAAGCAGCGCCACGCGCCGCTCGCGCTGTTCCTGGTGGACGCGCGCATGCCGCAGATGAGCGGCACCGAGTTCCTGCTCCAGGCGCGCGAGCTCTTCCCCGAGGCGCGCAAGGTGCTGCTCACCGCGTACGCGGACACCGACGTGGCGATCGCCGGGATCAACCAGGTCCAGCTCGATCACTACCTCATGAAGCCGTGGGACCCGCCGGCCGAGCGGCTGTACCCGGTGCTCGACGACCTGCTGGGCGACTGGTCGGCGTCGTTCCGCCCGCCGTTCGAGGGCATCCGCGTCGCGGGCTCGCTGTGGTCGCCCCGGAGCCACGAGGTGAAGGACTTCCTGTCGCGCAACCTGACCCCCTACCAGTGGATCGACGTGGAGCGCGACGGGGCCGCGCGCGCGGAGGTCGAGGCCGCCAGCCCCGGCCTCGCGCGGCTGCCGGTGGTGTTCTTCCCCGACGGCACCACGCTGCTCGAGCCGACGCCGCGCGCCCTGGCGGAGAAGCTCGGCCTGCAGACCACGGCGAGCCGCCCGTTCTACGACCTGGTGATCGTGGGCGGCGGGCCGACGGGGCTGGCGGCGGCGGTGTACGGCGGCTCGGAGGGGCTGCGGACGGTGCTGGTCGAGCGCGAGACCACCGGCGGGCAGGCGGGCACCAGCGCCTCGATCGAGAACTACCTCGGCTTCCCGAGCGGCGTGTCGGGCGCCGACCTCGCCCGGCGCGCGACCGCGCAGGCGAAGCGGTTCGGCGCCGAGGTGCTGGCGGCGCGCGAGGTGAAGGCGATCCGCGTGGACGGCAACTACCGCCTGGCCACGCTGGAGGACGGCACCGAGCTGGGATGCTACGCGCTGCTGCTCTCGTGCGGCATGCAGGTCCGGCGCCTGGAGGTGCCGGGCGTCGAGGGTCTCACCGGCGCCGGCGTCTTCTACGGGGCCGCGCTCACCGAGGCCGCCGCGGTCCGCGGCCAGGACGTGCTCATCGTGGGCGGCGCGAACTCGGCCGGCCAGGCGGCGCTCAGCTTCGCGCGCTACGCGCGCAAGGTCACCATGGTGGTCCGCGGGGCCTCGCTCGCCGAGGGGATGTCGGCGTACCTCGTGGACCGCATCCGCGAGACGTCCAGCATCGAGGTGCTGACCGGGGCCGAGGTGACGGCGGCGCACGGCGCGGGGCGGCTCGAGGCGGTGGAGGTGGCCGGCGGCCCCGGGCGCGCGGCGCATCGGCTCGAGGTCGCGGGGATGTTCATCTTCATCGGCTCGACGCCGCGCTCCGACGTCGCCGCCGGACTGGTGGAGCGGGACGCCGGCGGCTTCATCCTCACCGGCCCCGACCTGCGCGTCGGCGGCAAGCTGCCGAAGGGGTGGACGCTCGACCGCGACCCGTTCCTGCTCGAGACCAGCCTTCCCGGCGTGTTCGCCGCGGGCGACGTGCGCCACGGCTCCAGCAAGCGCGTGGCCGCCGCGGTCGGCGAAGGCTCCTCGGCCGTCGGGATGGTGCACAAGTACCTGGAGACGGTGTGAGCGACCACCCTGACGACCTTGGCAACCGGCTCGACGTGCCGCCGGCGGAGATCCTGCGGCGCCTCAAGGGCCACCGGACCCTCGGCTCGGCGCCGGACGCGGAGCTGGCGTGGGTCGCCGCGCACGGCATCCTGCGCCGCTTCGAGGCCGGCCAGCTGTTCGCCGCCGCGGGCCAGACCAGCGGCCAGTCGCACGCCGCGACCGACGGCCTCCACGTCGTGCTGAGCGGCCGCTTCGCGATCTACGTGGACCGGGGCGAAGGCCGGCACAAGGTGCTGGAGTGGGGCGCCGGCGACGTGTCGGGCCTGCTGCCCTACTCCCGCATGAAGTCGAGCCCCGGCGACGTGGTGTTCGAGGAGCGCACGGAGGTGGTCACCCTCTTCCGGGACCACTTCCCGGAGATGATCCGCGAGTGCCCGGAGGTCACCGGGGCGCTGGTGCACGTGATGCTCGACCGCGCACGCCACTTCACGTCCAGCGACCTCCACGACGAGAAGATGAAGTCGCTCGGAAGACTGGCGGCGGGCCTGGCGCACGAGCTGAACAATCCGGCGTCGGCCGTGATCCGGGCGGCGAAGTCGCTGGCGGAGGGGCTGGTCGAGGCCGACACGGCGTCGCGGGCGCTCGGCGCCGCGGGGCTCACCCCGAGGCAGCGCGAGGCCGTGGAGACGGTGCGCGACGCCTGCCTCGCGCGGCGCAAGTCCGGCGCCCACTCGCCGGTCGAGGAAGCCGACCGCGCGGATGCCATCGCGACCTGGCTGGCCGACCACGGCGCGGACGTCGCGGTGGCCGGCCCGCTGGCCGAGACCGCCGTGACGATCGCCGCGCTGGACGAGCTCGCCGCGTCCCTCCAGGGCGGGCTGCTGAACGCGGCGCTGCGGTGGGTGGCGTACGGGTGCGCCGCCCGCTCGCTCGCGCGGGAGATCGAGTCGGCCTCGACGCGCATCCACGAGATCGTCAAGGCCGTGAAAGGCTTCACCCAGATGGACCGGGAGACCGTGGCGCAGCCGCTGGACGTGGGCCAGGGCCTGTCCGACACGCTCACGGTCCTGCGGAACAAGGTCAAGAAGAAGAGCGCGACG
>DASPSV010000193.1:0-7857 GCA_035623755.1 Gemmatimonadales bacterium
ACCTCGCGGCCGTGGCCGGGGCGCTCGGCCGGTGAGCGCGCGGCATCCGCGCCCGAGGAGCCACAACCCGGCTCCGCAGCATCCGTGGCGCCGCCCGCCGGATCCGACCGCCAGGACGGTGACACCGCGTTCGCTGCTGATCCGCGACGTCGGCCTGCTCGTCACGCTGGACGGCCGCGACCGGCGCTTCGCCGGCGGCTACCTCTACGCCGTGGACGGCGAGATCCGGGCGGTGGGCGCGCGCGTCCCGCCGGGCCTCCGGGCCGATCGCACCATCCGGGCGCCGTTTGCGGTCGCGGTCCCCGGCCTCGTGAACACGCACCACCACCTGTGCCAGACGCTGACGCGCGCGCATCCGCGGGCGGCCGACGCGAAGCTGTTCGACTGGCTCACCACGCTCTATCCGGTGTGGGCGGGGCTCGACGAGGAAGCGGTGCACCTCGCGGCACTGGTGGGCATGGCGGAGATGATGCTGTCGGGCTGCACCACGTCCTCGGACCACCACTACCTGTTCCCGCGCGGCCAGACCCGGCTCATCGACGCGGAGATCGCGGCGGCGCGCGAGATCGGCATCCGGTTCCACGCCACCCGCGGCTCGATGAGCGTGGGCCGGTCGGCCGGCGGCCTCCCGCCCGACAGCGTGGTCCAGGACGAGGACGAGATCCTCGCCGACTCGGAGCGGGTGATCCGCGCCTACCACGACCCGCGCCCGGGCGCGATGCTGCGCGTGGGGCTCGCCCCCTGTTCGCCGTTCTCCGTGTCGGCGCGGCTGATGCGCGAGACCGCGGCGCTGGCCGAGCGCCACGGCGTGCGGCTGCACACCCACCTCGCCGAGACGCTGGACGAGGAGGCGTACTGCCTGCGGCGGTTCCGGCGCCGTCCGGTGCAGTTCCTCGCCGACGCCGGCTGGCTCGACGACCGCGTGTGGGTCGCGCACGGCGTCCACTTCAGCGCGCCCGAGATCCGCCGCCTCGGCCGCGCCCGCGTCGGGGTGGCGCACTGCCCCACGTCCAACATGCGCCTGGGCTCCGGCGTCGCGCCGGTGCACGCCCTCGCGCGCGCCGGCTGCCCGATCGGGCTCGGCGTGGACGGCAGCGCGTCGAACGACGGATCGCACATGCTGGCCGAGGCGCGGCAGGCCCTGCTGCTCGGGCGCGTGGCCCGCGGCCCCGAAGCCGTGAAGGTCGCCGAGGCGCTGCGGATGGCGACGCTCGGGGGCGCCGCCTGCCTGGGGCGGGACGACATCGGGTCGCTCGCCGTGGGCAGGCGCGCCGACGTCGCGCTGTTCGACCTGCGGGACCCGACGTACTCCGGCGCCGGTGACCCGCTGCTGGGCCTGCTGCTGTGCGCCCCCACCCGCGTGCACACCCTGGTGGTGGACGGGCGCCCCGTGATCGAGGCCGGCGAGCTGCGGACGCTCGCGCTCGAGCCGGTGCTGAAGCGGCACCGCGCGACGGCGGCGCGCCTCCTCGCCGGCCCGAAGGCGAAGCGCTAGGGCAGCACGACCTCCTCCGCCGGCGGGCGGAGGTTGTAGGACGACGCCATCGCGTGCCCGTAGGCCCCCGCGTTCCCGATCAACAGCACGTCGCCGGTGGCCGGCGTCGCGAGCCAGCGGTCGCGGCCGAGCACGTCGCCGCTCTCGCAGATCGGCCCGACCACCTGCGCGAACAGGTCCGGCGCCGCGGGGTGGCGGCTGAGGTTCACGATCGGGTGCCAGGCGCCGTACAGCGCCGGCCGGATCAGCGAGTTCATCCCCGTGGCGACCCCGACGAAGACCGTCCCGCTCTTGCGCCGCACCTGCGTCACGGGGACGAGCAGCACGCCGGCTTCCGCCACGACGTAGCGCCCCGGCTCGAGCCGCAGCTCGATCCCCGGCAGGGCCGCCGCGATGGGCGCGAGGCCCGCCTCGACCGCGTCGAGATCCAGCTCCGGCTGTCCCGGGCGCTCGGGCACGCCGAGGCCTCCGCCGAGGTCGATCCACTCGAGCCCGTCGCCGGCGGCGGCCGCGAGGGACGCGAGCAGGCGGGCCAGCGCCGGCCACGCCGCCGGCTCCAGGATGCCGCTGCCCAGGTGCGCGTGCAGGCCGACGACGTGCCCGCCCGCGGCCTCCACCGCGGCCCGCAGCGCGCCCAGCTCCTCCGGCGGCAGCCCGAACTTCGAGCCCGGGCCGCCGGTGCGCACCTTCTCGTGGTGTCCCGCGCCCCAGCCGGGATCCAGCCGCACCGCGACGCCGCGGCCGCGCACCAGCGCCGGCGCGTCCTGGCAGAGCTGCGGGCCGTCCACCGTCAGCTCGGCGCCCCGCGCCGCCGCGCCGGCGTACTCCTCCACGGGGCAGAAGTTGGGCGTGAACAGCAGCGGCGCCCCCGCGCCGAGCCGCTCGCGCGCAGCCTCCACCTCCTGGATCGAGACGCACTCGATGCCGAAGCCCTCGGCGTGCAGCGCCGCCAGGATCGCCGGGTGCGGGTTGGCCTTCATCGAGTAGTACAGCCGGCCCACCGACGGCAGCCGCTCCCGGAGCCGGCGCGCGCGCTCGCGCACCGTCGCCAGGTCGTACACGTAGCGCGGGCGGCCGTCGGCCTCGAGCGCCAGCAGCTCGCCCCGGCGCCGCTCCCACCACGGCGCCGCGGGCGCCGGCGCGGGCGGCCCGCGGAGCCGCTCCCACGTCGGGCCCAGGCGCGGGTCGTCGCCGCGCGCGGCGAACAGCAGGTCGTGCAGGCGCCGCACCAGCGGCGTGCCCTCGTCCTCGTCCACCACGAACGAGAGGTTGAGGTCCTCGGCCGAGTTGCTGATGAGGTGGACCGGCCGCTCCTGGAACGCGGTGAGCGCGGGCGCGATCTCGCCGAGCGTCGCGCGGATGCGGCGGCCGACGATGGACACGACGGCGCAGGGATGGATCACCCGCACCTCGCCCAGCTCCTCGAGGCCCGCGAGCAGCCGCTTGAAGACGCGCCCTTCGACGCCGCCCGGCAGCGAGTCAAGGGTGACGCTGATCGCCGCCTCGGACGTGCCGATCAGGTCCACCGAGATGCCCAGCTCCTCGAACGGCGCGAAGAACCGGGCGAGGAAGCCGGGCGTGTCCCACATCGTCACCGTCGCGAGGCTCAGCAGGGTGCCCCCGCGCCGGCAGGTCACCGCGGTCACCGCCGGCTGCGCCTCGCTCTCGCCCTCGATCCGCGTGCCCACCATCTCGGGGTGCGGCGTGCAGCGGATCGTGACCGGGATGCGGTGGCGCGCCGCGGGATCGAGACAGGGCGGGTGCAGCACCTTCGCGCCGAGCGAGGCCAGCTCGCGCGCCTCGCGGTAGCCGACGCTGCGGATCAGTCGCGCCGCCGGGACCTCGCGCGGGTCGGCCGTGAACAGGCCCGGCACGTCCGTCCAGATCTCGAGGGTCTCGGCGCCGGCGAGCGCCGCGAGCAGCGACGCCGACGTGTCGCTGCCGCCGCGGCCGAGCAGGCAGGTGTCCCCGTCCGGGGTGCGCGCGATGAAGCCCTGGGTCAGGGCGACGCGGGCGTCCCCGGCCGCCGCGGCGAGCCGCTCCGGCGCCTGCACGGGCAGTACCGCCGCCTCGAGGTAGCGGCGCTCGTCGGGGTCGAGCGGCCGCGGTGCGCTCTCGAGCAGCTGCCGGGCGTCGAGCCACCGTGCCTCCACGCCGAGCGGCGCGAGGACCGCGACGCCCAGGCGGGTCGCCGCGAGCTCGCCGGCCGCCAGCACCCGCGCCACGAGGCGCGGCGGCGCCTCGCCGGTGAGCCACACGCCCTGGAGCAGCCGCTCCGCCTCGTCCAGCACGGCGCGCAGCGGCTCCAGCACGGGACCCGCGGGATCGAGGCCGGCCGCGGCCGCGAGCTCGGCGTGGGCCGCCCGGATCGCGGCCAGGTCCGCGCCGTGGTCGCCGGAGCGCGCCGCCGCCACGGCATGCTCCAGCCGGTCGGTCACGCCGGCGAGGGCCGAGCACACGACCAGCACCCGGTGATCCCGCGCCCGCCCGGCGGCTTCGCGCGCGATGGTCCGCCATGCCGCGAGCGACGCCACCGACGTGCCGCCGAACTTGAGCACGACCCACGGCACTTCCACCGGCCCCTCCTTCTTGCGCATCCGCCCGTCCCGGACGAGGTTAGCAAGCTTATGAGGAAACGCCATGTTTGACCAACTGCGCGCGTTCCATCGTCCCACCTCCGTCGCCACCGCCCTCCGCCTGTCCGAGTCCGAGCGCCGTGCCGGCGGCCGGGGGACGTTCGTGGCCGGCGGCACCGACGTGGTCGTGGCCGGCGACCGCTCGCTGCGCTGGATCGTGGACCTGACGAAGCTGCCGCTTCGTTACGTGAAGCGCCGCGGCCGCGGCCTCGCCATCGGGGCGACGAGCACCTTCGCGGACCTTGAGGCGTCCGCCGCGGTGCGGCGCCTCGCCGACGGCATCGTGGCGGAGGCGGCGGGCACGGCGGGCTCGCGCCAGATCCGCGCCATGGGTACGGCCGGCGGCAACCTCGCCAACGCCTCGCCCGCGGCCGACCTCGCGCCGCCGTTCCTGGCGCTGGACGCGGCCGTCGTGATCGCGGGGGGGGGCGGGGGCGGGGGCGGGCGCCGCACCGTGCCGCTCGACGCGTTCTTCCGGGGGCCCAACCGCACGGTGCTGAACGGCGGCCTGCTGGTCGAGATCGTGATCCCGGCCGCGCCGGCGCCGCGGGGCGGGCGCGCGGCCTGGTCGTTCCAGAAGCTGGGGCGCCTCGAGAGCGACATCGCCGTCGTGAGCGCGGCGGCGGGCGTCGCGGTGGACGCGGGTGGACGCTGCACCTGGGCGCGCCTCGCGCTCGGCGCGGTGGGGCCGACGCCGCTCCGGGCGCGGCGCGCCGAGGCGCTGCTGGTGGGCAAGCCGTTCGACCGCGCGGCCGCCGAGGCCGCGGCGGCCCGGGCGGCCGAGGAAGCGAAGCCCGTCACCGACGTGCGCGGCACGGCGGCGTACCGGCGCGAGATGAGCCGCGTGCTCGTCGCGCGCGCCCTGGCGGAGTGCCTCGAGAGAATGGGGAGGACGCGGTGATCCCGCGACGGACGACGCATCGTGCGGGCGGCGCGAAGAACGCCGCCGGGTCGGGCCGGGCATCTCACGGCGCGGTGAATGACCTCGTGATCCACGTGAAGGTGAACGGCGAGGCCCGGCGCTGGACCACCGCGCCCGGCGACCTGCTGCTCGACGTGCTGCGCCGCGAGGGCTACTGGGGCGTGAAGCGCGGCTGCGAGTCGGGCGAGTGCGGCGCGTGCGCCGTGCTGGTGGACGGCGAGCCCGTGAACTCGTGCCTGATGTTCGCCGTGCAGGCCGACGGCCGCTCCCTCACCACCGTCGAGGGCGTCGCGGACCGCGAGCGGCTCGACGTCGTGCAGGAGGCGTTCCTCGACCACGGCGCCGTGCAGTGCGGCTACTGCACGCCGGCGATGGTGCTGGTGACCAGGGCCCTGCTGGCCCGGTCGCCGCATCCGAGCGAGGCCGAAGTGCGGGAGGCCCTCGGCGGCGTCTTCTGCCGCTGCACCGGCTACAAGAAGCCGGTCGAGGCCGTGCTCGCCGCCGCCAAGGCCGGCGGGGGCGAGCGGAGCCGTCCGGCCGCGCGCCGCGCGGCCCGCGCCGGAAAGGGGGCGCGCCGATGAGCCCCAAGCGCGTCGTCGGACGCCGGGTGCGCAAGGTGGACGGCCTCAAGCTCGTCACCGGCCGCACCGCGTTCACCGACGACATCGACCTGCCGGGCATGCTGATCGGCAAGATCCTCCCGAGCCCGCACGCCCACGCGCGGATCACGCGGATCGACACCCGCCGCGCGAAGGCGCTGCCGGGCGTGCACGCCGTGCTGACGTACCAGGACGTGCCCCGGGTGCCGCACACGACCGCCGGCCAGGCGTGGCCCGAGCCGTCGCCGTACGACACCTACCTGCTCGACTCCAAGGTCCGACACGTCGGCGACCGCGTCGCCGCGGTGGCGGCCGAGACCCGCGCCATCGCCGAGGAGGCGCTGCGCCGGATCGACGTGGAGTACGAGGTGCTCCCGGCCGTGCTCGACATGGAACACGCCATGGACAAGGGCACCGCCGTGATCCACGACGAGCCCGACTCGACGGGGATCGACGACGCGTCCAGGAACCTCGCCGGCGAGATCCACCGCGAGCTCGGCAACGCCGAGGAGGGGTTCCGGCAGGCGGACCTGGTCGTGGAGCGCGAGTACCGCACGCCGCGCCAGCAGCACGCGGCGATCGAGCCGCACATCGTGATCGCCTGGCTCGACGCCGACGACCGGCTCGTGATCCGCACCAGCACCCAGATTCCGTTCCACGTGCGGCGCCAGGTCGCGATGATCCTGCAGATCCCGGTGAGCCGCATCCACGTGATCAAGCCGCGCATCGGCGGCGGGTTCGGCGGCAAGCAGGAGATGGTGATCGACGACATCTGCGCCGCGCTCGCGCTGGCGGCGCGGCGGCCGGTCAAGCTCGAGTACACGCGCGCCGAGGAGTTCACCATGGCGCGCACCCGCCACCCGCAGGTCCTGCGGCTCAAGATGGGGGTGAAGAAGGACGGGACGATCGTCGCGCACCACATGAAGGTGCTCGCGGCGACCGGCGCCTACGGTGGGCACTGCACCACGGTCCAGGGCAACACCGGGAGCAAGGTCCTGCCGCTCTACCGCTCCCCCAACCTCAAGTTCGACTGCGACGTGGTGTACGTGAACGCGCCGCCGGCCGGCGCGTTCCGCGGCTACGGCTGCCCGCAGGGGTTCTTCGCCCAGGAGAGCCTGGTGGACGAGATCGCCCACCAGCTCGGGATGGACCCGATCGCGTTCCGCCTCAAGAACGCCATCCGCCAGGGCGACACCGACGAGCTGTCGGCCCAGCTCGGCGAGGGCCGCAAGGGGCTGCCGCGGCTGATCCGGAGCTGTGGATTGCCGCAGTGCCTCGAGCAGGGCGCCGCGGCCATCGGCTGGAAGGAGAAGCGCAACGGCGGCGTGCGCCGGCCGGGGAAGATCCTGCGCGGCATCGGCGTCGCCTGCTCGATGCAGGGCAGCGGCATCGCCGGGGTGGACTTCGCGGGCGCGTTCCTCAAGCTGAACGAGGACGGCTCGTTCAACCTCCAGGTGGGCGCCACCGACCTCGGCACCGGCAGCGACACCGTGCTGGCCCAGATCGCCGCCGAGGCGCTCGGCGTGAGCCTGGACAAGATCCTCATCTACTCCTCGGACACCGACTTCACGCCGTTCGACGTGGGCGCCTACGCCTCGAGCACCACCATCATCTCGGGCGGCGCCGTGAAGAAGGCGGCCGAGAAGACCCGCGACGCGGTGTGCTGCTTCGCCGCCAAGATGCTGGACGCGAACCCGGAGGACCTCACCTGCCGCGACGACCGGATCTTCGCGCCCGGCGGCAAGTCGGTCGCGATGTCCGAGGTCGCGATGTTCGCCTTCTACAAGGAGAAGACGCAGGTGATGGAGGGCTCCTCGCACTTCAACACCGACAGCCCGCCGCCGTTCTGCGCCCAGTTCGCGGAGGTCGCGATCGACACCGAGACCGGGCAGGTGAAGGTGGAGCACCTCGTGACCGCGGTGGACCTCGGCGTCGCCATCAACCCGATGCAGGCCGAGGGGCAGGCCGAGGGCGCGGTGGCCCAGGGCCTCGGCTACACGCTGGCCGAGGAGATCGTGCTCGACGAGGCGGGCCGCGTCGTGAACGCCAACTTCTGCGACTACAAGATCTTCACCGCCAAGGACATGCCGAAGCTCACCACCATCCTGGTCGAGACCGAGGAGCCGCTCGGCCCCTACGGCGCCAAGTCCATCGCCGAGGTGCCGATCAACGGGGTCGGGCCCGCGGTGGCCAACGCGATCTTCG
>DASPSV010000209.1:0-8978 GCA_035623755.1 Gemmatimonadales bacterium
CCTGGCGGTCGCCTACGCGCTGTTCATCGATTGGGGCTGGCCGTTCCCCGGACTCGGCTACGACAGCCTGCTCGCGCACGCCGCTGCGGCAGCGGACCATGCGATCGAGCTCGACTCCACGTCGGCCGACGCGTGGCTCGGACGCGGGTACACCAGCGTCTACCAGCATCCCGCCACGTTCGCCGGCGCGCTACCGGCGTTCGAGCGCGCGCTGCAGCTTGATCCCATGAACGCGGAGGCGCATCACCAGCTCGGCGGCGTCCTGCAGTGCATGGGCCGCGACAGCCAGGCCGTCGAGGAGTTCCGCCGCGCGCTGGCGCTCGACCCCGGCCGCGCCATCACGCTCGACGACCTGGCGGTGCTGCGCTACTTCGAGCGCCGCCTCGCCGAGGCGCTCCGACTGGCCGACAGCGGCCTCGCGGTGGATCCCAGGGCCTACTACCTGTACGTGGACCGCGCCAACATCCGCATCGCAATGGGCGACCCGGCCGGCGCGCGGGCCGACGCCGACATGGCGGTGCACCTCCGTCCCGCCGACTACGTGGTCCCGAGCGAGGCCATGGTGGCCGCGCTGCAGGCGATGGCGGGCGACACCGCGGGCGGGCGCGCGCGACTGGAGTACGCCTTCCGGCAGCTCCCGGACACGGCGCACTCCGACTACTCGGAAGCGCAGTGGCTCGCGCTCGGGTTCCTCCGCACCGGCGACCCCGACCGCGCCCTCGCGGTGCTCGAGAACGTGCGCCCGCAGGGCATGTTCGTGTGGTACATCCTGCACGACCCGGGTTTCGACCCGCTCCGCGCCGCGCCACGGTTCCGCGCGCTGGTCGAGCGCAACCGGCCGCCGGCGCCATGAACCTCGCGTCTCTGCCTCTGCAGTCGGCTTTCCTGACCCGTTGCCCGCCGGATGCCCGGCTCACCACCTCGGGGCTCTTCTTGCTTCTTGCCGTCTGCGCAACGGGCAACTTGAAGAGCCAGTGTCCCGACGGCACGCCGCCGCCCTGCGGCGCGCGGGCGGCGCGCCCGGCGGTCGCTCCGCCGTCCAACAGCGTCGCGGTGCTCTACCTCGACAACCTCTCCCGCGACACCGCCGATGCCATCCTCGCCGAGGGTCTCACCGAGGAGATCATCATCCGGCTCAATCAGGTGCGGCGGCTCGACGTGAAGTCGCCCTACGAGGTGCAGCGGTTCCGGGGCCAGGCCGCCCGGGACCCGGCCACCCTCGGACGGGCCCTCCACGCCGCCTACCTCGTCACGGGGAGCATCCAGCGCGCGGGCGACCGGCTGCGCCTGCGGTACGAGGTGATCCGGGCGCGCACCCGGGCTCAGGTGGCCAGCGACGTCATTGACCGTACCAGCAGCGATCTGCTGACGGTCGAGTCGGACATCGCCCGCCAGGTCGCGACGGCCGTCACCGGGCAACTGCTGCCCGAGGAGCGCGAGCGACTGAGCCGGCCGCTGACGTCCGACCCGGACGCGTACGAGGAGTATTTGCGCGGCCTCCAGGCACTCGGCAGCTCCTACGACGAGGCGGCGCAGCGGGCCGCCCTGGTTCACTTCGACCGGGCCATCGCGCGGGATTCGTCCTTCGCGGCTGCGTTCGCCGGCGAGGCCGCGGGGTGGGTGTGGCTCGCCGACGCCTTCGTGCCTCCGCGCGAGGGCTACGGCCGGGCGCGCATTGCCGCCGCCCGTGCGCTGGCGCTGGATTCCTCACAGGCACTCGCCTACACCATGCTCGGATTCGCGGCCCTCGCGCTCGACTTCGATGCCCACGAGGCGGAGCGGCTCGCCCGGCGCGGGGTCGCGCTGGATCCGCGCGGCGACCGGGGCCACCAGTTCCTGGTCGAAGTGCTGTTCGCGGAGGGGCGGCTCGACGAGGCCATCGAGCAGGGGCGCCTGGCCTGGCAGGCGGATTCGCTGGTCTCGGCGAACGGAGTCGGCTACGGGGAGGCGCTGATCCGGGGCCACCGGCTCGACAGCGCGGCGGCGCTGGTGCCGCGGCTCCGCGCCGTCCTGCCTCCCGCCGATGCAGACGCGGTCGAAGCCAGCCTCCTTGCCGCGCGCGGAGATCTCCGGGACGTGGTGCCCCTGCTGAGCTGGCGGTACTACGGGGGACTGTTCGCGGGCACCTACGTCCGCGGCCTGGTGGCGCGCGGCGATACGGCGGCGGCGAAGGCCACCGTGGACTCGATGCTGGCGGCGCGATCGTCCGGATACTACAACCCCGTCGCGCTCGCCCAGGCCTACGCGGCGCTGGGCGACATCGACCGCGGCATCGAGTGGCTCGGCCGAGCGTTCGATGAACGCACGGAGTTCCTCACGGAGGTTCGCCTGGACGATGGCTATGCGCCGCTCCGCGCCGACCCGCGCTACGCGGCGCTCGACCGGCAACTGAGATACTGATGGGGCGCACCGAGGCACGGACGCGGGGACGCGTCGCGACGGACCGCATCGCGAAGCGCGGAGGGCATTCCATCGTCGCTCGAGGAGGCTGGCTCCTTCTCCCTGCCCTCTGCGCCGCCGGCAAGCTGGCCGCGCAGTGTCCCGACGGCACGCCGCCGCCCTGCGGCGCGCGGCCGGCTAGGCTCGCGGCGGCGCCGTCCCCCAACAGCGTCGCGGTGCTGTACTTCGACAACCTCTCCCGCGACACCAGCGACGCCTATCTCGCCGAAGGCCTGACCGACGAGGTGATCGTCCGGCTGCAGCAGGTGCGGCGCCTCGAGGTGAAGTCGCGGTTCGAGTCGCGCCGAGTGCGCGGGCGGCAGGACGCCGCGCCGGCCGCGCTGGGCCGGGAGCTGGGGGCGCGCTACCTGGTGGACGGGACCATCCAGCGCGAGGGCGAGCGGCTGGTGGTGCGGGTGGAGCTGACCCGCGCCGACCGCGGCGTCGGCGTCTGGAGCCAGCGCTTCGACAAGACGAGCGCGAGCGTCCTCGACGTGATCGACGACGTGGCGCGCGGGGTGGCGACGGGCGTCGCCGGCGAGCTGCTGCCCGACGAGGCCGCCAGCCTCGCCCGGCGTCCCACGGCGGACCCGGCCGCCTACGAGCACTTCGTGCGGGGCAACGTCTACCTGGCGCAGCGGACGCCGGCGGGCTTCGCCCGCGCCGTGGACGAGTACGAGGCGGCCTACGCGCTCGATCCCCGCCTCACGATCGCGCCGGGCCGGGTGGCCTACGCGTACGCGCTGAGCATCATCTACGGCTTCGGCGACCTGGCGACGGACAGCGTCTGGGCGCGCGGCGCCCGGGCCGTGGACCGCGCGCTGCGCGTCGCGCCCGACGTGGCGGACACCTGGCTGGCGGTCGGGTTCCGGCGCTTCGCGCTCACCGCGCTCAAGAACGCGGATTCCCTCGAGGCGTCGGTCGAGGCCCTCGGCCGCGCGACCGAGCTGGATCCCTCCAGCGCGGAAGCCCATCACCAGTACGCCCAGGGCCTCGAGTTCGAGGGCCGCGACTCGGCGGCGTTCGCCGAGTACCGGCGGGCGATGGCGCTGGAGCCGGGCCGCGCGGTCACGTACCAGGAGACCGGGTTCCTGCGCCTGATCGAGGGACGCTACGCGGAGGCGATCGCCTGGTGCGACAGCGCGCTCGCCGCCGACCCGCAGCACGTGCGCGGGTACCTGGTGCGCGGCAGGGCCCGGCTGCTCCTCGGCGACCCGGCCGGCGCGGAGCGGGACGCGGCCAGCGCCCTCGCCATCGGCCGCGGAGGCGACGCGGTGGACGCCCACGCCCTGCGTGTCCTCATCCTCGCCTGGCGCGGCGACACGGCGGCGGCCCGCCGCGTGGCGCCCGCGTCGGACCTCAGCGGGTACTTCGGCCTCGAGTGGCCCATCGCGATCGGGCAGGCGGACGTCGCGCTCGACGTGATCGAGCGGCTGACGTCGCGCGCGACGCGCTGCTACTACCTGCGCCGCATCCCGGCCGTGGCCGCCCTCCGGGGCCAGCCGCGGTTCGAGCGGCTGGCGGCCGGCTGTCCGGCGCCGGCGACGGCGCCGTGACCCGATCCCCGGCCGCTGCCCTCTTGGCCCGTCGCCCGCTCGTAGCGCGGCCCACGACCCTTGGGCTCGTGTGGTCTCTTGCCGTCTGTGCAACCGGCAGCTTGAGAAGCCAGTGCCCCGACGGCACGCCGCCGCCCTGCGGCGCGCGGCCGGCGCGGCTCGCGTCGGCACCGGCGTCCAACAGCGTCGCCGTCCTGTACTTCGCGACTCGCGACACGTCGGACCTCTACCTGGCCGAGGGCCTCACGGAGGACATCGCCACCGGCCTCGGCCGCCTCGCGCCGCGGGTCGAGGTGAAGGCGCCCAGCTCGGTGCGCCGCGCCCAGCGGGAGAACCCCGGCGACCTCCGGGGCATCGGCCGGGCCCTTGGCGTGCGGTTCGTCGTGGACGGCGGCCTCCGGCGCACACCGGGCGGCTACCGGGTCTCGATCCGGCTGGTGAACACGCAGAGCGAGCTGACCGCCTGGGGCGAGACCTACGACCAGTCGAGCGCGGGCCTGCTCGAGCTGCCGCCGACCGTCGCGCAGGCCGTGGCCGTGGCGGTGGCGGGCGGGCTCGCGCCGGCCGAGCGCACCTCGCTGGCCGTGCGGCCCACCCGCGACCCGGCGGCCTGGGAGCACGTGCTGCGCGGCAACTTCCTCCTCGCGCGCCGCACCCAGGGCGACGCGGAGCGCGCCATCGCCGAGTACCAGGCGGCCGTCGAGCTCGACACGTCGTACGTCGAGGCGTACGCGTCCCTCGGTTTCGCGTATTCCATCGCGCACAACTGGGCCTGGCGCATCGCCGGCCTGCCGCCGGAGAGCCTGCTGGCCCGGGCGACCGGTGCCACCGATCACGCGCTCGCGCTCGACACGACGTCGGCGGTGGCGTGGTACGCCAGGGGCTCGACCCTGGTGGAGCGCGATCCGGTCGGGATGGTAGGGGCGGTGGCGGCCTTTCGCCGCGCCATCGCGCTCGATCCCAAGCGGGCCGAGCCCAGTCACCAGCTGGGCATCGTGCTGCTCCTGGAAGGCGACGACGCCGGTGCCGCGACGGCGTTCCGGCAGGCGCTGGCCCGCGACCCGGAGCGGCCCATCACGCTCACCTGGCTCGGCAACGCCGCGCTGCACGCGCGCCGCCACGCCGAAGCGATCGCCTGGACGGACAGTGCGCTCGCGGTAGCGCCCGACTTCGCGTACGCGCTCCGGTTGCGCGCCGTGGTGCAGGCGCTGGACGGCGATGCCGCCGGCGGCCGGCGGGACGCGGCGGCCGCGCTCCGCGCCACGCGGGGCGACAGCCTGCTCGAGGATGCCTCGCTCGCCCTGGTGGAAGCGCTCGCGGGCGACACGGCGGCCGCGCTGCGCCATGCGCGCATCGTCACCGAGACGCCGGGCCCGGTCCTGGACGAGGCGCTGAGCTACGCGGCCGGGGCGCTCCTGGCCGCAGGCGACCGCGACGGCGCCCTCTCCACGCTGGAGCACTGCCCGCCGACCGCGTTTCTGCGCTGGTACATGGGATACGAGGTCTTCGACGGCCTGCGCGACGAGCCGAGGTTCCGGCGGCTCGTGGCGGAGCTGGGCGGCTAGCGCCCGCTCAGAACGGCGGCGTGAGGATTCCCTTCTCCGTCACCCAGCCCGCGATCAGCGCCGCCGGCGTGACGTCGAACGCCGGGTTGTAGGCCGGACTGCGCTCGGGCGCCGCCTGGCGGCCGAGGACCTTCGTGACCTCCACGGCCGCGCGCTGCTCGATCGGGATCGCGTCGCCCGACGGGCACGCGAGGTCGAACGACGAGGTCGGCGCCACCACGTAGAACGGCACGCCGTGGTGGCGTGCCGCCACGGCCAGCGCGTAGGTGCCGCTCTTGTTCGCCGCGTCGCCGTTGGCCGCGACCCGGTCCGCTCCCACCAGCACCACGTCCACCTTCCCGGCCGCCATCACGCTCGCCGCCACGCCGTCGGCGATGACCGTGTGCGGGATCCCCGCCTTCGCCAGCTCCCACGCGGTGAGCCGGCTGCCCTGCAGCAGCGGCCGCGTCTCGTCCACCCACACGTGCACGCGGCGGCCCCGCTCGACCGCGTGGTGCACGACGCCGAGCGCCGTCCCCACGCCGCCGGTGGCGAGGAAGCCGGTGTTGCAGTGGGTGAGGACGTTGACCACGTCCCCGGCGCCCACCCCACCTCCGGCCCGGCGAGCTCTGCGCAACTTGGCTTCTGCGCAACTGGCGACCAGCTCCTGCCCGTGCTCGGCGATGCGCCGGCAGGCCGCCTCGTCCTCGTCCCAGATGGCCTGCGCCTCGGCCTCGAGGGCGGCGAGCACCGCGGCCGCGTCGCCGCCGGCGGCCTCGGCGCGCTCCCGCATCCGGCGCATCGCCCACGAGAGGTTCACGGCCGTCGGCCGCGCGGCACCGATGGCCGCCGCACTCTCCCTCACCAGCTCGAGGAACGGCGCCCGCGGCCCGGTCGCCCGGCCGCGCGTGGCCGCCACCAGGCCCATCGCCGCGGCGATGCCGATCGCGGGGGCGCCGCGCACGCGCAGCGCCGCGATCGCCTCCACGACGCCTTCGACGGTGTCGAGGGCGATCCACCGTTCCTCGAGCGGCAGGACGGTCTGATCGAGGATGGCGAGACGGCGCTCGGGCGTCCAACCGAGCGGATGCAGGCTCATTGGCGGGCAACCTATGCCCCCCCTTAAGTTTTCGCCAATGAACTACGAGAACCTGCTGGTGGTCGTGAAGGACGGCGTCGCGACGCTCACCGTGAACCGCCCCGACAAGCTCAACGCCCTGAACGACGCGGTCGTGAGCCAGCTCCACGCGGCGGCCATCGCGCTCGGGGGCGCGGCCGAGGTGCGCGGCGTGATCCTCACCGGCGCGGGCCCCAAGGCGTTCATCGCCGGCGCCGACATCGCCGACCTCGCCAAGCAGGGCGTGCTCCAGGGGCGTCAGCGCTCGCTGGACGGCCAGGCGATGCTGCGCGCCTTCGAGGCGATGGGCAAGCCGGTGCTCGCCGCCGTCAACGGCTACTGCCTCGGCGGCGGCTGCGAGCTGGCGATGGCCTGCCACGTCCGCATCGCGAGCGAGAACGCGAAGTTCGGCCAGCCGGAGGTCAAGCTCGGCATCACGCCCGGCTACGGCGGCACCCAGCGGCTCCCGAGAATCGTGGGACGCGGCAACGCGCTGCACCTGCTGCTCACGGGCGAGCAGATCGGCGCCGCGGAGGCGCTGCGGATCGGCCTGGTGAGCAAGGTCGTGCCGCTCGAGGAGCTGCTCGCCGAGGCCGACCGCCTGATGCGCACCATCCTCGCCAACGGGCCGCTGGCACTCAAGCACACCATCGAGGCCGTGGACCGCGGGCTCGACCTCACGCTGGAGGAAGGCCTGCGGCTGGAGGCCGACGCGTTCGGCCTCGTCTCGTCCACCCAGGACATGAAGGAAGGCCTCACGGCGTTCCTGGAAAAGAGGCCGGCGAAATTCCAAGGCCGGTAGCCGCCCTGCTCGCGCTCGCCGCCGTCGCGGCCTGCACGGATCCCCGCCCGCGCGTCGCGCCGCCCACGGTGCAGGTGTTCGTGGACCTCACCCTCCACCCGAGCAGCCCCGGCTCCATCCCCGCGTCCATCTACGCGTACGCGGCCGAGGGCTTCGACTCCATGCGCGTCTCGGTGCGGAGCACCGCGGCCGGCCTCGGCGGCGACTCGCTCTACCTGTTTCCGGACACCACCGAGGCCACCACGAACGTGGTCTGGACGGTCCCCTCCGGCGTGCCGGCCGGCACGCAGATCACGGTCGCGGCAAAGGTGTGGAACCTGATCGGATTTGCGGCCTCGGACAGCGTCCTGCTGACCTCGCAATAGGGCCTCCAGAAACGGCTTAACCCCTTGATTTGCATTGATTTCGTCGTTATCTTGCAAGGCGTGATTCGGCCCCGAAACCTGACCCCTCCCGACCGCCCCCGGAAGGCGCGTCCGACCGGGCGGGCCGGGATGTGGCGGTGGCCGGCCGTGGCGGCTTTGGGGTGGCTCGGCCTGGGGTGCCGGGAGGCGGCGACGCCGACCGGGCCTGGCCCCAGGGGGCCCGGTTTTGCGCCGCCCTCGGTGACGACGTTCCCGGGCCGGGACACCACGGTGGACTCGATCGGCCTGCTGAACATCGAGGTAGTGGCGCACGACGCGACCCAGATCGACAGCGTGAGCCTGCTGATCTCGGGCGCGCCGATCGCGTTCCCGGCGGACACGACGCGGGACACGCTGGTCGACGTGCTCTACGCGATCCCGCTCGGCACCCTGCACCACCGGCCCTTCAGCTACCGGGTGGCGGCGGCCGACGTGCTGGGGCACGACACGCTGACGGACAGCGTGACCGTGAGGCTGAAATAGCGAGGGTCGGCCGGCTCTCGGTGCGGGCGTTCCGCAACCTGGCCGACGCCGACCTCGAGCTTCCCGCCGCGGGCCTGGTGCTGGTCGGGCCGAACGGGCACGGGAAGACGAGCCTGCTCGAGGCGCTGCTGTACCTGGAGGTATTCCGGTCGTTCCGCGGCGCGCGGGACCGGGACCTGGTGCGGTTCGGCGACGACGGCTTCCGGGTCGAGGTGGAGACAGACGGCGGGGCCGTCGCCGCGGGCTACGACGCGCGGACGAAGGAAAAGCGCGTGACGGTGGGCGGCGCGCCGGTGCACCGGATGGCGGATGCGCTCGGTGGGGTGCGGGGCGTGGTCTTGAGTCCTTCCGACGTGGAACTGGCCACCGGTGGGGCTGCGGTGCGGCGGGGATTCATGGACCTGCTGCTGGCGCTGGTGGCGCCGGGCTACGTGGCGGCGCTGGCGGAGTACCGGCGGGCGCTGCGGCAGCGGTGCCGGGCCACGGAGGACGACGTGGCCGACTGGGAGGCGTTGCTGGCGCGCTCGGGCGCCAGGATCGCGGCGGCACGCCGGGCGTGGGCCGAGCGGTGGGCGCCGCGGTACCGCGAGTACTGCGCCGAGATCGGCGAGACGGTCGAGGCCGGCCTGTGCC
>DASPSV010000232.1:0-3988 GCA_035623755.1 Gemmatimonadales bacterium
GACCCCGGTCGCGAACGCGGTGGCCAGCGCCTCGAGCGCCATGCCGGTCAGCGCGGGGGTCACGACCGTCGCCGCGAGCTGCCCGCGCTGCACCCACAGCTGGCCGGTGGTCGGCACGCCGTCCACGCCGGTGAACGGGACCTTCATCCACTGCTCGCGCTGCGGGCCGGCCGGGAGCGCCTCGATCGCCTTGCGCGCGCCCATCGCCATCGCGTCGTTCTGGCATCCGATGAGCGCGAAGCCCGGCGCCGAGTGCCCCTGCAGCTGGAGCCGCGACGCCACGACCTCCTGCCCACTCTCCTCGGTCCACTTCCCCCGGCCGGACTGGATCTTGACGTTCATCGGCAGCAGCTCGTCGAGGCCCGCGCGGCGCTGCCTGGTCACGTCGGTCGCGGGGCCCTCGACGTAGAGCACCGTGCCGCCCGCCGGCAGCAGGGCCGCGAACTGCCGGGCCTGGATCCTGCCGATCTCCACGTTGTCGCACTCGACGGAGCCGACCGGCACGGTCGGCGTCCGCCGCAGCGGCGCGAGCGCGTCCGCCTCGCGGTTGATCACGACCCAGCCGACGCCGTTCTCGACGGCGGTGCCCGCCACCGAGAGCATCTCCGTCCCGACGGGCTCCACGACGACGGCGCGGGGACGCTCCGCCTCCGGGGCGTGGACCGCCGCGAGGATCGCCCGCGTCTGGGCGATGGCGTCGTTGTCGGCGTAGATCACCTGCAGGGCGATGCCGAGACGGCGGGCGGCCGCCTCCGCCACCGACGCCTGCTCGCGCTGATAGTCGTTGTCCCGCGTGATGAGAGCCAGCAGAACCCTGAGCGCTTCCATGCCGATCCCCCGGTGCGCGTGCACGCGGCCCGAATGTTCACGCCGCGCCGCGCTTGCACAAGACGGCATCCGCACGCCGGACCACCGGCCGGCCCGCTACTCGTCCCGCAGCGCCCGGTTGGGATCCACGCGCGACGCCCGCAGCGCGGGCAGGGCGCTCGCCGCCACCGAGGTTAGAAACAGCAGCGCCGCGACCGCCCCGAGCACCAGCGGGTCGCGCGGCGAGGTCTGGAACAGCAGCGGCGCTACGTACCGGCCGGCCACCAGCGCCGCCGCCAGGCCGAGCCCGAGCGCCGCCGCCGACAGCCGCAGCCCCTCGCCCAGCACGAGCCGAACCAGGTCCCGACGCTCGGCGCCCAGCGCCACGCGCACGCCCAACTCGTGGGTGCGCTGGGCCACGCCGTAGGCCGTCACCGAGTAAAGACCGACCGCGGCGACCACGAGCGCCAGCACGCCGAAGACCGTGAACATCGTCGCGCCCAGGTCCCACTGCTGCATGTTCTCGCCCACGATATCGGCCAGGGGCCGCACGGTCACGTACGCGGCACCAGGCATCTCCTGCTGCAGCGCCCGCCGCACGGGATCCGCGAGCGCTCCCGCCTCCCCCCGCGTCCGCACGAAGACCCCGCCGAAGCCGGGCCGCCATTGCGCGAGGGGCAGGTAGTAGCTGAGACCGGGATCCTCGCTGTCGCGGAAGTCCTGCATCTTGATCCCTTCCGTCACGCCGACGACCGTGCGGCAGGGCGCCGTGTCGGCGCCGATCTTGAGGCAGCGGCCGATGGGATCGGCGGTCTTCCACAGGGCGCGCGCCAGCTCCTGGCTCACGACCACCACCGGCGCCGCGCCCGCGCGGTCCGCCTCCAGCAGCGGCCGGCCCCGGAGGACCCGCGTGCCCATCGTCTCGAAATAGCCCGGCGAGACGGCCTGCAGCTGCATGGTGCCCAGGTGGTTGAGATACGCCGTGTCGAGGCCGGGGACCACGATGTTGAAGTTCCACTGGGTGTAGAAGGGGACGGTGATGCCGCGCGCGCTGCGCGTCACGCCGGGCACCGTCAGCGCGCGCGCCGCCAGCCGGTCGCGCAGCGCGACGCTGTCGCCCGGCGGCAGCTCCACGCCGCGCATGACCGGGCTCACCCACAGCAGGCGGTTCGCGTCGAAGCCGAGCCGGACGGCGCGGACCTTGTTGAAGCTCTTCACGAACAGGCCGGCGCCGACGAGAAGCACGACCGACAGGGCGCCCTGCGCCACCAGCAGCGCGGCGCGCAGCCGCGACCGATAGTAGGTGCCCTCGCGCACACCGGCCCTCAGCGCGGGCGCCACGTCGCTCCGGCCCGCGTGGAGCGCAGGCGCCAGGCCGGCCAGCAGTCCCGCCGCGAGCGCGACCACGGCGCCGAACGCCAGCACGCGCGGATCCGATATCACGCTGGCCCAGTCCACGTCGGGAAGGAGAGCGGTGCGCAGGATGCCGCCGCCCCACTGCGCCACCAGGAGTCCCGCGGCGCCGCCCAGCGCCGCGAGGAGCACGCTCTCGGTCAGCAGCTGGACGAGCAAGCGGGTACGGCTGATGCCGAGCGCCAAGCGCACGGCGATCTCGCGCCGCCGCCCGAACGCCCGCGCCAGGAGCAGGTTGCCCACGTTCGCGCACGCGATGATCAGCACGATGGCCGCGACGCCCACCAGCCACACGGCCACCTTCGATTCGTCCGATCCGCCCGGCCCGCGGTCCCGCAGCACCGGCGCGGCCACCGCGCGCGGCCGCGCCAGCGCGAGGGGCAGGGAGTGCGGGTTCTCCGCCACCTGCTGGGCGTAGCTTCGCTCGTACATCAGCGTGAGGTCCGCCGTCGCCGCCGCTACGCTCACGCCTTCCCGCCGGCGGACGAACACCTGCGGCCACTGCCACGAGTAGGTCCGCAGCCGCTGCGGCGGCGTTCCGGTCTCGGCGACCGTCGCCGTGATGGGCAGGATCAGCGCGGCGGCGCCCATCGCGGTGCCCATGAAGCCCGGTGGCGCCACGCCGATCACCGTGTAATCGCGCTCGCCGACCCGCAGCGCGCTGCCCAGCACGTCCCGCCGGGCGCCGTAGCGCGTGCGCCAGTAGTCGTAGCCCAGCACCGCCACCGTCGTGCCGGTCGGCTCCCGGTCCTCGTCCTCGGTGAAGAACCGGCCGAGCTCCGGCCGCATGTCGAACAGCCGCCAGTAGCTCGCGCTGACGCCTAGGACGTGCTCCTCCTGCGCCGCGGCGCCGCTGCCGACGGCCAGCGAGGGATCGAGGAACACCGCCACGACGTCGAACGACGCGGTCATCTTCCGGACGTCGAGGTAGCGCCGGTACGACGTGTTGACGTTGGGGAACGGCTTGCCGTCGAAGTTCCGGATGAACCAGACCCGGTTCACGCGCTCCGGGTGCGCGAGGTACGCCGGCGGCCGCAACAGGAGCCGGTCCACGATCCCGAACATCGTGGCGTTGGCGCCGATGCCGAGGCCGAGCGTGAGCACCACCGCGAGCGCGAAGCCCGGCCTGAGGCGCAGCCCGCGGGCTGCATATCCCAGATCCTGCCGCAGCGCGCCCCACCAGTCGGCGCGACGCTCCATCCGCGTCCGGTCGCGGTCGATGGCCACCAGCCGCCGCCGGGCCGAGGCGACGTCCCCGAAGCGTCGCTCCGCCTCCCGCCGTGCGTCCGACGGCGCAAGGCCGCGCGCCACGAGGTCCGCCGCCGCGAGGTCGAGGTGGAGCTGCAGCTCCTCTTCCACCTCGCGCTCCACGTCGGCCGCGCGGCCGAGCCGGAACACCCGGCGCAGGCCGGGCCAGCGGGTCACCGGCGGCCCCTCACGCCGTCTGCAGCACCTTGAAGAGCGCCGTCGCGTAGCGCGAGAACGCGGTGCTCTGCGCCCGCAGCTCGCGGCGCCCCGCGGCCGTCAGCTGGTAGAACTTCGCCCGGCGGTTGTTGTCGGAGAGGCCCCACTCGGCGGCGATCCACCCCCGGCGCTCCATCCGGTGCAGCGACGTGTAGAGCGCGCCCTCCTCGACGAGGAGGTCCTCCTCCGTCGTGTCCCGTACCCAGCGGGCGACCGCGTAGCCGTGCATCGGCCCCCACGTCAGCGCCTTGAGGACCAGCAGGTCCAGCGTCCCCTGCATCAGCTCGAGGTCGGCGGCCACGGC
>DASPSV010000233.1:0-9051 GCA_035623755.1 Gemmatimonadales bacterium
GGGACAGTGTCACCGACGTCGGCGGTCACGACCAACGCGAGCGGCATCGCCCAGGTCACGACCTGGACCCTGGGCACGACGGCGGGCGCGAATACGCTGACGGCCACGTCGGCCGGGCTCACGGGCTCGCCGGTGACGTTCACGGCAACGGGCACGGCCGGCCCGGCGACGCAGATCGCCCTCAACGCGGGGAACAACCAGACCGCGCGCACCGGGACGGCGGTGGTGGTGCCGCCCTCGGTGATCGTGCGCGACGCGAACAACAACGTGGTGAGCGGCGTCGCCGTGACCTTCGCTGTCACGGGCGGCGGCGGCACCGTCGTCCCCACCTCGCCCGTCACGACCAACGCGGGCGGCATCGCGCAGGTCACGAGCTGGACGCTGGGCACGACGGCGGGCACGAACACGCTCACGGCCACGGCGACGGGCCTGGCAGGCAGCCCGGTGACGTTCACCGCGACGGGCGTCGCGACCACCGTCGCGATCACCAACCAGACGGGCAACTACAGCGTCGGGAAGGGGCCGTATACCACGGGCTCGGTCACGTTCACGGGCTCGGCCGGAACGCCGCGCCTCTACCTGCTGACGCTCGCCGCCCGCAAGGAGGGCGGGATCCCCATCGCGCCGACCGTCACCACCGCCGGCGTCACCTGGACGCTGGTGACCGACGTGACGATGAACGAGATCCCCGGCTGCGGCACCTGCACCGGGTCGCGGCGGCTCTCGGTGTACCGGACGCTGATGACCAGCACGACGTCGGCCTCGACCGCCGTGGACTACGGCGGCGACGACACCCTGCTGACGGACTTCACCTGGACGCTCGACTACGTGACCGGGATGGCGACGACGGGCACGAACGGCTCCGACGCGATCATCCAGACCGGCAGCTCCGTCATCCTGAACCAGAACGTGAGCTCGATCACGCTGACCCCGGGGCTGAACCCGATCCTGACCGGCAACGCGACGTTCGCGGCAACGACCATCAACGGCTCGTTCGCCTTCCACGCCGGGAGCGGCTACACGCTGCTCCTCAACAACAACGAGGGCAACGACCTCGACACGGCGACGGAGTGGAAGGTCACGGGCACCATGACGCCGAGCTTCACGTTCAACACCGGCGGCGCGACCGCCAACATCTGCATCATCGGCATCGAGATCGGCGTCCCGTAGGCGGGCCGGCGCCGCGCGCCGACGGCACGAGGGCGCGGGCCGGCGCTAACGCCCCCGCGGCGCGCGCGACCAGTCCACGCCGGGCCTCACACCGGTCCACATCTCGACGCGCCCCACCAGCATCCTGGTGCCGACCGACTTGCCCTGCAGCACGAGGTGGTAGGGCGCCGCGGTCACGAGCGGGAGCGGCGCGACGAACAGCGGCCGGCCGTCCACCGCGAAGCCGCACCGCCCGTCGGGGAACAGCTGGATGCGCACCCGGTACGGGCGCCGCCGGAGCATCGGCCCCAGCGCCACGACCCGGCCCGCGCCTTCTCCCGAGACGCCGACCGTGAGCATCGCGGCCGGCCCGTCCGCGGGCGGATACTGGAAGCCGCAGTTCGGCGCGCCGGCCTGGGGCAGCGATCCGCCGCGGTGGTCCCACGTCGCCACCGACCCGGAGTCGGTCCAGGCCAGGAGCGTCACGATCGCGATCTGGTCCTGGTACGCGTTCACGGGACTCGCGATCACCGCCTCGACGCCCAGCCCCGATCCGCCGCCGAAGCCCTGACGCGAGTAGGCGCCGCTGTAGTAGCTCCCGTCGCCGTTGTTCCAGAACGCCAGCTGGCCGTCCGCGCCCGTGGTCACGACCGGCAGCGGGTCGCCGAAGGGCACCCAGTCGATCAGCCCGCGGCTCCAGTCCTCGCTCATCACCGTCGCGGACGACGGCGCGGCGACCTCGACCCGCACCGAGTCCTCGCGCCACCCGCCCGCCGACGCGTGGACCACCGCGGATCCGATCCGGCGCGGCGTGACGTCGCCGGTGGCGCTGTCCACGCTCAGCACCGAGGGATCGGCCGAGCGCCAGGCGAGGACGGCGACCGGCAGCTCGCGGCCGCCCGGGTCGTAGCCGCGCGCCTTGAGCCGCGCCACGCCGCCCAGCGGCACCGGCGCGACCGCCGCGATCCGCAGGCGGTCGAGGTACGAGGGCGGCGCGCTCCGCAGCCACTGGAGCCGGGTGGCGCGGTCGTCGCCCGGCACGCGCATCCGCGCGGCGAGGTCGGGCCGGTCGGTGGCGAAGACGTACCACGCCGTGCCCGCGACGCCGCGCCGCTCGCACAGGCAGGCGATCCACCGGCCGTCGGCGCTGGACGCGAAGAAGCCGTTCATTTCGCGGCTGACCCACCGGGCCTCCCGCGTCTCGAGGTCCACCCGCACGAGCGAGGAGGCCCCCGACGTGTCCCGCACCGTCACGAGCACCTGGTGGGCGTCGTACCACGCGAGCAACGACAGGGCGGGCCACGCGGGCGAGAAGCAGTGCGGCCGGCCGCCGCCCGCGGCGACCCAGCAGAGGTCGAAGCCCGGAGGCTGCCCGTCGGCGCCGGCCTCGCCCAGCAACGGCTGCCGCGAGAACGCGAGCCGCGTGCCGTCGGGGCTCCACTTGGGAGCGCCGTCGGAGCTGTCGCCCGCCGTGAGGCGCGTGACCCGGCCGCTCGCCAGGTCGAGCAGCGTCACGTTGCTCCGCCCCGAGGGCGTCCACCGCGAGGACTGGAACGCGATCGTCCGGCCGTCGGGGCTCCAGTCGGGGTTCCCGTCGTCCTTGGGGCTGAAGGTGAGCCGGCGCTCCGCCCCGTCGCGGTCCGCCACGAACAGCTCCGACCCTCCGGAGTCGGCGACGATGCGGGAGTAGGCCCACCGCCCGCCGCCGGGCGCCGCGACGAACGGGCCGACCTGGAACGACGCCGCCGCGGCGCGCGAGAGCCGCGGGAGCGCCGTGCCGGCGCGGGCGACGTCGAGCGCGCGTCCGGCCGCCACCCGCTCGCGGCGGAGCGGCATCTCGTAGACCAGCGCGCTGTCGCGGTCGACCTCCGAGACGGCGAGCAGCACCGCGTCGGGCGGCGGCGGCGCGGGCTTGAACACCGCCCACGCGCCGGCGACGGCGGCGAGCGTGCCGACGACCGCCGCGGCCGCCACGGTGCGCCGCCGCACGAACGCCGCCCGCGCCGCCAGCGGCAGGCTCGAGGCGAGCCGCACCGGCGCGCGGCCCGCGGCCTCGCCGAGGAAGTCCGCGGCCAGCGTGCCGAGCCCGCGCTGGTCGCCGCGCCGCCGCGCGAGCCGCGCCCAGCGCTCGAACGCGCCCTTGAGGCCCGCCTCGTCGTCCGCGACGGCGAGGTGCTTGCCCGCGCGCTTGAGGAGGTTCGCGTCATCGCCCGCGCCCGACACGAACGCGCGGCCCAGCGCCCGGTGCGCGGCGTCGAGCGTCCCGGCGCCCGCGCCCTCGACCGCCAGCGCGGCGATCTCGTCGTGCCCCGGCTGCCACTCGCCGCGGTCGCGGGCCACGAGGCCGCGGACCTCGAGCATCGTGAGGTCGTCGCCGACCGCCGGCTCCTCGCGCCCGGTGGCCGCGGCGAGCTGCGCGGCGGGCATCGGCGCGCCCGCGAGCGCCAGCAGCAGGAGCAGCCACGCCTGGTGCCGCTCGAGGTCCGCGATGCGGCGCCGGAGCGCGGCGCCCCGCGCCAGCTCGGCGCCGAGCGCGGCGGGGTCGGGGCAGCCCCACGCGCCGTCCGCGCGCGTCAGCACGTCGTGCTCGAGCGCGAGCCGCAGCGTCTCGAGCACCAGCAGCGGCGACCCGCGGGCCGCGGCGTGCAGGTCCCGCGGCAGCGACGCGGCCCACGGCTCCGCCGGGAGGGCGCCCAGGCTCGCGAGCAGCGCCGCGGTCTCGGGCGACGTCAGCGGCTCGAGCGCGAGGGACTCGGTGTCGGCGGCGCCGACCTCGGCAGCCGACCCGGGGCGCTCGGCGGTGACGACCAGCGCGTGGTGCCGGGCCAGCCGGGGCAGCACGGCCGCGAGCGCCTGCCGCGACTCGGCGTCGGCCCAGTGCAGGTCGTCCACGAGCACCGCGACCGGCTGCTCGTCGGCGACCGCGGCCACCAGCTCCTCGAGAGCGGCGCCGCGGCGGCGCAGCGCGTCGGACTCCGCCGACCGGTCGGGCGCGGCGGTCCAGCGGCTCGAGAGCCGCGGATCGAGCGCGACCAGCGTGCCGGCGGTGCCGGGCGAGAGCGCGGCCGAGCCCGGGAGCGCGGAGAGGGCGAGCGCCAGCTCGGACAGGAGCGCGAACGGGATGCGCTGCTCGCCGGCGTTGGCGCGCACGTGTACCGCGGTCGCGCCCAGCGAGCGGAGCCGCGCGTGCACGTCGGCCAGGAGCCGCGTCTTGCCCAGGCCCGCGGCGCCGGCGAGCCGCAGGTGGCGGCCGGCGCCGTGCCGCGCGCGGTCCCAGGCGGCGAGGATCTCGCCGAACTCCCGCTCGCGGCCCACCAGCTCCGCCACGAGCGCCGGCCGGCCGGCGCCGCCGTCCTCCGCGCCCTGCCCCGAGCGGGCGCGGACGCGGGCGATGGTCCGGCTCGTGGCCGGCTCCGGCGGCCGGCCTTCCGCCGCGAGCTGCTCCTCGAGCTGGTGGATCTCCAGCTCGGCGGCGACGAGGTCGTCGGCCGCGAGGACGCACTCGACCACCAGACGCCAGGCGGCCTCGTTGCGGCGGTCCGAGTCGCGCACCCGCGCGGCGAGCTGGCGCGCCTTGCGCAGCCGGCCGCGCGAGAGCCAGTCGCGGACCACGGCCTCGACCGCGCGCAGGAACTGGTGCCGCAGGCGCGAGCGCTCGACGTCGGCCCACTGCTCGAAGTCGGCGGCGCCGGGCGCGGCGAAGCTCGGCAGGAAATCGCCGCGGTAGAGCTCCACGGCGCGCTCGAGGTCCTGGCGCTCGACGGCGGCGAGGAACGCGTCGCGGTCCGAGTCGAGCGGCGCGGCGAGGGTGAGGCCGCCGTCAGTGGCGGTGATGGCGTCGTCGCCGAGGTGCTGGCGCAGCAGCCACAGGGCGTGGCGGAGGCTGTGGCGCGCGGCGTCGGGGTCCAGCTCCGACCACAGCAGGTCGGTGAGGTGGTCGCGGCTCGCGGTGCGGCCGGCCGCGCAGGCGAGGTAGGCGAGGACGCCGAGCGTCTTGCCGGGGCCGAGGAGCAGCACGCGGCTCCCGTCGCCGGACGCGCGTTCCAGCGCCGCGCAGCCCAGGGTCCGGAGGGCGAGGACCGGGCCGCCCGTGGATGGAGCCTGTGAGTCGTCCGGCATTAGACGCGCGCTAGACGCTCCGGTGTGCACGTTGGGGGCAGGAAACGCACCGCCCCTCGGTCACCGTCCGTCAGGCCGAGCCGATCGATCGTGCAGTCGAGAAGCTACGGTTCTGGCTGGCGGGTCAGCAAGGCGCCGCAAGGTGCGGCCGGGGGGTCGGGCGACGGGCCGCCGGTACCCGATCTTTACACGTTCCTCACGCGATCGACGACCTGCCCGGCGCAGATTGGCCGGGCCGTCCGGTGCCCCCGACGCTCGGGAAGCACGGGGACGGCCCAGCCCGGGAGCCCCCATGACCCCCAGCAACGCCGCCGAGCATCACCGCCGCGCCGCCGCGCACCACGAGAAGGCCGCGAAGCACCACCGCGAGGCCGCGAAGCACCACGACAAGGGCGATCACGCCAGCGCCGCGCACCACGCGCACGTCGCCCACGGCCATCACCTGCGCGCGCGCGACGACGCGGAGGAGGCGGTGCTGACGCATCTCGACGTGCACGGCGACAAGACGGACTGACGGGCCCGGGCTAGCGCGGCGGGACCTTCTCCCAGTCCACGCCGCCCGGCACACCCTCCCACACCGCGAGCGGGCCGACCAGCATCAGGGTGTGGTACGAGTAGCCCTGCAGCACCACGACGAACCGCCGGTCGAGGCGGATCGGCTCGGGCAGGATCGCCACCGCGCGGCCGTTGACGGCCACGCCGCAGCGCCCGTCCGGGAAGAGCTGCAGGCGCAGCGTCCACCAGCGGCCCGAGCCCAGCGCCGGATCCACGGGGTAGCGCCGGCCGGTGACGGCGAGGAGCCCGAGGGTGTTGCGCCGCGCCAGCCCTTCGCCGCCGGGGAAGACGGTTGCGCAGAGGTGGCCCATCTCGAGCGGCTCCGGCGCCGCGCCCGTGCGGTGATCCCACCGCGCGAGCGCGGCGGAGTCCACGGCGCCGTGAAGGCCGATGTCCAGCGTCTGCCATGTGGGCCGGTCCACGGGCGTCGACACGCGCGTCTCGACCGCGAGGCCGCGCCGGCCGTCCAGCGAGCGGCGGCCGTACACGCCGCTCGCGAAGCTGCTGTCGCCGTGATGCCAGAGGGCCCGCACGCCGCCCGGGCCGGTCGTCTCCGCCGGCATCGGGTCCCCGAACGGGTCCCAGCGGACGGAGAGCGGACCCGTCCAGTCCTCCGCCACCGGTGAGACCGGCGCCGGCGGACGCACCACGAGCGGCGCGCTCACCTTCCTCCAGCCGCCGGCCGACGCGGTCACGGTGAATTCCCCGGCCCGCCGCGGGTGGACCACGCCCAGCGTGTCCACGGTGGCCACTGACGGATCGCTGCTGCGCCACGTGAGGAGCGGGATCTCCGCCATCCGGTCGCCGCGCGAATCCACGCCGGTCGCGACCAGCCGGTAGGGCGCGCCGAGGGACACCGTGCTGTCGGCGGGTGCGCCGATGGTGAGGCGGTGGAGGAACGGCCGCGCGCGATCGGCCGGGACGCGCACCACGACCGATTGCTCCGCCACCTGGCCGGCGCCGTCGAGCCGGATCGAGCGGTCGGGCCGGTCCAGCGGGACGAGGCGCAGCACCTGGAGGTCGGCCCGGCCGGCCGTGCATGCGCACAGGAGCCATTGGCCGTCGTCGCTGAGGGTCACCCACGCCGCCGCCCGCTCGAACGCCACACGCCCCGACGCGAGGTCCAGCGTCGCGACCCTCCCGGAGCCGTCCTCGGCCTGGCCGAACACCAGCAAGCTGTCGGCGTCGCGCCACCCGGTGACGGTCCCGGGGCTCAGTCCCGGCGTCGCCACGCATTGCGACGACGTGCCGTCGGCTGCGACCCAGCACACCGCGCGATCGCGCTCGTCGTAGTAGGTGCGCACGAACGCGATGCGCGTCCCGTCGGGCGACCACACCGGATAGACGTCGCGCGTATCCGACGCCGTGAGGCGCTGCACGCGCCGAGTCGCGACGTCCATCACCGCGATGCTGCTGTGGCTCTCCTGGCTCCACTGGTCTGTCGAGTAGACGATCCTCTTGCCGTCGGGGGACCAGTGCGGACCCAGGTCGTCGCCCGGCGTGAAGGTGAGGCGGCGCTCGGTGCCACCGGCCGGGAGCAGGTAGATGTCCTCACCGCCGGAGTCGGCAGAGGTTCGGCCGAACACCCACTGGTCGCCGCCCGGCTGCGGCTCGTAGAACCCGCGCACGATCGCCACCCGGGGCGGCAGCCCGGTCGGCGCCCGCCGCGCGCGCCGCAGGTCGAGCGACGTGCCCGTTAGCGCCTCGAGCGAGAGGGGGACGCCGTACGGCGCCGCGCTGTCGCCGCCGGCCGGCCGGAGCACGACGAGGACGGCGTCGGGCTCCCGCTCGGTGCGGAGCGCGAGCGCCGTCGCGCCCGCCGCGACGAGCAACGCGGCCACGGCGACGGCCGCGATCCGCCGCGGGGTGTCGAGCCCGATCCTGTGGTGCGCCGGCAGCCGCCGTACCAGCCGCGCGCGCGCCTCGGGCGACGTGCCCTCGCCCAGCAGCTCGGCGGCGAGGGCCGCCACCGGGCGCCGGTCGCCCGCGCGCCGGGCCCGCGCCACCCAGCGGCGCAGCGCCTCGCCCACCTCCACCGCGCGCCCGGCCGCCTGCCAGTGCTGCGCGCAGCGCGGCAGCAGCTGGGGCTCCTGCGCCGACTGCCGCTCGAACAGCTGGCCGAGGGCCGCGTGCGCCGCGCGCAGCCCCTCGGGCTCCGACTGCTCCTCCACCAGGCGCGAGATCTCGTCGTGCGCGGGCTCCCAGTCCCCCCCGGCGCGGGCCAGCAGGCCACGCTGCTCGAGGTGGTTCAGGTCCTCGTCCACGTCGTCCGGCGCGCGGCCCGCCGCGCCGGCCAGCGGCACGACCCCGAGCGGCGTGCCGGCCAGCGCGAGGAGCAGCAGCAGCCACCGCTCCTCGCGCCTGAGCTGCGAAATGCGGTAGCGCAGCGGGCCGCCCTCGCGCACCTGGGCGAGCAACGCGCCCGGATCGTGGCAGCTCCACCCGGTCTCGTCCCGCGCCAGGTGGCCGCGCTCCATCGCCAGCTGGAGCATCTCGAGCGCGAGGAGCGGCACGCCGCGGCTCCCGGCGTGCAGCGCGAGGCAGACCTCGGCCCACCACGGCTCCGGCGGAATGCTGGCGAGGCTCGCCAGGAGCGCGGTGGTCTGGCTCTCGGTGAGTGGCGCCAGGGCCAGGAGCCCCTCGCCGGGCGCGGCGAGGTCGTCGGACACGCCGGGACGCGAGGCGGTCACCACCAGCGCGGGGAACTCCTCGAGCTTGGGCAGCAGGCCGCGCAGCACCTGGCGCGAGGCGGCGTCGGCCCAGTGCACGTCGTCGAGGAGCAGCGCCACCGGGCTCTCGCCCGCGGCGGCGGCCAGCAGCTCGCCGAGCGCGCTGGTGCGGTGGCGCAGCGCCTCGTCGCCGTCCGCGCGCTCGGGTGAGGCCGCGAACCGCGACGCCAGCGCCGGATTGAGGGCCACGAGCGCCGCGGCGCAGGCCGGCGAGATGCCGATGGCGCCGGGCAGCGCGGCCACCCGGGCCGCGAGGTCGCTCGCGAACGCGTAGGCGACGTTGCGCGTGCCGGGGTTGGCGCGCACGTACAGGGCGCGCGCGCCAGTCGCGCGCAGCCGCGCGAGGATGTCCTGCAGCAGCCGCGTCTTCCCCAGGCCCGGGCCGCCCGAAACGTGGAGGTGGCGCCCCGGCGCGCGCCGCGCGCCCGCCCACGCGGCGAGGATCGCGGCGAACTCGCGCTCGCGCCCCACCAGCTCTGCCACCAGCGAGCGGGCGCCG
>DASPSV010000235.1:0-9514 GCA_035623755.1 Gemmatimonadales bacterium
AACTCGCCCTTCCTGATGTCCGCCAGGTTCTGGCGGTCGGGCCGCGACGCCGCGCGCTCGTAGAGGAAGACCGGGATCGCCAGCTCGGCCCCGATCCGCTCGCCCAGCCGCTTCGCCAGCGCGACGCAGTCGTCCATCGTCACGCCCTCGAGCGGGATGAACGGGACCACGTCCGCCGCACCCATCCGCGGATGCTCACCCTTGTGGTGCCTGAGGTCGATGCGCTGGGACGCGAGACGCACGGCGCGGAACGCCGCCTCGAGCGCCGCCTCGGGAGGCGCCACCATCGTGAACACCGAGCGGTTGTGGCTGGGGTCCGCCTGCGCGTCGAGGAGCCGGACGCCTGGGACGGAGGTGAGGGCTGCGCGGAGGGCGTCGAGGACCTCGGCGTTACGGCCCTCACTGAAATTGGGGACACACTCTACGAGGGACATTGGCGTGCCGGCAGTGAGAGGTGAGAGGTGAGAAGTGAGACGTTCACGTGAGAGGTGAGAAGTCTAGGTGAGAGGTGAGGCGTCGGGGTCGTTCAACAGCTTCAGGAGCCAGGCGTGTATGGTCGGATTCCCCGCCACGATGGGGCCCTGGCGGACGACGTCCTGCTCGCCCGCGAGGCCGGTCACCGAGCCGCCCGCCTCGCGGACGATCAGCGTGCCGGCGGCGACGTCCCACGGCGCGAGCGACAGCTCCCAGAAGCCGTCGAACCGGCCGGCCGCGACGTCGCACAGGTCGAGCGCGGCCGAGCCCGGCCGGCGGACGCCCCCCGCGTTCGCGATCACGGCCCCGAACTGCTCGCGGTACTGCGGCCACTGGTCCATGAACCGGTAGGGAAATCCCGTCCCGATCAGCGCCTGCCGCGGCTCGGTCACCGCCGACACGTGGAGCCGGGTCTCGCCCTGCCAGGCGCCGCCGCCCTTGGTGGCGTGGTAGCGGATGCGCGGCACCACGTGGTGCACCACGGCCGCCACCGGCTGCCGGTCCACCAGCGCGCCAATGGACACGGCGTAGAAGGGAAACCGGTGCAGGAAGTTCGTCGTGCCGTCGAGCGGGTCCACGACCCAGGCGAGCCCGGGGGGCATTTGCGCCGCGCCCGCGCCCGCCGCGGCAGGCGTCAGCTCCTCGCCCACGATGACGCCGCCGGGGAAGGCCCGCGTCAGCGTCTCGGCGATCAGCCGCTCCGCCTCCCGGTCCACCTCGGTGACGAAGTCGGCGCGGCCCTTCTCCGCCCACTCGGCGGGTCCGCGGCGCCCCTCCTCGCGACGCAGGAACGCCGCGGCCCGATCGGCCGCAAGTTGCGCCGCGGCCAGCAGTTGGCGTGCCTCGAGATTCACTTGCCACGCCTCCCGGGCGTCCTTAGCTTCGGCGGATGCATCGGGTCTTCAGCGGCATCCAGCCCTCGGGCGAGCTGCACATCGGCAACTATCTCGGCGCGGTGAGGAACTGGGTCGCCCTCCAGTCGGATCACGAGTGCCTCTTCAGCATCGTGGACCTCCACGCCATCACCCAGCCGTACGAGCCGGGCGAGCTGGCCGGCCGGACGCTGGAAATGGCCGTGGGACTGCTCGCCGCGGGCATCGACCCCGGGCGCGCCACGCTGTTCGTCCAGTCGCACGTGCCCCAGCACACGGAGCTGGCCTGGGCCCTCGGCGCCGTCACGCCGCTGGGCGAGCTGGAGCGGATGACCCAGTTCAAGGACAAGTCCGCCCGCGAGGAAACCGTGCCCGCCGGGCTCCTGAACTATCCCATCCTCCAGGCGGCCGACATCCTGCTCTACCTGGCCGACCGCGTCCCCGTCGGCGAGGACCAGCTCCAGCACCTCGAGCTCGCCCGCGAGATCGCGCGACGCTGGAACGCGCGCTACGGGACCGAGCTCTTCCCCGAGCCCCAGCCGCTGCTCTCGAAGGCCCGCCGCATCGTCGGACTCGACGGCAAGGCGAAGATGTCCAAGAGCCTCGGCAACACCATCGGCCTGCTCGACACGCCGGAGGTGATCTGGGAGAAGCTCAAGCCGGCGATGACCGATCCGGCGCGCAAGACGCGCCGCGACCCGGGCACGCCGGAGATCTGCAACATCTATTCCCTGCATCAGCACCTCTCCACGCCGGCCCAGGTGGAGCACGTCGCGGTGCAATGCCGGACCGCGGGCTGGGGATGCCTCGAGTGCAAGCGCCTGCTGGCGGACAATATGATAGCGGTGCTCGCCCCCATCCGGGAGCGAGCGCTGGAGCTGAAGTCGCGCCCGGAGCGGGTGCGCGAGATCTTGGCCGCCGGCGCCGAGCGCTGCCGGGCGCTCGCCGAGGAGACGATGCGCCGGGTGCGCGACGTGATGGGCTTCGCGCCGGCCGGGGCTCCGGCGGCGTGACCGCGCCCCCCCCTCGCCGCCTGATCCTGGACCTGTCGTCGCAGCGCCCGCTGTGGCGGCCCCCGGAGTCGTTCGTGCAGGCCCTGGCGGCGGCGGGCGGCACCGGCTGGCGGGTAGAGTCGGTGGCGGCCGCGAGCGACAGCGACGGCGACGGCGCCGCCGGCTCGCCCGAGGCCGTGGCTGTTGCCCGGGGGGCGGAGATATACATTGGGTGGGGCGTCGGGGAGCCCGTGCTCCAGGCGGGCCGGGGCACGCTGCGCTGGGTGCACTCGGCCGCCGCCGGCGTGAGCGGGAGCCTGACGGCGGCGCTGCGGGAGTCGGGCGTCGTCCTCACCAACTCGGCGGGCGTGCACGCCGAGCCCATCGCCGAGTGGGTGCTCGCCGCGGTGCTGCACTTCTTCCGCGGCATGGACCTCGCCGCGGCGGCGCAGCGCGAGCGGCGCTGGGCGAAGGGCGAGCTGACCGGCCTGCCGAGCCCGTTCCGCGAGCTGGCGGGGAGCCGCGTGGCGGTCTACGGCCTCGGCGGCATCGGGCGCGCTGTGGCGGCGAAGCTGGCGGCGCTCGGGGCCGAGGTGCGGGGCGTGCGCCGGCGTCCGGCGCTGGGCGGCCCGGCGGGCGTGCCGGTCGTGGGCCAGGGCCAGGCGGCGTGGGCGCTCGAGGGCGCGGCGGCCCTGGTGGTGGCCGCGCCGCTCACCGGGCACACCCGCGCGGCGATCGGCGCCGCGGAGCTGGCGCGGCTCGCCGACGGCGCGGTGCTGGTGAACGTGTCGCGCGGCGCGGTCGTGGACGAGGCGGCGCTCCTGGCGGCGCTGGCGACGGGCAAGCTCCGGGGCGCGGCGCTGGACGTGTTCGACCGCGAGCCGCTGCCGCCGGAGCATCCGTTCTGGCGCCACCCGCAGGTGCTGGTGCACCCGCACGTCGCCGCGGCGACGACGGGCTTCTGGGCGCGCGAGCAGGCGCTGGTGCTGGACAACTGGGCGCGGTACCGGGACGGGCGCGAGCTGCTGAACGTGGTGGACACGGGCGCGGGGTACTGAATGGAGAAGATCATCAAGGCGGCGGTCGATCGCGGGGCGTCGGACCTGCACATCAAGGCGGGCGACGTGTTCCGCGCGCGCATCGACGGAAAGCTGGTCCCCCTCACCAAGCAGCGCCTCACGCCGGAGCAGACCAAGGCGATCGCGCTCCAGTTCATCCCCAACGTCGAAGACCAGGCGCGGATCGACCGCATCCAGGACTACGACTGCTCGTGGGGCGCGCCGGGCATCGGCCGCTTCCGGGTGAACATCCTGCGGCAGCGCTCGTCGTTCATGATCGTGATGCGCGTGATCCCGTTCGAGGTGCCGACCTTCGAGTCGCTGCACCTGCCGCCGGTGCTCGGGACCATCGCGGCGGCCGAGCGCGGGATGATCCTGGTGACCGGGGCGACCGGCAGCGGCAAGAGCTCGACGATGGCGGCGATGATCGACTGCATCAACCGCACCCAGCAGAAGCACGTCGTCACGCTCGAGAACCCCATCGAGTTCCTGCACCGCGACATCAACTGCAGCCTGACGCAGCGCGAGGTGGGCACCGACACGGAGAGCTTCCGCACCGGGCTCCGCGCGGCGCTGCGGCAGGACCCCGACGTGATCCTGATCGGGGAGATGCGCGACGCCGAGACCGTGGACACCGCGATGAAGGCGGCCGAGACGGGCCACCTGCTGGTGTCCACGCTGCACACCCCCGACGCGACCACGACCATCAGCCGCATCATCGCGATGTTCCCGCCGGAGGAGCAGGACATCGTGCGGCTGCGGCTCGCCGACACGCTCCACGCGGTGGTCTCGCAGCGGCTGCTGCGGCGCAAGGACGGCCACGGCCGGGCGGCGGCGGTGGAGGTCATGCTGGTCACCGCCACGATCAAGGACCTGATCCTCGACAAGAACCGCACCGGCGAGATCCGGGAGTTCATCGCCGAGGGGCGGGAGCAGTACGGGATGCAGACGTTCGACCAGCACCTGATGGAGCTGGTCCAGCAGGACGTGGTGGACTACGACAGCGCGGTGGCGCACGCCACCAACCCGTCCGACTTCGAGCTGCAGATGAAGACGTTCCGCCGCCGCTCGCGGATGACGCGGGGGACGAAGGCCCCGGTCGAGCGCGAGTCCGCGGCGCGGGCGCCGGCCCCCGACCGCCCCGAGGGCTTCACGGACGACCTGTCGAGCATGCTCCCGTCGTGAAGGCCGAAGCGCTGCACGGAGTGCTGGCGCCGGTCACCACGCCGTTCGACGCCCAGACCGGCGACGTCGCGCCGGTCGTGCTCCGCTCGACCGCGCGGGAGCTGCTGGCGCGCGGCCTCCACGGCATCGTGGTGTCGGGCTCGACCGGCGAGGGCCCGCTCCTCGACGGCGAGGAGCAGGCGCGGCTGGTCGAATGGCTGCGGGACGTGGTGCCGGAGGACCGCTGGCTCGTGGCGGGCACGGGCGCCGAGTCCACCCGCGCCACGATCCGCGCCACCGAGCGCGCCGCGGCGGCCGGCGCGGACGCCGCGCTGGTGCGCCCGCCCGCCTACTTCGGGCCATCGCTGTCGCCGGCGGCGCTGGTGGGCCACTTCCTGCGGGTGGCCGACGCGAGTCCGATCCCGCTCCTCGTGTACAACATCCCCAAGCACACCCACGTGATGCTGCAGGACGGCGTGCTCCGCTCGCTGGCCGAGCACGAGCGGGTCGTGGGCTTCAAGGACTCGTCCGGAGACCTCAAGCTGCTGGCCGCCTACCGGGCGGCGGCGCCGCGGCTCCGCGCGCTGGTCGGCACGGGCTCGCTGTTCTACCCGGCGCTGGAGATGGGAGCCGACGGGGGGATCCTCGCGGTGGCGTGCTTCGCCGCCGAAACGTGCGCCACGCTGTACCGTGCCTTCCGCGCCGACGACCGCCGCGCGGCCGGCGCCGAGCAGGAGCGGCTGGTGCCGCTCGCGCGCGAGATCGTCGGCGAGCTGGGCGTGCCCGGCGTGAAGGCGGCGATGGACCTGGTGGGCCTCGCGGGCGGGCCCGTCCGTCCGCCCCTGGTGCCGCTCGACGCCCGCCAGAAGGCGCGGGTCGCGGACCTCCTGGCCCGCGCCGGCCTCCAGGCTGCCGCGTAGGCCACCCTACACCCTACACCCTCACACCCTTCTCTTCGTGTTCTCCCCCGACGTCCGCTGCATCGTCGTCGTCGGCGCCCAGTGGGGCGACGAGGGCAAGGGGAAGGTCGTGGACGCCCTCGCCGAGCGCGCCCAGCTCGTGGTGCGCTACCAGGGCGGCGCGAACGCGGGCCACACCGTGGACGCCCCGGGCGGCGAGTTCGTGCTGCACCAGATTCCCGCCGGCATCCTCCATCCCGGCACGGGCTGCGTCATCGGCAACGGCGTGGTGCTCGACGCCGAGACCCTGTTCCACGAGATCGACGCCCTGGTGGGGCGCGGCGTGGCGGTCGAGGGGCGGCTCACGGTCAGCGACCGCGCGCACCTGGTGCTCCCCTACCACAAGCTGCTCGACGCCGAGAGCGCGCGCAGCAAGAAGATCGGGACCACGAGCCGCGGCATCGGCCCGGCGTACGAGGACAAGTACGGGCGACGCGGGGTCCGGGTCGGGGACCTGCGGCACCCCGAGATCGTCGCGAAGCTGGTGCGGGCCGGGTGCGAGCGCGCCAACGCGATGCTGGCGCTCTCGGGCTCGGCGAAGCGGTGCGAGCCCGCGGAGGTCGAAGGCCCGCTGCTGGCGCTGGCGCCGCGACTGCTGCCGTTCGTGGCCGACGCCGGCAAGCTGGTCGCGGACGTGCTGGCCCGCGGCGGGCACGTGCTGCTCGAGGGCGCGCAGGGCGCGCTGCTCGACGTGGACCACGGCACCTACCCGTTCGTCACCTCGTCCCACACCACCGCGGGCGGCGCGGCGGCGGGCGCGGGCATCGGGCCCACGGCGATCGACGCGGTACTCGGCATCGTGAAGGCCTACACCACGCGGGTCGGCAACGGCCCGCTCCCGACCGAGGCGGCGAAGGAGGAGGGGGAGCGGCTCCGCGCGCTCGGCGACGAGTTCGGCGCGACCACCGGGCGACCGCGGCGCTGCGGCTGGTTCGACGCGGTGGTGGTCCGCTACGCGGCGCGCGTCAACGGGCTCTCCGGCCTGGCGGTGACCAAGCTCGACGTGCTGGACAGCTTCGAGACGGTGCCGGTGTGTACGCACTACCGCGTGGGCGAGGAGCGGATCGACGACCTGCCGGACAACGTGGCGGCGCTCGACTGCGTCGAGCCGGTCTACGAGCTGATGCCCGGGTGGCAACGGAGCACCGGCGAGGCGCGACGCCTCGAGGACCTGCCGGTCCGGGCCCGGCAATACCTCGACCGGATCGAGGCCCTGGCGGGCGCGCCGATCCGGTACGTGGGCGTCGGGACGCGGCGGGAGCAGCTGATCCAGGTCTGACGGGTCGGAACGACCGGACGTGCGAAGGGGTCAGTCTTCTGGAGACTGACCCCTTGTCACTACCCACCCCTGGCAACTTCTACCTGTGCAACTTCCGACCAGTTCTCTCACACCCCCAGTCGGTTCCGCAGCGCCGCCAGCCGTCCGGGCGTGCCCGACGGGTGCCCGTAGTCGTAGTAGTAGTAGCGGTCGCGCGCCTTCTCGACGCCGTTGAGGACGGTGCCGGCCACGCGGGCCTGCACGCGCCGGAACAGGTCCACCGCCCGCTGGGCGGCGGCTTCCTCGGTCTCGCCCGCCCGCAGCACCAGGATCACGGCGTCGGCGCCGGCGCCGAGCACCGTGGCGTCGGTCACCGCGAGGGCCGGCGGCGTGTCGAACAGGACGTAGTCGTACTGGGAGCGCAGCTCGGCGAGGAGGCGGTGCATGGCCTCGGAGCCCAGCAGCTCGGACGGGTTGGGCGGCAGCGCGCCGCCCGGCAGCACGTCGAGGCCGCCGATCACGTTGGGGCGGACGGCCTCGCGCAGCGTGGCGGTGCCGACCAGGATGTCGGTGAGCCCGGGCTCCTGCACCAGGTTGAAGGCCCGGTGCACCAGCGGGCGCCGCAGGTCGGCGTCGGCGAGCAGGGTGTGCGCGCCCTGCTGCGCCAGGGTGATGGCCAGGTTCGCGGCCGTGGTGCTCTTGCCCTCGCCGGGGCCGGGGCTGGTGACGCAGATGACCTGCAGGCTGCGCTGCTCGGCGCGCACGAAGGTGACGTTGGTCCGCAGCGCCCGGTACGCCTCGCTGGTCGGGTCGTCGGGGGCCGAGCGGGTGATCAGCGGGATCGTGGCGCGGCGCCCGTTGCGCCGGCCCTCGTGGCCGCCGCGCGGGTCCACCGGGATGAGGCCCAGCACCGGCACCTCGAGCGCGCGCTCGACGTCGGCCGACGACTTGATCGTCTGGTCGAGGTACTCGAGGAAGAACGCGCTCACCACCCCGAGGAACAGCCCGATCAACAGACCGATCGTCACCTTCTGGCGCGTGCCGATGCCGATCCGCGAGGCGACGGTCGCCGTCTCCACGATGTCCACGTACGGCGCGATGGTGGCCGACGAGATCTGCGCCGCCTGCAGCTGCGTCAGCAGGTAGCGGTAGGTGTCGTTGTAGAGCGACGCGTCGAGCTCGAGCTGCCCGATCCGCGTCTCCTTGCCCGGGTAGCCCGCCAGCTGCGTCCGCAGGTCCGCGATGCGCGCGTCGAGCGCCGTGACGTCGGCCTGCATGCCCTGCTCGGTCGCCAGCGCCGCCTGGCGCAGCGCGCGGCCGGCCTGCTGGATGCGCTGGTCGAGTGCCTGGACCGACGGGTTGTCCTCCCGCAGCCCGAGCGTCCCGGCCGTCATGCTGCGGCGGTCGTCGTAGAGCTTGAGCAGGTTCTGCATCTGGAAGGCGATGGCGGCGTTCTTGTCCACGTCGGGCATCGCCGCCAGGCGGTTCAGCACGTCCAGCGTCACGTTGCCGTCCGACGACGTCCCGAGGATGCCCTGGAGCAGGGCGAGCGACTCGCGCCGCTCCTGCTTCTCGCGCTCGAACATCTGCAGCGAGTTCAGCAGCGCCTGCTCCTCGGCGCTCAGGTCGGTGGCGTGCTGGGTCTCCTTGTACTGCTGCAGCGCCGCCAGCGCCTGCCGGTACTGGCCGCCCGCCTCCGCCAGCGAGCTCTTGAGGAAGTCCTCGCGCTGCGCCGCGGTCTGCCGGAGCCGCGCCACGCCGTTCCAGCGCAGGATCTCGAGCGCCTGGTTGAGGATGTCCGGCGCGAGCGACGGGTCGGCGCCCTCGTACCACGTGCCCACGACCGTCGTGCCCGTCTGGACGTCGAAGCCCATCCCCGCGCGCACCTGGCTCGACGCCGTCACCGGCGCGACGATCGCGAAGCGGACGGTGCGCGACTGGTCCGACGGCCGCACCACGAAGCCGAAGCCGTGCGCCGCATCGGCGACCGGCTGCCCGTAGCCGCCGGCGTCGATCACCCGGCCGCGGGCGTCGCGCACCTCGTAGCCCGCCGGGCCCTTCAGCACCAGCGCGAACGTGTCGTTGGGCGCGGCGAGCGCGACCCGCACGCTGTCGAGGAGGTTCGCCCGCCCGATCCGGCCGTCGAGCAGCTGCAGCTGCAGGCCGAGCGAATCCACCACCGACAGCGCGAGGTTCTGCGTCTTGAGGAACAGCGCCTCGGACAGCACCGGGTCGGTCTTGATGTCCAGCTCGTTGACCTGCGGCTCCTCGAGCCGCGTGGCCCCGTACTTCTTGGAGCCGACCTGGAAGGACGCGTCGGAACGGAAGCGGGGCACCGCCCGCCGGGCCGAGGTGTACGCCGCGACCACGGCGAAGGCGGTGACGAAGCCGACGACCTTCCAGTGCACCGCCAGGACGCGGACGATGTCGCGCAGGTGGATCTGGTGCTCACCGCTCAGGCCGTCGTGCCGGCCGGTCGTGGACGGACTCAGAAAGGCCTCCGCTGGTCGGCGCGCAGGCGCTCGTACAGGCCGCCCCTCGACAGCGCGGAGTCACGCGGCGAACCGAGACTCCGGCCGAACGGGGACGCCTGGAACGGCGACGGGGCGAGGGGGTTCTGGTTGAGATCGAAGCGCGAGCTCGGCGCGGGGCTGCGCACCAGGGGCGCCGCCTGCGCGCCCTGGAGCCCGGCCTGCGCGTGGGCGCCCGAGCAGTACGGCGCGCCCAGGCACGGCTC
>DASPSV010000266.1:0-8605 GCA_035623755.1 Gemmatimonadales bacterium
AGCTGGTGCAGCGCCTGCTCACCAGCGAGGCGCGGGTGGACGCGCACCGGCTCCGGCAGGGGATGCTGAAGGACGCCGACTACGCGCTGCTGGCGCGCGCCGCCGGCATCCTGTCCTCCGCGCCCATCTGGATCGACGACAGCGCGGCGCTGACGCCGCTGGAGCTGCGGTCCAAGGCCCGGCGCATCAAGGCCGAGCACAACGTGGGCCTCATCATCGTGGACTACCTGCAGCTGATGCGGTCCCCGGAGCAGTCGGACAACCGCGTGCAGGAGATCAGCGCGATCTCGCGCGCCCTCAAGGCGCTCGCCAAGGAGCTGGACGTCCCGATCCTCGCCCTCTCGCAGCTCTCGCGCGCCCCCGAGCAGCGGGGCGGCGAGCACCGGCGGCCGCAGCTCTCGGACCTGCGCGAGTCCGGCGCCATCGAGCAGGACGCGGACGTCGTGCTGTTCATCTACCGCGAGGAGATGTACTCCGGGCCGCAGGACCCCAAGACCGGCGAGAACATCGAGGGCCAGGCCGAGGTGATCATCGGCAAGCAGCGCAACGGGCCCACCGGCACCATCAAGCTCCACTTCCACAAGGCGTACACCCGGTTCGACAACTACAGCCCCCGCGAGAGCGAGGACGGCGGCAATGGCCGCTAAGGGCCGCTCGGTGTTCCGCTGCACCGAGTGCGGGGCCGAGCAGCCGAAATGGACCGGCAGGTGCGAGGCCTGCCAGGCGTGGAACAGCCTGGTGGAGGAGGCGGCGATCAAGCCGCGCGCGCGGGGGCACGCAGGCGCGGGGGCGCACCCGCACGGTGGCCCCGAGCCGGTGCGGCTCGACGCGATCGCCGCCGACGCCATGCCCCGCTACCAGACCGGCCTCGCCGAGTTCGATTACGTCCTCGGCGGCGGCATCGTCCCCGGGTCGCTGGTGCTGGTGGGCGGCGAGCCCGGCATCGGCAAGTCCACGCTCCTGCTGCAGTGCGCCGCTCGGCTGGAGGCGGCCGGCGTGTCCACGCTGTACGCGAGCGGCGAGGAGTCGCCCGAGCAGGTGCGGCTCCGTGCCGACCGGCTCGAGGAGCCGGCCGGGCGGGTGCACGTGCTGGCGGAGACGGTGCTGGAGCGGGTGATCGAGCAGGCGGCGCGCCTCGGCGCGCGCGTCGTGGTCGTGGACTCCATCCAGACCGCGTACACCGCCGACCTCGAGGGCGCCCCCGGCAACGTCGGGCAGGTGCGCGAGTGCGCGGCGCGGCTGATGCGCTTCGCCAAGGAGTCGGGCCCCGCGGTGCTGCTCGTGGGCCACGTGACCAAGGGCGGCGGCATCGCGGGCCCCAAGACCCTCGAGCACATCGTGGACACGGTGCTCTACTTCGAGGGCGAGGGCGCGCTCGACCACCGCATTCTCCGCGCGACCAAGAACCGCTTCGGCGGCGTGGACGAGATCGGCGTGTTCGAGATGACCTCGGCGGGCCTGCTGCCGGTCGCCAATCCGTCGGCGGCGTTCCTCGCCGCGCGCCACGAGGGCATCTCCGGCAGCGCGGTGACCGCCCTGATGGAGGGCACGCGGCCGCTGCTGGTCGAGATCCAGGCGCTGGCCTCCCGCGCCGGCTTCGGGACGCCGCAGCGGGTGAGCGCCGGCGTGGACCACCGCCGGCTCGCGGTGCTGCTCGCCGTGCTGGAGCGGCGCGCGGGCCTGCCGTTCGGCGACCTCGACGTGTTCGTGAACGTCACCGGCGGCGTGCGGCTGAGCGAGCCCTCGGGCGACCTCGCCGTGGTGGCCGCGCTGATCTCGAGCGTGCGCGACCGCGCGCTGCCGGCCGACGCCCTGTTCCTGGGCGAGGTCGGGCTCGGCGGCGAGGTGCGCGCGGTCGCCGGCGTGGACCGGCGCCTCGCCGAGGCGGCGCGGCACGGCTTCCGCCGCGCGTTCGTCGGCTCGCGCACCGGGCTCCGGCAGGCGTCGCCCGGCGGCCTCGAGCTGGTGCGGGTCGAGCACCTCGGAGAGCTGGCCCATCGGCTTGCAGCCTGACGTCGGGGCGGTGATCGTCGCCGCCGGGCGCGGCGTCCGGGCGCAGGCCGGATCGGACGCCGGGGAGCCCAAGCAGTTCCGTCTCCTCGGCGGCATCCCTCTCCTGCTCAGGGCCATCCGCCCCTTCGCGCAGCACCCCCGCGTCGGACCCATCGTGGTCGTCCTCCCCGCCGAGCAGGCGGCGTCTCCGCCCGACTGGCTGCGCGCGCTGGTGTCCGACCGGCTGCTGATGGCCGTGGGCGGGGCGGAGCGTCAGCAGTCGGTGGCCAACGGCCTGGCGACGCTGCCGCGGGGGCCGTCGCTGGTGCTGGTGCACGACGCCGCGCGGCCGTTCGTCGAGCGCGACCTCATCGACCGCGTGCTGGCCGTGGCCGAGCTGGGCGCGGCGGCGGTTCCCGGGCTGCCGCTCGCGGACACGGTCAAGGAGACGGACACCGCGGGCCTGGTCGTGCGCACGGTGCCGCGCGAGCGGCTGGTGGCGGTCCAGACGCCGCAGGCGTTCCCGCGGGCGATGCTGGAGACCGCGCACCAGCGCTCGCGCGCCGACGGCCTCGCCACGGGCGCCACCGACGACGCCGCGCTGTGCGAGCGGCTCGGCCACCCGGTGCGGGTCGTGGCGGGAAGCGCCCGCAACCTCAAGATCACGACCGCGGAGGACTTCGCGCTGGCCGAGGCGATGGCGGCCGAGGTCCGGGCGTGATCGCCTTCCGCACGCCGGCCGAGATCGCGGCGGCGCTGCCCGCCGTCGTGACGCACCTGGCCCGGCGCGGCCTCATCGCCTATCCGACGGAGACGGTCTACGGCTTCGGCTCGGTCACGGCGGCGGCCGCGGTGGAGCGGCTGTCGGCGCTCAAGGGCAGGGAGCCGGGGAAGCCGTTTCTGGTCCTGGTCGCCGACCGGCACATGCTCGAGGGCGTGGGGCTCAGGCTGACCGACGCGGCCGAGCGTCTCGCCGCGGCGTTCTGGCCCGGGCCGCTCACGCTGGTGCTGCCGGGGGGCGAGGGGATCCTGCCGGACGCGCTGCGCGGGCCGGAGGGCGGCGTCGCGGTCCGCTGGACGTCGCACCGCGGCGCCGCGCAGCTCATCCAGACGCTCGGCTCGCCGATCACCTCCACCAGCGCCAACCGGCCCGGACAGCCGTCGCTCATGGAGGCGCCCGCCATCGAGAAGAGCTTCGCGGCCGCCGTGGCCGAGGGCAGCCTGCTGGTGCTCGACGCGGGCCCGCTGCCGGACTCGCCCCCTTCGACGTTGATCGACTGCACCGGGAGCGGGCCGCGCGTGCTGCGCCAGGGCGCGATCCCGCGGGGCCGGCTGGCGAGCATCGTCCCCGCGCTGGGCGGCTAGGGTGAAGATCCTGCTCGTCTGCACCGGCAACATCTGCCGCAGCCCGATGGCGGAGGCCATCGCGCGACGGCTGCTCGACGCCCGGGGCCGCACGGACATCGCGGTCTCCTCGGCGGGCACCGCCGCCCAGGACGGCGCCCCCGCGTCGGAAGGGGCCTACCTCGTCGGCCTCGAGCACGGCCTCGACCTCTCGGCGCACCGGGCGCGGCAGATCACCAGCGACCTGGTGGCCGCTGCGGACCTGGTGCTGGGCATGAGCCCGCACCACGTCGAGCGCGCGCTCGCGCTGGGCGGGACCGGGAAGGCGCACCTGGTGGGCGAGTACGCCGGGCGCGCGGCGGCCGACGCGCAGATCGACGATCCGTTCGGCGGGGACCTCGAGGAATACCGCACCACGTTCGACCGGCTGGAGAGCCTGCTGGCCGAGGCCGTCGAGCGCCTGCCGGAGAAGCCGGCCGATGCGAGTCCGGGCGACGACTAGGCTGCTGGCCGTCGTCGGCGATCCGGTCGGCCACTCCCTGTCGCCGGCCATGCACAACGCCGCCATCGCCGCCGTGGGGCTCGACGCGATCTACCTCGCGCTGCGCACCTCCCGGGAGACGTTTCCCGCGCTCGTCCGCTCGCTGGTCGAGGCGGGCGGCGGCCTCAACGTCACGGTCCCGCACAAGCGCGCCGCCGCGGGGATGCTCGACCGGGCGTCCGACACCGTGCGCCGCACCGGAGCGTGCAACACCGTCTGGGCCGACGGTGGTGCGATCGCGGGCGACAACACCGACGTCCCGGCGGTTTCCGCAGCCGCGGCCGCCCTGGTGCCGTCGCGGCCGGTGCGCCGAGCGCTCCTGCTGGGCACGGGCGGCTCGGCGCGCGCGGCCGCGGTCGCGATCGCCGGGGCGTGGCCGGGCGCGGAGATTGCAGTGGTGTCGAGGGACGCGGGGAGGGCGGGCGAGTTCACGGCGTGGGCGGAGAGACAGGGTGTAGGGTGTAGGGTGTGGGGTGTGTCTGACGACGCGGCGATAGATCTCGTCGTCAACGCCACGCCGCTCGGGCTCGCGCCCGGGGACCCGCTGCCGCTCGCGCCGGAGCGCCTGCGGCACGCGGCGCCCGCCGCGGTGCTCGACCTGGTGTATGCGCGCGGCGAGACCGGGCTGGTGCGCGCGGCGAAGGACCTGGGGATCGCCGCGGCGGACGGCCGCGGGGTGCTGGTGGCGCAGGGCGCGGTGTCGTTCGAGCGCTGGTTCGGCGTGTCGGCGCCGGTCGAGGTGATGCGCGCGGCGGTGGAGGATGCCCTCCGCCCGTAGTATGTTCGCCGCGGCGCGCCGGTGCCTGTCGGACATCGAGGCGCTCGCGCTGCCGCGCGCGTGCCTCGGGTGCGAGCGGCCGATGCCGGAGCCGGGGCGCGAGGGTTGCTGCGAGCTGTGCCGGCACCGGCTGCGGGCGATCGCACCGCCGGTGTGTCCGCGGTGCGGACAGCCGGTGGATCCGTGGAGCCTGCGGCTCGCGGCGGACGCGGATCGGGCGAGCGGCGGCGCCGACGGGCCGGCGGCGGCGGCCCGGCCGCCGCGCGGCGCGGGCCGTGATCCGGGCGCGGCCCGGGTGACGCCCTGCGCGTTCTGCCGCGACTGGCCCGCGGAGCTGGCGTGGGCGGTCTCGGGAACGTGGCTCGACGAAGGGCCGGCGCGGAACCTGGTGCACGCGCTGAAGTACGGCGGCTGGCGGGTCGCCGCGGGGCCGATGGCGGACTGCATCCGCGCGGCCGCCGCGGGGCGCCTGGCCCGGCTGGACGCGCTGGTGCCGGTGCCGCTGGCCCGCACGCGGCTCCGCGAGCGCGGCCACAACCAGGCCGCCGTGCTCGCCCGTGCGCTCGGCCGCTCGCTCGGTGTGCGGGTCCTGGAGCACGTGCTGCGGCGCACGCGCGAGACGCGCACGCAGACGCGTCTGCCGCCGGCGGACCGGTGGCGGAACGTGGCGGGGGCGTTCGCCGCCGAGGGCCCGCCGCTCGCGGGCCTGGCGGTGGCGGTGGTGGACGACGTGTTGACGACGGGCGCGACGCTGGGCTCGGCAACGACGGCGCTCGCCCGGTTGGGGCCGGCTTCGATCGGCGCGGTGACGTTCGCCCGCGCCCTGGTGCCGGCGTAGACGCACCATGAACCACGGAGGAAGACGGACATGGCAGTGCGCGTAGGCATCAACGGGTTCGGGCGGATCGGACGTCTCGTGCTGCGGGCCGCGCTGAAGAAGCGCACCCCGCTCGACATCGTGGCCGTGAACGACATCACGGACACCAAGACGCTCGCCCACCTGTTCAAGTACGACTCGGTCCACCGCACCTTCGAGGGCGAGGTGACCGCGGGGGCCGACCACCTGGTGATCGACGGCAAGAAGATCATGGTGACGGCCGAGAAGGACCCGGCGAAGCTGCCGTGGAAGGACCTCGGCGCCACGCTGGTGGTCGAGTCCACCGGCAAGTTCACCGACAAGGAGAAGTGCGCGGGGCACTTCACCGCCGGCGCGAAGAAAGTCATCATCTCGGCGCCGGCCAAGGGCGAAGACATCACCGTGGTGATGGGCGTCAACCACGACAAGTACGACCCGGCGAAGCACCACCTGCTCTCCAACGCCTCGTGCACCACCAACTGCCTGGTGCCGGTGGTGAAGGTCGTGCGCGAAGCGTTCGGCTGGGTGCGCGGCTACATGATCACCGTGCACTCGTACACCAACGACCAGAACGTCCTCGACTTCCCGCACAAGGACCTGCGGCGGGCCCGCGCGACGGGGCTGAGCATCATCCCGACGACCACGGGTGCGGCCAAGGCCACCTCGCTGGTGATCCCCGAGGTGAAGGGCAAGATCGACGGCGTGTCGCTGCGCGTGCCGACGGCCGACGTGTCGAGCGTCAACCTGATCGTGCAGGTCGAGAAGAGCACCACGCCCGCCGAGGTCAACGACGCGTTCCGGAAGGCGGCGGCCGGCGCGCTCAAGGGCATCCTCGACGTGTCGGACGCGCCGCTGGTGTCCGTCGACTACATCGGCAACCCGTACTCGTCCGTCGTGGACGCGATGAGCACCGCGGTGGTGGACGGCACGATGCTGCAGGTGTCCTCGTGGTACGACAACGAGTGGGGCTACTCGATGCGCTGCGTGGACCTCATGGAGCTGGTGGCGGCGAGGATGTGATGGCCAAGAAAACGATCGAGAACCTGGACGCGGCGGCCGTGCTGGGCCGCCGCGCCCTGGTGCGGGTGGACTTCAACGTCCCGGTCAAGGACGGCAAGGTGACCGACGACACCCGCATCCGGGCGGCGATCCCCACCATCGAGGACCTGAAGGACCGCGGCGCCAGGATCGTGCTGCTCTCGCACCTCGGCCGTCCCAAGGGCGGCGGGCCGGAGCCGAAGTACTCGCTCCGGCCGGTGGTGCCGGTGCTGGAGAAGCTGCTCGGCATGCCGGTCACCTTCATCGAGGACCCGGCGGCTCCGGCCGCCGCGGAGACCGTGCGGGGGCTGCCGAGGGGCGCCGTCGCGCTCGTCGAGAACACGCGCTTCCAGGCGGGGGAGGAGAAGAACGACCCCGCCACCGCGAAGATGTTCGCGGCGCTCGGCGACTTCTACGTGAACGACGCGTTCGGCTCCGCTCACCGGGCGCACGCGTCCACCGAGGCCGTCGCCCACCTGCTGAAGCCGGCCGTGGCGGGGCTCCTGATGGAGAAGGAGCTGCAGTACCTCGGCGGGCTGCTGGCCAGGCCCGCGCGGCCGTTCGTCGCCATTCTGGGCGGCGCCAAGATCTCGGGGAAGATCGACGTCATCCAGAACCTGCTGCCGCGCGTGGACCGGATCCTCATCGGCGGCGCGATGGCCAACACGTTCTTCCGCGCCAAGGGCGCGGCGACGGGCACCAGCCTCGTCGAGGAGGACCGGGTCGCCATGGCGAAGGACCTGCTCGCCGGCGCGGGCGACAAGCTCGTGCTGCCGGGCGGGGGCGTCGCGGCGCCGTCGCTGGAGAGGGCGTCCGAGCGGCGCGACGTGGCCTGGAACGCCGTCCCGGAGGGCTGGGCGCTGTACGACATCGACGCCGGCACCACCAAGCGGTTCGCCGAGATCGTGGCGGGCGCGAAGACGGTGGTCTGGAACGGCCCGATGGGGGTGTTCGAGACGCCGCCGTTCGACCAGGGCACCCTGGCGGTGGCGCGCGCCCTGGCGGCGGCGACGGCGAAGGGAGCGGTCACGGTCGTGGGCGGCGGCGATTCGGCCGCGGCCATCGAGCAGGCGAAGCTGGCCGACAAGGTGAGCCACGTGTCCACCGGCGGCGGCGCCTCCCTCGAGTTCCTCGAGGGCAAGGTCCTGCCGGGGGTCGCCGCGCTCGACGACCTCGCCCCGTGAGCCGCCTGCTCTTCGCGGCCAACTGGAAGATGCACCACGCGCCGGCCGCGGCGCGTCAGGTCGTGCGCGAGGTCCTGGCCCGGTACCGGCCGGCCGCGGACCGCGAGCAGGTCTTCTTCCCGCCCGCGGTGTCCCTGGGCGCGGTGGTGGAGGAGATCAAGGGGCGGCGGGACGCCGCCGCAGGCGTCCAGAACATCCACTGGGAGGCGAAGGGCGCCTTCACCGGCGAGACGTCCGCGCCCATCGCCGCCGCCGCCGGCGCCACCTGGGCGCTGGTCGGCCACTCCGAGCGGCGCCACAAGTTCGGCGAGACGGACGCGGAGACGGGCCGCAAGGTGCACGCGGCGCTCGCCGCCGGCCTGGCGCCGATGCTGTGCGTCGGCGAGCTGATCGAGGAGCGCCGTGCGGGCTCGACGGAGGCCGTGGTGCTGCGGCAGCTGGGAGCGGGCCTCGCCGGCCTCGACGCGGCCACGACGGCGCGCGTCGCCGTCGCCTACGAGCCCGTGTGGGCGATCGGCACGGGGGTCAACGCCACGCCGGCCGACGCGGCCGCCGTGCACCGCACGATCCGCCGCTGGCTGTCCGAGCACACGCCGCCGGGCTCGCGGCACACCATCCTGTACGGCGGGTCGGTGAACCCCGAGAACGCGGCCGCGCTGATGGCGGAGGTGGAGCTCGACGGGGTGCTCGTCGGGGGAGCGAGTCTGGAGGCGGAGTCCTGGCTGAAGATTCTCGAGACGGCTGTGAGACGAGAGAAGTGAGAAGTGAGACGTTCGAGTGAGGGGTGAGAAGCAGAAGCCGTGAGAGGAGGCCACCTCTCACGGCCGTTGCCTCTCACCTCTCACGTGAGCGTCTCACGCCTCACCTCTCAC
>DASPSV010000005.1:0-10000 GCA_035623755.1 Gemmatimonadales bacterium
GTCCCCGCGCCGGTCACGCAGGCGTCGGTGCTCGACGCCCTCGAGGCGTCCTACCCGGTGCTGCGCGGCGCCATCCGCGACCACGGTACCGGGCGGCGGCGTCCGTTCATCCGCTTCTTCGCCTGTCAGCGGGACCTGTCGCACGAAGCGCCGGACGCGCCGCTGCCCGAGGCGGTCGCGTCCGGCGCCGAGCCGTTCCTGGTGATCGGGGCGATCGCCGGCGGCTAGTACCCCCAGGGCAGCGGCACCATCAGCGCGGCGCCCAGGTCGAGGCCCGCGTCGTGGTAGCGCTCGACGGAAATGACCCGCACGAACCCGCGGCGGTAGAGCGCCGTGACGTCGAGCGTCACGACGCCGACCGAAGCCACGATCCCGGCCCCGGCGCTCGCCCCGAGCTGGAACTGCCTCCCATGGTAATCGCACCAGGAGCCGCCCAGAGGCGCGCTGAGACACTCGGTTGGGAACGACAGCGTGGGGCCGGCCAGGACGACGGGATGGATGGGGCCGACCGTGAGGGGGAGGCGCAGGCCGAGCAGCAGGGCGGCCGAGGCATAGTCCAGCCTGAGCGTTCCGTGGAGGCCCGCCGAGTCCGCGGTCGTGCCGCGGGTCGCGAACTCGAGCCGCGGCTCCAGAAAGACCAGGCGGCCCAGCGGAAAGGCCGCCACCAAGCCGGCGAAGGCGCCCGTTCGCATGCCGGCCCACGAGGCATCCGGGCCGACGAAGGTGCTGAAGCTGGCGCCGCCGATGACACCCGCCCTGGCCAGGTTCGGCGGAAGGTCCCGCGCCTGCGCCGCGCCCGACCGCATCGGGGCGCCGGACGCGAGGAGCAGGGTGATCGCAGCGATCGTCGTACGCATGACTGGCTCTCCCCGCACACCAAGCACGCGCGTCGCGCAGAGCGGCGGCTCCACGCGGTCGCGGGCTCACGCAATGTGACCATGCTAGCCGGGAGCCGTCAGGCCGGCGTCACTTTGGAAAGCCGACAGTCTCGTTCGGTTGCGGACGCTTCGGGCGTCGGGTGGCGGGGTGACCGCCCGACGCGAACGGGCGGCCGACTTCGGCCGCCCGTTGGCGTCTGCGCTCGGGGATTCCTCTGCGCGATGCTTACTGCCGGCTGCCGAGCGAGAACAGGGCCGTCACGTTCAACGCAAACCCGGTGTTCCTTACGTTGAGAGCGGTGCCGAGGACGGTCAGCGGCTTGCTGAGACCGTACTCATATCTGCCACCGACTTGCAGCGTCATGGGGCCCGCCACGAAGTCCAGGCCTGCCCCTCCGGTCACGGCGAAGTTGGTGGACTTGATGTCGAAAAAGCCACTGGCCGTGCAGCTCGCCGAATTGGTCGATCCGGCCGTCGTTTCGGACAGGTCGCACCCGGCCTTGAACCCGATGACCGGCCCCGCCATCAGGTAGGGTCGCACGCCCGACCGGGCGGGGATCCGCACGCCGAACATGATCGGCACGTCCACGTAGTGCAGAGTGAACTTGTCGGTCGTGTCGATACCCACGTTGAAGGATGCCCCCTTGGTCGAATACAGGACTTGCGGCTCGAGGAAGACCGAAGGGCTCAGCTGGATCATCAGGGCGCCGCCGAGCGCCAACCCTGTCAGGTTCTTCGCGCCGGTGACATCGCTCCCGGTGAAGGTGAAGAGGTCGAGGCCCACCACCGGGCCGACCATCGGCGCCAGCGAGGCGGACTTCACCTTTTGGGCCTCGCCGGAACGGGCCACGACGAGCGAAGCCAGGGCCACGACGACCGCCAGGTACCGCACCCGCATATGTGCCTCCCAAGTAGGATCGGATCTCTTGCTGGACCGAATGAACATGCGGCAGAAGGGGCGGAGGCGTCCAGAGCCAACCTCAGGGCTGCCATCGCCGACAGGTCTTGTCGGCGACGCTAGGCCGGCGAGCGCGGGCGGGCGACCCGAGGGCCGCCCGCCGCGCCAGAAGGCTAGTGCTGCGTGCTTCCGGTCAGCTCGTCGGCGAGGCTCCCGGCGTCGTAGACGTGCCGGAGGGCCTCGATGATGCCGCGCGAATCCACCCACACCGAGCGGCCGGTCGCCTCGAGGAAGATGAAATCGAGGGGCAGCTGCTCGATGTTGCCGTCGAAGATGAGCCCGACGATCTCGCCGTCGCGGTTGATCAGCGGCGAGCCGGAGTTGCCGCCGGTGATGTCGTTGGTGGACACGCCGTTGAGCGGCGTGGCCAGACTCACCCGGTCCTTCGCCGCCAGCCAGCGCGGCGTCAGGTTCCACGGCGCCACCCCGCCGAAGCCGAACGAGCGGTCGTAGAGGCCGTAGAAGGTCGTGTACGGCTGCCCGAAGGTGCCGTTGTACGGGTAGCGCGCCACCTCGCCGTCGCTGATCCGCAGGGAGAACGTGGCGTCGGGCGCCACCGTGTTGCCGAACACCGCGAGCAGCGCGCGGGCGACGAGCGCGCCGTTCTGCTCCTCCTGGCTCTGGAGCGTCGTCATCCGCCGGATGATCGGCCGCGCCAGCGGGTCGATGACCCGCGCCAGCCTGATGAAGGGATCGGTGGACGCGGTGACGGCGGCGGTGCCGCCCTGGAGCAGCGCGTGGCGCTGGTCCGCGGTGCCGATCTGGGTGGCCGCGACCATCGCGCTGGCGGCCTCGGCCGGCGTGCGCCCCTCGAGCGCCGCGCGGCGCACCGGGTCGGTGGCGGGCAGCTCGCGCGCCATCGCCGTGAAGTAGGCCGTCAGCAGCGCCACTTCCTGCGCCGTGTCGATCGGCGCCGGGCTGGCGAGCATCCGCTCCACGTTCTGGCGGTTGGCTTCCTGGTACGCCGGCAGGCGCGCGCTGTCCGGCTTGGCGGTCTCGACCGGCAGGCGCACCAGCGCGCCGGCCATGCTCAGCAGCCGCGAGCGGTAGGCACCGAAGCCGTAGTAGCGGCTGCGCACGTCGAGCGTCCGCTCCTCCGACTTGATGCGGGCGAGGTCGTCCCAGGCGAGGCCGTACTGGCGGCGCAGCGCGGGGTCGGCGTCCACCCTGGCGCGGAACTCCCGCTCCCAGGACCGCTTCTGGTCGAGCAGCCGGCTGTCGAGCAGGCCGGCCTGGTAGCCGGTGTACGCCTTCTGCGAGTTCTGCAGGTAGAAGATCGTGTTCTCGACCGCCCGCGCGCGCTCCGGGCTCAGCCGCGCCAGCTGCTGGAACACCGCGACCTGGGCGTTGAGCTGGGCGAGGATCGCGGGGTACTGCGCGTCGCGCAGGTACTCGAGCTGCGCGACCGTCAGCAGACGGCTGGTGTTGCCCGGGTTGCCGACCACGAACACCAGGTCGCCTTCCTTCGAGCCGTCGCGGCTCCAGCGGTACCAGTGCTCGACCTTCGCCGGCTGCCCGTTCTCGTACACGCGGAAGAACGACATGTCCATGTCGTGCCGCGGATAGGTGAAGTTGTCCGGGTCGCCGCCGAAGGAGGCGGCGTCGGTCTCCGGCACGAACACCAGGCGCGCCTCGGTCCAGCGGTGGAACCGGTACAGCTTGAACTGGCCGCCGTGGTACATGTCGATCACTTCGCAGTGGCTGTTGGGCGTGCCGGCCTGGCAGCGGTTCTGGATGGCCTCGCTGGCCGAATCGCGCGCTGCCGACGCGCGCTCGGAGGTGGCGCCGGCGGGCACGGCGCCGTTCACGTCGGCCGTGACGTCGGTGATCTCGACCAGCTGGTCCACCGTGAAGTTCGGGCAGGCGCGCTCGTCGGCGCGGGTCGGGGCGAAGAAGCCGTTGGCGAGGAAGTCCTCGCCCTGGCGGGTCACCGCGTCGGCGCAGGGCCGGGCGCAGTGGTGGTTCGACATGATCAGCCCGTCGGGCGAGACGAACGACGCGGTGCAGCCCGGGATCCGGACCGACGACAGGCGGGCGTGATCCAGCCACGCCTGCGTGGGGTGGAAGTTGTAGCGCCGGGCCCAGTAGTCGAGCGGCGCGGCGTCGAACGTCCACATCTTGCCGGTCTGGAGGCCGGGGTACTCCGTCGAGGTCGAGGACGACTGCGCGCGGCCGCCGGCCGCGGCCAAGCAGCCGAGGGCGAGCACGGACAGCGCGATGCGTGAGGCGAGGCGCATTGAAGACCCTCCAGGGTGCGATGCCGATCGGAAGCGGAACAGCAGCAGGAATCAACACTGTTGGACACGCGGCGTCGAGCCGTTGATGGCCGCGCGGTTCCGACGCTAGATTGGCGCATCGCCGCCGGACGCGCGCCAGTAGCTCAGCTGGATAGAGCGGCAGCCTTCTAAGCTGCGGGTCGCAGGTTCGAGCCCTGCCTGGCGCATGGACGCGCCGAAGCCCCGCCACCACCCGGTGGACGGGGCTTCGTCGTCGGGGCGCGCCGCGCCCCCGTCCCGGACCGGCGCGGCCTAGTGGCCCGCGTTCGCGTTCTGGTAGGCGGTGATGAACTGGTCCACCTCGCTCCGCACCGCGTCCCGCACCCGCTCCACCACCTGGCCGTTGGGCGCCAGGCCGATCCGGCCGAGCGCGCGCCAGGTCTCCACGGAGAGGGAGACGGCGGAGTCGCGGCTGAGGCTCACCAGCTGCTGGAGGCCGAGGTGAACGAAGTACGCGGTCGTCCCCGGCCCCGACGGCGACGACGTCACGTGGATGTAGAGGCAGGGCAGGGCGCCGCACTCCTCCACCTGCGACAGCACGTGCACGCCCCCGCGGCGCAGCCGCATCAGCACGTCCGCCCGGAGCGCGTCCTCGGAGAGACCGAGCGCCTCCTGGGCGTTGCTCAGGTTCTCGACCAGGACCTCGATGCCGTCGATGCCCGCCAGTGACGTGATGTTCCTGGCGCCCTGCGCGAGCGCAGGCGCGGTCAAGCCACACGAGAGCGCCATGACCAGGATGGCGGCCGGACGGCGCATCGGTCCTCCTCGGGTTCGCGCGATCACTGTCCCAGGCCCTGCCGGGCGGTCGGCCCGCCCACGCGAACAATGTGCGCTCGTGCCGCGCCACGCCAGCGGCGCCGCGGCGGGAACGGGGCGCGCGCCGCGCCGCGCCGCCCGCGACCAAAGGCACACCTTGACTCCCCATTCGCCTTTTCACACTGTTGCAGCAGTTTGAGCCATCTCCGACGGTCGGAAAGAAAGGGCGAATGCGCTCCCTGTGCCGTCCGCTCCTGGCGTGGCTGACCACCCTGTGCCTCAGCCCGATCGGCGCGCCGGCCCGCGGCGCGGTGCCCCCGTCCGCGCAGAGGAATCCGACCGCGCACTGCAGCGACGGCACCTACTACTATGGGCCGCGCAACAAGCGGCTGGCGTGCGCGCACCACCGGGGCGTGGCCGAGTGGCTCGCCCCGCCGCCCGGCGCGACGCACCGCTCCCGCACCACCGCGCGCAGCCGGGTCGCCCCGCGGGGCGCCACGGCCCGGTGCCGCGACGGGACCTGGTCCTTCGCCCGCGAGCGGCAGCGCGCGTGCGTCGGGCACAAGGGCATCGCGCGCTGGCTCCGCTCCCGTTGACCGAGGCCTGAGGCCGGCCCCCCATGTTCAACCACGAGATCTTCGCGGTGTCCTTCGGCCGCTCGCTCGAGCTGACGCGCACGGGCGCGCCGGTCGACGAGCGGAAAGCCGCCCTGAGCGCGGTGTTCGCGCTCACCTCGATCGCGTCCGCCATGGTGCGGGTGTACCAGGACATGCTCACGGTCGACGACGTCGGCATCCCGGACTCGCTGCCGTTCGTGCCGGGCGTGATCGAGCGGATGCGGGACCACGGCGTCGCGGAGATCGCCATCGCGAAGGGCGCGACGCCGGTCGAGCTGCTGGCGCTGATCCGCGGCCTCGCGTCGGACCCGCACGCCGACGGCGGCGCGCAGCGCATGAAGATGCGGCTCCGCGACGCGCACTCCACCGCCATCATGGTGATCCCCGTGCAGACCGCGGAGGTGGACGAGGCCCGGCGCGGGATCAGCGTGACCCAGGCGTTCGAGGCCGAGGCCATCGAGCAGGCCGCGGCGCGGCTGGCGCCCCCGCCCCAGGCCGTGACGGCACCGACGGCGGGCTACGACCTGCCCGCGGTGGCTCACGCCATCGACGTCAGCTTCAAGCGGGGCTCGGGCGAGCGGAAGGCGGTGCCCGAGGCGCCGGCCGCGCCGGCTCCCGCGTCCCCGGCTCCCGCGGCCGCCGCGCCTCCCGCGGCGGGCCAGGACGCGCACATCGAGGGGTTCCGGACCGCGGGCGAGAAGGAGGGCGCGGCCGCCGGCCAGTTCGACCCGTCGGGCGGCCTGCCGGACCTCGGCCTGCCGGTGGGCCCGCCGAAGAAGCCGCTGGCCACCTCGCTGGCGGAGGTCGCCCGCGATCCCTACGGGGCGGACATCCTGGACCGGCTGACCGACCTGTTCCTCGGCATCCAGGACGCCATGGAGCAGAAGGAGATCGACTCGGCCGTGCACGCGCTGGCCGCGATGATCGCCTGGGAACCCGAGGCGCCGGCGGGCAGCTCGCAGAACAGCTACCGGATCGTGCTGCAGCGCATCCTCACCCGCGACCAGCTGGCGAAGATCGCGCCGTTCGTCAGCGACCCGCGGCTCGGGCCGGAGGCGATCAAGGTGATGCAGCGTGGCGGGGCCGAGGCGGCGGTGGTGCTCCTCGGGCGGCTCGCCGCGGCCGACGAGCTGAAGGAGCGCCGCGCCGTGGTCACGGCGCTGCGGGGGATCCCCCAGGGCCTCGAGCAGGTCGTGCACATGCTCGAGAGCTCGCAGTGGTTCGTGGTCCGCAACGTGGCCGAGGCGATGGGCATCCAGCGCGTCGAGGAGGCGGTCCCGGGCCTGGTGAAGTGCCTCGGGCACGGCGACCCGCGGGTGCGGCGGGCGGCGGCGGTCGCGCTGGCGAAGATCGGCACGCCGAGCACGGTGGAGCCGCTGCGCCACGTCCTGAAGGACGGCGACAAGGAGCTGCGGGCGCTGATCGCCGCCAGCATCGGCGGCGGCCTCGCCTCGCGCGCGCTCGCGATGCCGCTGGTGGCGTTCGCGGATCAGGAGGAGGAGATCGACGTGCTGCGCGAGTACTACCGCGCGCTGGGGCGCATCGGCACCGGCGAGGCGGTGCAGGCGCTCGCCAAGGCCGCCGAGCCCGGCGGGCGGCTCCTCAGCCGGCGCCCGGCCGCCAACCGGGTGGCCGCGATCGAGGGCCTGCGCCTCGCCGGCGGCTCGGGGGCCGCGGCGGCCCTGCACAACCTCGCCCGCGACGGCGACAAGACCGTCCGCGAGGCCGTGCTCCACGCCCTGGAGGAGCTCAAGGCGCGCGCGGCGTCGGTCGGCTCCTGACGCGCCGGCCGCGCCGCGGCCGCCGAGCTAGAACAGCCCGACCACCTTGCCCGTCTTGAGGTCCAGGTCCACGTCGTAGTACACGGGCCGCGTCGGCAGTCCCGGCATCGTCTGCATCGTCCCGCACAGCGGATAGAGGAAGCCCGCACCCACCGACGCGCGGATGTCGCGGATCGGGAGGCGCCAGCCCGTCGGCCGTCCCTTGAGGGCCGGGTCGTGGCTCAGGCTCAGGTGCGTCTTTGCCATGCAGATCGGCAGCTTGTCGAAGCCGAGCCGGGTGTACAGCGCGACCTTGGCTTCGGCCTCGGGGAGGTAGTCGACGCCGTCGGCGCCGTAGACCCGCGTGGCGATCGTTTCGATCTTCCGCTTGATCGGCCAGTCGAGCGGGTAGAGGTACTCGAAGTGGCTGGTGCGCTTGGCGGCCCCGACCACGGCTTCCGCCAGCTCGACGGCGCCCTTGCCGCCGCTCATCCAGTGCGTGCACTTGAACGCGCCCTCGGCGCCGGCCTCGCCGGCGATCTTCCGAACCAGCTCCACCTCGGCCGCGGTGTCGTACTTGAACGAGTTCACCGCGACGCACACCGGGATGCCGTAGAGCTTCGCGTTCTCGATGTGCTTGGCGAGGTTGGCCGCCCCCTTCTCGAGCAGCCCGAGGTTCTCCTCGGTGTAGGCCGGGTCGAGCGGGCGGCCGGCGACGACCTTGGGGCCGCCGCCGTGCATCTTGAGCGCGCGCACCGTCGCCACGATCACGATCGCATTCGGCACCAGGCCCGAGTAGCGGCACTTGATGTCGAGGAATTTCTCCATCCCGATGTCGGCGCCGAAGCCCGATTCGGTCACGGTGTACTCGGCGAGCTTCAAGGCGATCTGGTCGGCGACGATCGACGAGTTGCCGTGCGCGATGTTGGCGAACGGCCCCGCGTGCACGAACGCCGGCGTCCCCTCGAGCGTCTGCAGCAGGTTGGGCTGGATCGCGTCCTTCATCAGGACGGCCATCGCGCCCGCGACGCCGAGGTCCTCGCAGGTCACGGGCTCGCCGGCGCGGCTGGTGCCGATGACGACGCGGCCGAAGCGCTCGCGCATGTCTTCGAGGCCGGTGGTGAGCGCGAGGATCGCCATCACCTCGCTCGCGACGGAGATGTCGAAGCCGGTCGTGCGCTCGTTGCCCTTCTCGGCGTCGCCGAGGCCCACCTGCACGCGGCGCAGGAACCGGTCGTTGACGTCGAGCACGCGCTGCCAGGTGATGCTGGCCGGGTCGATGTCGAGGCGGAACAGCCGCCGCATCTCGTCGGGCGTGAGGTCGTCGTAGCGCTTCGCCTTGATGCCGAGCCGCCTGGCGCGGGCGGCGATGCCGCGCGCGAAGCTCCCGTCGGGGCAGAGCGCGCGGCCGAGCTTGGCGTCGTCGGGGTTGGCGCGCTCGTGGAGGATCCGGGCGTCGATGCCCGCGGCCACCAGGTTGTTGGCCGCGGTGACGGCGTGGATGTCGCCCGTCAGGTGGAGGTTGAAGTCCTCCATCGGCACGACCTGCGAGTAGCCGCCGCCGGCGGCGCCGCCCTTGATGCCGAAGGTGGGGCCCTGCGACGGCTGGCGGATGCAGGCGAAGACGCGCTTGTGGAGCTGCGCGCCGAGCGCCTGGGCGAGCCCGATGGTCGTGGTGGTCTTGCCCTCGCCGAGGGGCGTCGGCGTGATGGCCGTGACGTCGATGTACTTGCCCGGCTTCCGCTTCTCGAGGCGGCCCAGCACCTCGAGGTGGACCTTCGCCTTGTAGCGCCCGTACAGCTCGAGCTCGCCGGCCTTGAGGCCGGCCTCCTCGGCGATCTCCTGGATGGGCCGCAGCTTCGCGGCCTGGGCGATGTCGATGTCGGAGGGTACGGGTCGCTTGATCGTGACGGGCATGGCGGCGCGGAGTCTCCCGGGTGAGCGGCTGGCGCAGGGGTGCGCGGGAAGGCGACCAATCTACCAGTACGCCCGAGGAGTTGCAGTGTTGGCGGAGGCCGGCGCGCGGGCGCGCCGGTCGCCCGGCCGCACCGGGGCGCGCGGACCCGGTGCCGCGGCCGCGACGGCCGGTGTGGCGCGGCCCCGGGGCCCGCAACTCGGGGCGGCTGGGGGAGTTGACTTGGTTGTGACACGGGTCTAGCTTTACATGCTCGCCGCGAACTTTTCTGTCGCGGCCGCTCTTTGAAAACTGAAGTCGGAGAGTGCGGAACTCTGGTGGCCCCGATTGCACCGGCGGGTACTCAGAAGCGCGCCGGGAGGGGACACGAATTCTGAGTTTCTGTGATTCGGACGACCAAGTCGTTCGGTCAATGAGCTGACAATCAAACGTTGGAGAGTTTGATCCTGGCTCAGGACGAACGCTGGCGGCGTGCCTAACACATGCAAGTCGAACGGGCCTGGGGGCAACTCCAGGTCAGTGGCGGACGGGTGCGTAACACGTGAGCAACATGTCCGATGGTGGGGGATAGCCGGCCCAACGGCCGGGTAATACCGCATGCGGTCACCTCGGGGCATCCCTGGTGACGAAAGTGAGGGCAACCTCACGCCGACGGAGTGGCTCGCGGCCTATCAGCTAGTTGGTGGGGTCACGGCTCACCAAGGCTACGACGGGTAGCTGGTCTGAGAGGATGACCAGCCACATTGGGACTGAGACACGGCCCAGACTCCTACGGGAGGCAGCAGTGGGGAATATTGCGCAATGGGCGAATGCCTGACGCAGCGACGCCGCGTGTGGGAT
>DASPSV010000009.1:0-4134 GCA_035623755.1 Gemmatimonadales bacterium
GAGCCGGAGCCCGAGCCGGAGCCGGAGCCCGAGCCGGCCCCCGCTCCTGTGCGGCGCCCGACGGCTCGCACGTCCGCGCCGCGCATCTCCGCGCCGCGGATGACGGCGCAGCCGTGGACGGACCACGGCGTCCTCTCCACGCCGCCCATCCCGTATCCCAGCCAGCCGTCGCGGATGAAGGGCGTGCTGGCCGCGGGGCTCGTGATCGCCGTGCTCGCCGCGGGCGGCTACTTCGTGTTCGGCCACCGCTCGGCGCCGGCGCCCGTGGCGCAGGGCCCGGCCGCGACGCACGCGCCGGCGGCGCCCCACCCGGGCGCGCCGGCGGCCCCCACCCCGGTCGCCGCGGCCGACAGCGCGCGGCCCGACACCGCGCGCCGCGTCGCGGCCGCCACGGCCGTGCCGGCCGCACCGCGGGCGGACACCTCCGGCGCCACGGAGCGGACGGGCCAGCTGCTGCTGTTCGCGGTCCCCCCGACCGCCGACATCCTGGTGGACAACGTGCCGAGCGGAAGCGGGGGCTTCGTGGACACCGAGGTGACCGCGGGAGCGCGGCACCTGCACATGAGCGCGCCCGGCTACCTGCCGCTCGACACGACCGTCACCGTGCGCCCCGGCGGCACTCTCAACATGGGCCGCGTCGCGCTGCGGTCGTCGGGCGGGGCGGCGGCCGCCCCCGCCGAGGCCGCTCCCACCTCGGGCCGGCTCCGCCTCCGCGCGGTGCCGGCGACGGCGGAGATCTTCGTGGACGGCCAGTCGGTCGGCGTCGGCGCGCTGGTGGACTTCGAGGTCGCCGCCGGCGACCGGCAGCTGAGGATCAGCGCCCCCGGCTTCGTGACCCTCGACACCACCATCACGGTGGTGCCGGGCGCCACGGTGCGCCTCGGGCAGGTCGTCCTCCAGGCCGCCGCGGGCGGGCCGTGAGGCCACGGCACGCGATCGGTCTGTGGGCGGTGATCGCCGTCGCCACCGCCACCTCCCTCCCGGCCCAGAACGACGCTGCCCAGCTGCTCGATCGCGCGATCCACCTCTACGAGAACGTGGAAGTCGAGGACGCGGTGACGCTGCTGCGGCAGGTCATCGCGCCGTCGGGCGCGCTCGAGGTGACGGCGGCGCAGCGAGCGCAGGCGTACAAGTACGTCGGCGCCGTCTTCGCCCTGCAGCCGGGCGCCGACAAGCGCGACTCGGCGGTCGAGTACTTCCGCGCGGCGATCGCGCTCGACCCGTCGGAGCGTCTCGACGCGCAGGCCTTCACGCCGGCCCAGGTCGCCGCCTTCGACGACGCGCGGAGCCGCACGTTCGCCATCGCGCTGCGGCCGCTCGCGCCGGACACGCTCGACTCGGCCGGCGCGACGGTGACGTTCACCTGCGTGACGTCGCACGCGGCGTCGCTGCGCGCGGAGCTGCGCACCGACACCGCGACCGCGCTGGTGCTCTACGAGGGTCCGGCCGACGGGGTGCACGAGATCACCTGGGACGGCACGCTGCCGGGGCAGAGCCCCGCGCCCACGGGCCGCTACCAGGTGCAGGTGATCGGGCGGAGCAACCTGGTGGCCGCGGGCGACAGCGCCTGGGCGTTCTTCGACCTGCTGCTCGACCACCCGCCGCTCGAGGACACGCTCCCCGAGCTCGGGCCCCAGGACCTGCTGCCCGAGGTGGACGCGGAGCGCCGCTCGATCCCCGCCAACGAGCTGGAGAACCAGCGGCGGCAGGAGGCGCGGGCCGCGAACAACGCGGCCGTGGTCGCGCGCAACGCCGAGGCGCTGCGCCGCTCGCGGCTGATCATCACCCCGGTCGCGGTCGCCGGGCAGTAGGCCGTCCCGCCACGGTGCGCCGGCCGGTTGCGCCGGCGCCGCCCGTCACAGCTTCCGTGCGATGAGAAACCGCGCCCCGCCGCCCGGCGGGGCCGCGAACAGCGGCAGGTGCTCCTCGGGGACGCCGGCCTCGCGGGCGAAGGGCTCGAGGTTGCGCCGCACCACCGTCACGTCCCGGAACCCCGCCTCGCGCGCGAGCGCCTCGAGCTCGTCGCCGTCGTAGAAGCGCAGCCGCGAGGCCATCGGCTCGGGCGCGGCCGGCGTCCCCTTGAGCTCGGGGTCGGCGCCCAGGCCCACCAGCCGTCCGCCCGGGCGCAGCACGCGCCGGATCTCGGCGAACACCCGGACCGGGTCCGGCAGGAAGCCCAGCACGCCGGTCATCGCGGCGCAGGTGAACGTGGCGTCGGGGAAGGGCAGGGCCGCGGCGTCGGCCTCGCGGACGTCCAGGCGGCCCGCCGCCACGGCGTCGCGGTTCTCCTCGCGCGCGAGCCGCACCATGTCCGGGCTGTGGTCGACCGCCGCGGCGCGGCACCCGCTCGCCAGCGCCGCCTTGAGGAAAGCGCCCCCGCCGCACCCGACGTCGAGCAGCACGTCCTGCGCGCCGAGCCCGAGCTCGGCGAGGATCACGCGGAAGTTGGGGTAGTGGTACAGCGGGTCGCGGTAGACGGCGCGCGCTGCGGGGCCGGACGGGCGGCGGGCCCGGCGGTCGGTGATCCAGTCGCCGAGCGCGGCGGGCGCGCTCGCGCGCAGCACCGGCGCCAGGACCTCGCGCGCGAGCCAGCCCGCCTGCTCCGGCGCGTCGCCGACGGCGCCGCCCCAGTCCCGGTGCTCGAGGGTGACGCGCGCGCCGTCGCCGGCCGCCTCGCAGCGCAGCTCCACCCGGCTCGCGGCGCCCGCGCTCCAGGCGTTCCCGCGCCAGGCGAGCGCGAACGCCGCGCCCGGGGCCCACGCGGTCACGGTGCCGACGACCGCCTCGCCCTCGAGGACGCGCCCGCCCTCGCCCGGCTCGAAGCGGATCCCCGTCCGCTCGAGCGCGGCGCGCAGCTCCTCGACCACGAGGTCGAAGGCCGCCGCCGGCGCGAGCGCGACGTCGAGGGCGATCCGCAGGTCAGGCATGCGGCCCCGCCAGCGCTTCCCCGAGCTTGCGCACGATGTCGGTCCAGCCCTGCCGGTGCCCGTCCACCTTCGCCGCCGGCAGGCGACGGTGGGTCAGCACGATCTCGGTGCCCGTGCCGCGCTCGAGCAGCTCCACGGTGACGACCGACGGGAGGCGGTCCGTGTTCTCCGAGATCCAGGTGAACTGGAGCCGCGCGGGCGGCTCGATCGCCAGGTACTCGCCGGTGTGCTCCACGGCGCCGTCGGGCTTGCGCATCAGGATCCGGAACTTCCCGCCCACGCGCGGGTCCAGCTCGACCTCGGTGCGGACCACCGGGCCCGGGCACATCCACGTCGCCAGGCTCGCAGGGTCGAGCCACGCGGCGAATACCCGCTCGCGCGCTACCGGCACCAGCCGCCGCACCACCAGCCCGGTCTCGGGATCCGCCGTCATCCGTCCCTCCGCCCGCCGCGACGCCACCCGGGCGCCGCCCGGCGCCGCGCCGCGCCCGGCCGGCCGCGCGCGGCCGGCGTGCCCGTGAGGTACGCCTCCAGCGCCTCGAGCCGCCGCTCCCAGAAGCCCCGGTAGTGCTCCAGCCAGGCGGCGGCGTCCCGCAGCGGCCCGGGCACGAGGCGCAGCCGGTGCTCCCGGCCGCGAACCGTGCGCTCGAGGAGGCCGGCCCGCTCCAGCACCTTCACGTGCTTGGAGACGCCGGCGAAGCTGATCGGAAACCGGCGGGCCAGGCTCCCGACGTTGGCCTCGCCCCGCGCCAGCACGCCGAGGATCGCGCGCCGCGTGGGGTCGGCGATGGCGCCGTAGACGCGGTCCAGCTCGAGGGGTCGCAGGGGCATACTTGTATTCAACCGATCGGTAGAATATACTCCGCGCCGTTCCCATTGTCCACGTCCCACCCCTTGCCTGGGAGCACCCATGGCGCACGACGGCATCAAGGGCCACCCGGTGGTCTCGCGCGAGCAGTGGCTCGCCGCGCGGACCGCGTTCCTCGCCAGGGAGAAGGAGTTCTCGCGGCTGCGCGACGACCTGAACCGGAGCCGGCGCGAGCTGCCGTGGGTGAAGGTCGAGAAGCGGTACGTCTTCGACGGGCCCAAGGGCGAGGTGACGCTGGCCGACCTGTTCGCGGGCCGGAGCCAGCTGGCGGTGTACCACTTCATGTTCGACCCGGACTCGAAACAGGGGTGCCCGCACTGCTCGTTCTGGGCGGACCAC
>DASPSV010000029.1:0-4402 GCA_035623755.1 Gemmatimonadales bacterium
CGGCCGATCGTCGCCATCGTCCCGCGGTCGTGATAGCGGAAGGGCGCCCGCGCGCCGGCCGGTCCGCCGGCCGCCTCGCGCGCCACCACGCGCCCGGCATACTCGCCCTGCTGGATCGCCACCGGCGCCAGGCCCGGCAGCGGCCGGCCGTCGGCGCCCGTGCACGCGGCCAGGTCGCCGATCACGAACACCTCGGGGTGGTCCGGGATCGTGAGGTCCGCGTTGACCACGACGCGCCCCGCCTTGTCGAGCGGCACGCCGAGGGAGCGCGCGAGCGGCGACGGCGCGACCCCGGCCGCCCACAGCACCGTCCCGCTGTCGATCCGGTCCTTGCCGAGCCACACGGCGCCCGCCTCCAGCCGCGTCACGGCCTCGCCGGTGCGCACCTCCACGCACAGCCGCTCGAGCGACCGCTCGGCCGCCGCGGACAGCGACGGCGGGAAGGCCGGCAGGATGCGCGGGCCCGCCTCGACCAGGATGGTCCGGGTGTCGCGCGTGTCGATGGTGCGGAAGTCGCGGGCCATCACCTTGCAGGCGATCTCGCCGATCGCGCCCGCCAGCTCGACGCCCGTGGGGCCTCCGCCCACGACCACGAACGTGAGCAGCGCGCGGCGCCGCGCGGGATCCGTCTCGCGCTCGGCGCGCTCGAAGGCGAGCAGGATCCGCCCGCGGACGTCGAGCGCGTCGTCGATCGTCTTCAGGCCCGGCGCGAGCGGCTCCCACTCGGGGTGCCCGAAGTACGAGTGCCGCGCGCCCGGCGCGAGGATCAGGACGTCGTACGCCAGCTCGCCGTCGGCGAGCCGCACGCGCCGGTGCGCGGTGTCCACGCCGGTCACCTCCGCCAGGAGCACGCGCGTGTTCGCCTGGCGCCGCAGGACCCCGCGGATCGGGTACGCGATCTGGCTGGGCGACAGGCTCGCCGTCGCGACCTGGTAGAGCAGCGGCTGGAACACGTGGTGGTTGGTGCGGTCCACGACCGTCACGTCCACCGGTGCCCTGGCGAGGGCGCGCGCGGCGTACAGCCCGCCGAAGCCGCCCCCGACGATCACGACCCGGGGCGCATCGCTCCGTCCACCCGTCACGGCGACCCGCCGACGGTCCGGCTGACGATCGTGATCGGGCTCGGGTAGGTGATGGGTCCGAGCGGCGTGTCGATGGTCGGCACCGCGCGGACCGCGATCCGGGTGGGCCGCGAGCCGAGGCCGGCGACGGAGGCGGCGAGGTCCACCAGGCTCCGCGCCGGGCCGTCGAAGAACTCGCGGAGGTTGACGCGCATCGGCAGCGGGATGGTCGCGGTCTCGCCGGGCGGGATGGTCACGGCGGTGTCGAGCACGCCGTGGATCGTCTCCCGGTCGTCGAGCAGCAGCGTCCATGCGAGCTTCACCACCGTGGCCGCGGTGCCGTTGTCGGCCGGATTGTCGGCCCGGACCATCACGCGGAAGTCGAGCGGGACGTCGCGGCGCGTCACCGCCAGCGCGATCCGGCCGACGTCCAGCGGGCCGAGGTCGTCGTAGGCGGCGATGCGCCGCAGCTCCACGCCCGCGAGGCGCCCGTCCTCGACGCCGGCGATGGAGAAGTCCACCCGCCGCAGCGCGGTGAGCTGGCGGATGGTGGCGCAGCCGGCCAGCGCCGCGAGCGCGGCCGGCGCGAGGATCGGGCGGGCGAGCTTCATCGAGCCACCTCCGGGAGAGCCGGTCCGCGTGGGGCCGGGCCCTGCAACCTAACCCGGGCCGCGACTACCGGGCCGCCCAGCACCCCGCAGCCACTCGCAACTTGGCGTCCGACGTCGTATCTTCGGCGCTCGTCCCGCTCCCAGCGAACGCTCTCGACGCCGCGATGACGCCACCGCCCGCCATCCGTACGACCGCCCTGCGCAAGGTGTACCCCGCGCCGAAGGCGCGCCGCGGCCCCGCGACGTTCGGGCCGCCCGGTGCGGGGATGGTGCCCGCGTCCACGCACGCCGGTCCCGCGGGCGGCGACATCGTCGCCCTCGATTCGCTCGACCTGGAGATCCCGGCGGGCGAGTTCTTCGGGCTGCTCGGGCCCAACGGCGCCGGCAAGACGACCACCATCAGCATCCTCACCACGCGGGGCGAGCCCACGTCGGGCGCCGCGGTGGTCGCGGGCGCGGACGTGGTGCGCGAGAGCGCGGCGGTGCGGCAGCGGATCGGCGTGGTGCCGCAGCGGCCCAACCCCGACCGCAGCCTCACCACCGTCGAGAACCTCGTCTTCCACGCGTCGTACTTCGGCATCCCGCACGCGGCGGCGGCCGCCCGCGCCGAGCGGCTGCTGGCGGCCTTCGGCCTGGCGGAGCGGGCGGCGGCCAAGGTGGGCGAGCTGTCGGGCGGACAGCAGCAGCGGCTGATGATCGCCCGCGCACTGATGCACGACCCCGAGGTCCTGTTCCTCGACGAGCCGACGGTGGGGCTCGATCCCCAGACCCGGCTCGCGCTGTGGGACCTGCTGCGCGACCTGCACCGGCGCGGCCATACGATCGTGCTGACCACGCACTACATGGAGGAGGCGGACCGGCTGTGCGAGCGGATCGCCATCCTCGACCGGGGCCGGCTGCTCGCGCTCGACACGCCGGCGAACCTGAAGGCGCGCGCGCCCGGCGGAACGCTGGTGGAGATGACGCTCGACGGCGACGCCGCGGGCGCGGCGGCCCTGGCGGGCGGCGTCCCCGGCGTGCTGCGGGCGGAGGGACAGCGCGAGGTGCTGCGCGCGTACGCCGAGCGGCCGGGCGAAGCGCTGGCCGCCCTGGTGCGCGCGGCCGAGGGGTCGGGCCGCACGGTGCTCAACATCCACCTCGCGCCGCCGAGCCTGGAGACGCTGTTCATCTCGCTGACCGGAAGGAGCCTCGGGTGACGGCGCTGGCTCTCGACCCGCTGGAGCGGCCCGCCCGCGTGTCGGCCGGCCGCGTGTTCTGGGCGCTGCTGCGCCGCGACCTGCGCGTGGCGCGCCGCGAGCTGGCGGCGGTGCTGGTGCGCGTCGCGCTCCAGCCGATCCTGTTCGTGACGGTGTTCGGCGCGCTGCTGCCCGCGATGGGCTTCGTGCAGCGGAGCTACGGCGCGGCGCTGCTGCCGGGGATCCTGGCGATCTCGCTGGCGATGTCGAGCATCCAGTCGGTGGCGCTGCCCATGGTGGCCGACTTCGGCTGGACCCGCGAGATCGAGGACCGGCTCCTCGCGCCGGTGCCCATCCGCCTGGTCGCGCTGGAGAAGGTGGCCTTCGGGGTGATCCAGGGGAGCGTGGCCGCGCTGTTCGTGCTGCCGGTCGCGCGGCTCATCATGGGACCGATCGCGGGCCTCTCGATCGCCAACGCCGGCGAGGTGGTGATCGTCACCGTGCTCGGCGCCGCGAGCTTCTCGCTCATGGGCCTGTGGCTCGGCACCGCGATCAGCCCGCAGCAGATCGGCCTGATGTTCAGCGTGATCATCGCGCCGATGATCTTCTTCGGCTGCGCCTACTACCCGTGGAAGGGACTGGCGGTCGTGCCCGCGCTCCAGTACGCCGTGCTGGTCAACCCGCTCGTCTACGTGGCGGAGGGGATGCGCGGCGCGCTCACGCCCTCGCTGCCGCACATGCCGCTGGGCGCCGTCGCCGGCGCGCTGGCGGTGATCTGCGCGGGAGGCTGGTGGCTGGGGCTCAAGGCGTTCGTGAAGCGGGCGATGGCGTGACAAATGAAACGACGAGAGAGGTGAGAGGTGAGGAGTGAGACGTTCACGTGAGACCTGAGAAGTGAAAAGCGTGAGAGGTGAGCCTCTCACCTCTCACAACCTCTCACGTCTTGGCCTCTCACGTCTCACTTGAACCTCTCACGTCTCACCTCTCACCTCTCACGCCTTATCAGAAGAGGGTCCCATTCATGCGTTCCACCGCGATCCTCAGGCACGAGCACGACGTCATCCTGCAGGCGCTGGCGATCCTCGAGGTCCTCGGCTCGCGCGCCGCGGCCGGCGCCGCGCCGCCGGAGGCGGACGTGGCGGGCCTGCTCGAGTTCTTCACCACCTTCGCCGACGGGTGCCACCACGCGAAGGAGGAGACGATCCTCTTTCCCGCCCTGGAGGCTGCGGGCCTGCCGAAGGCGGGCGGGCCGCTGGGGGCGATGCTGGACCAGCACGCGCAGGGGCGGCGGCTGGTGGCCGCGCTGCGCTCGGCGGCGCCTGCCCTCGGCCGCGACGGGACCGCGCGGGAGCGCTTCGCGGCCGCGGCGCGCGACTACGTCGCCCTGCTCGAGCAGCACATCACGATCGAGAACCAGGTGCTCTTCCCGCGCGCCGACGCGATGCTCGGCGAGGAGGAGGACCGGAAGATGGCGGCGGGGTTCGACGCGCACGAAGAGCGCCTCGGTGCGGGGCTCCACCAGCGGTTCCACCGGATGCTCAACGACATGGCGGGA
>DASPSV010000022.1:0-10842 GCA_035623755.1 Gemmatimonadales bacterium
TACGAGGGCCGGGTGCTGCGCGAGGCGTTCGTGGCCGCCGACGCGCTCGAGGCGGTGGCCTGATGCGCTGGGTCACCCACTTCGGTGACGCGGTCACGACCGTCGGCATCGCCCTGGTGCTGATGCTCGCGGGCGGCCACCTGGCCGAGGTCGGCCGGGCGGCGCTCCTGGCCAACGCCCTGTCCCACGTCGCGGTGCAGGTCCTCAAGCGCACGGTGGTGCGCGCGCGCCCGTGCGACGCCGACGGCGTGCCGCTCGCCATGGTCTGGGTGCCGGACCCGTTCTCGTTCCCCTCCGGCCACAGCGCCGCCTCCATGGCCGTGGCCGGGACGATCGGCTTCGCGCATCCGGCCCTCGCGCCGGCGACCCTCGGCCTGGCGGCCGTGGTGGGCGTCTCGCGGGTCAAGCTGAGGGTCCACCACCCCGGCGATGTCGTTGCCGGCGCGGCACTTGGACTCGGAGGGGCGCTCGCCGCGCGGCTGATTCTCGCCTGACCCGACGCCGCTCCGCGGCGCCGTTACAGCCCCGTTACGTCTCCTCCGCGTCGCCGTGACGCGGGTGGGTTTTCTTCGCCGGCGATGCAATCCGGACGACCCCCAGGAACCCACCGCTCACCTTCGCAGAGGACCAAGCTCATGGCACTCCTGTCTCGTCGAACGCTCGCGGCGGCCGGCATCGTCGCCGTGGCAGCGGCAGCCCCGCTCGCCGCGCAGAACCCGACCCCGCCGACCGTCACGCTGAGCGGGGTGATCTACGCCCAGTGGGGGGCGCAGACCGACTCCCTGAGCCCCGCCAACAACTTCGACATCACGCGGGCGTACCTGAGCGCGATCGGCCGGTTCAGCGGCGGCATCATGACGCGCGTCACCGCCGACGTGTACCACGACGCCGACGCGACCGCGGGCGGCGGGCTGAACTACCGCCTGAAGTACGCCTATGCGGGATGGACCCCGGAGGGCAGCAACATCGGCTTCCGCTTCGGGCTCACGCAGACGCCGTTCGTGGACTGGGAAGAGCAGCTGTGGGACTACCGGATGCAGGGTCCGGTGCCGGTGGACCGGAACTCCTACATGTCGTCGTCCGACTTCGGCCTGGCGGTGGACGGCAGCTTCAACAGCGAGATGTTCAACTTCCAGGCGATGGCGATGAACGGGGAGAATTACAACAAGACCCCGGGCGATCAGCACAAGGATTTCGCGGCGCGCGCGTCGGTCCGGTTGCTCGGGACCGACGAGGGCAGCCGGGTCGGCGGCCTGCGGGTCACCGGCTACGCGCAGGTCGGCACGCCCACGAGCGGCGGCACCCGCAACCGCTTCATCGGCCTGGTGTCGTACCGGACCCGGGGCCTCCTGCTGGCGGGCGAGTTCGTCTCGGCCAAGGACACCGTCACCAACCCGGCGAAGATCAGCACCACCGGCCAGATCCTGAGCGCGTACGGCTGGGTCAAGATCCCGGACACGCGCGTCGCCGTGGTCGCGCGGGTGGACGTCGTCGATCCCAACACCTGCTCGCCGGCGACGCCCGCGACCGCGGCCTGCCCGGCGACCGCGGGCTACGACAAGCGGACGACCATCATCGGCGGCCTGTCGTACCAGCTGAGCCCGAACGTCCGGCTGCTCGCGGACATCGACCACACCACGTTCCAGACGCCGCCGTCCCCGGCCGCAGCGCCGAAGAGCATCACGCAGGCGCTGTTCCAGACGCAGTTCACCTTCTGAGCCGAGAGCATCAGCCATGACCAACCGGATGATCGGACTGTTCGCGGTCGCCGCCGGCGCGCTCCTCACGGGGAGCGCGGCGGCGCAGACCGTGCGCCTCAACGGCGCCGGCGCGACGTTCCCCAACCCCATCTACTCGAAGTGGGTGCTCGAGTACCACACCGCGCACCCCGACGTCGAGATCAATTACCAGGCGATCGGCTCGGGCGGCGGCATCCGCCAGTACACCGATCACACGGTGGACTTCGGCGCCAGCGACGGTCCGATGACCGACGCGCAGATCCAGGCCGTGAACGGGAACGTGTTCCACCTGCCGACGGTGCTCGGGTCGGTGGTGCCGACCTACAACATCCCGGGCGTCACGGCCCAGCTGAAGTTCACCGGCGACGTGCTGGCCGGTATCTTCCTCGGCCAGATCACCAAGTGGAACGACTCGCGGATCACCGCGCTGAATCCGGGCGTGAGCCTGCCGGACCAGGACATCGTCGTGGCGCACCGGTCCGACGGGTCGGGCACGACCTACATCTGGACCGACTACCTCTCGAAGGTGAGCTCCGACTGGTCGCAGCGCGTCGGCAAGGGCACGGCCGTCAACTGGCCGGTGGGCCTCGGCGGCCAGGGCAACCCGGGCGTGGCCAACATCGTCAAGCAGACCCCGGGCTGCATCGGGTACGTGGAGCTGATCTACGCGCTGCAGAACCAGATCAGCTACGGCCTGGTCCAGAACGCCGCCGGCAACTTCATCCAGGCGACGCTCGCGACCACGACCAACGCCGCCGCCGGCGCGGTCGCCAGCCTCGACCCGAACACGGACTTCCGCATCTCGATCACCAACGCGACGGGCGCGCAGACGTACCCCATCGCCTCGTTCACGTGGCTCCTGGTGCCGAAGGAAATGACGGACATGACCAAGGCGCGCGCGCTGCTCGAGTTCGTCTGGTGGGCCGTGCACGACGGCGAGCGGTACACCGGCGAGCTGTCCTACGCGCCGCTGCCGGCCCGCGTCGTCCAGCTCGAGGAGCAGCGCCTGAAGGCGATCACCGTGAACGGTCAGGCGGTCCTGCCGCGCAACTACGGCGGCCGGTAGTCCCTTGACCGACCTCGCCGCCACCGCTCTGGAGCCGGAGGCCGGTCCCCGGCCCACGGCCGAAGAGCGGTGGCGGGCGTTGAGAACGGTGAGCCGGGGCGACGTGATCTACCGCTCCGTGCTCACCGTTCTCGCGTTGCTGCTGCCGCTGATGCTGCTCCTGATCGCCCTCGAGCTGGTGGCGAACGCGTGGCCCGCCCTGGCCAAGTTCGGGGCCGGCTTCCTGGTCCACAGCGTCTGGGACCCGGTGCAGGGCCAGTTCGGCGCCCTGCCGCTGATCTTCGGCACGCTGTACTCGTCGCTGGTCGCGCTGGCGATCGCCGTGCCGCTGGCCCTGGGCTGCGCCATCTTCCTGACGGAGTTCGCGCCGCGCTGGCTGCGCAACCCGGTCGGGACGCTGATCGAGCTGCTGGCCGCGGTCCCGAGCGTCATCTACGGGCTGTGGGGGATCTTCGTCCTGATCCCGCTGCTCCGGGACCACGTGTGGCACACGGCGCGCCACGTGCTCGGCTGGCTCCCGATCTTCAGCGGCGTGTTCTACGGGCCGTCGGTGCTCGCGGCCGGCGTCATCCTCTCGATCATGATCCTGCCGTACATCGCGGCCGTCTCCCGCGAGGTGCTGCTGGCCGTGCCGCCGTCGCAGCGCGAGGCCGGCCTCGCGCTCGGCGGGACGCGGTGGGAGACGGTGTGGCGGGTGGTCCTGCCCTACGGGCGGGCCGGCATCATCGGCGCCGTGATCCTCGGCCTCGGCCGGGCGCTCGGCGAGACGATGGCCGTGACCATGGTGATCGGGAACCGGCACGAGGTGTCGGCGTCGCTGCTCCAGCCGGGCTACACGATCGCCGCCGCGATCGCCAACGAGTTCTCGGAGGCGGTGTCCGACGTCCACCTCTCGGCCCTGTTCCTGGCCGGGGCTGTGCTGTTCCTCATCACCGTGGTCGTCAACGCCCTCGCGCGCGTGCTGGTGTGGCGCGTGGCGCGCGGCTCCGCCGTCGGCAGCACGGCCGTCTGATGCACGGCCGCCTCGCCCGGAAGCTGCTCGGCTCCACCATGACGGGCGTCACCTACGGCGCGGCCGCGCTGGCGATCCTCCCCCTGGCGGTCATCCTGGCCATGCTGCTGTTCAAGGGCGCGGGCTCGATCGACTGGGACTTCTTCACCAAGGCCGCGGTGCCGCTCGGCGAGAAGGGCGGCGGGTTCTCCCACGCCATCGTCGGCACGCTGATCATCGTCGGGCTGGCCTGCCTCGTCGGCGTGCCGATCGGCGTGGCGACGGGTATCTTCCTCGCCGAGTTCGGCGGCGGGCGGGTCGGGTTCGGGATCCGGTTCGTGGCCGACGTCCTGAACGGCGTCCCCTCCATCGTCATCGGGATCTTCGCGTGGACCTGGCTCGTGAAGCCGATGGGCCGTTTCTCGGCGCTGGCGGGCGGCGTCGCGCTCGGCATGATCCTGGTGCCGATCCTGGCGCGGACCACGGAGGAGATGGTGCGCCTGGTGCCCAACTCGCTGCGCGAGGCCGCCCTGGCCCTCGGCTACCCGCGGTGGCGCACGTCCCTGGTGGTGGTGGTGCGCACCGCGGCGGCGGGCATCCTGACCGGGTGCCTGGTGGCGGTGGCCCGCGTGGCCGGCGAGACCGCCCCGCTGCTGTTCACGGCGCTCGGCAACCAGTTCTTCTCCACCCGGCTCAACGGGCCGATGGCCGCGCTGCCGCTCCAGGTGTACACCTACGCGCTCGGCCCCTACGACGAGTGGCACCGGCAGGCGTGGGCGGGTGCGCTGGTGCTGATCGTGCTGGTGCTCGCCCTGAGCCTGTTCGCCCGCGCGGTGGTCCGTGCCAAGCGTCAGCACGCCTGAGCTCGCGCGGCGGGCCCCCACGGTGACGCCCCCGCCCGCCCAGCCCGCGCCCGCCACGCCGACGGCGGCGCCCGCCACCGTGCCGCGGCTCGCGACCGACGCGCTCACGGCGTGGTACGGCGCGAGCACCGGCGTCCGCGACGTCACGCTCGCCTGCCGCGAGAACACGGTGACCGCGCTGATCGGGCCCTCGGGCTGCGGGAAGTCCACCCTGCTCCGGAGCCTCAACCGCATGCACGAGCTGGTGCCCGGCACGCGGATCTCGGGCCGGGTGCTGCTCGACGGCTACGACATCTACGAGGCCGGGATCAACCCGGTCCAGGTGCGGCGCCGGATCGGCATGGTGTTCCAGCGGCCGACGCCGTTCCCCACCATGAGCATCGCCGAGAACGTGGCGGCCGGTCTCGCCGTGGGGCACCGGGTCGCGCGCGGCGAGCGCCAGGCGATCATCGAGCACGCGCTGCGGCGCGCGGCGCTGTGGGACGAGGTGAAGGACCGGCTGAACGACTCGCCGCTCGAGCTCTCGGGCGGCCAGCAGCAGCGCCTGTGCGTGGCCCGCACCGTCGCGCCCGAGCCCGAGGTGATCCTGCTCGACGAGCCGACCGCGTCGCTCGATCCGGCCGGCACCGCGCACATCGAGGAGCTGGTGCAGGAGCTGAAGCGGGAGTTCACGGTGGTCATCGTGACCCACAACCTGCAGCAGGCCGCGCGCGTCTCCGACGTGACGGCGTTCTTCTACCTCGGCGAGCTGGTCGAGGTCGGGCCGACGAGCCGCATGTTCACGGCACCCACCAAGCCGCAGACCGAGGCGTACATCACCGGGCGGTTCGGATGACCGTGGCGCCGCTCCGCCCCAGCATGACGCCCCGCACCCGGGTGACGCCGGGCGGCACGGTCCGGCTCATCGGCTCCCTGGCCGCGCGCGACTTCAACTTCTGGTACGGCGCCAAGCAGGCGCTGTTCGACATCTCGGTGGACGCGAAGCCCAACGCGGTCACGGCGCTCATCGGGCCGTCGGGGTGCGGCAAGTCCACCTTCCTGCGCTCGATCAACCGGCTCCAGGAGCTGCTGCCGGGTACGCGCCACCGCGGCGACATCGCCTTCGACGGAACGTCGGTGTTCGCGCCGTCGGTGGACCCGGTCGAGCTGCGGCGCCGGATCGGCATGGTGTTCCAGCGCCCCAACCCGTTCCCCAAGACCGTGTTCGACAACGTCGCCTACGGTCCGCGGGTCACCGGCGCGTTCCCCGAGCGCCGGATGCCGGAGGTCGTGGAGCGCAGCCTCCGGAGCGCGGCGCTGTGGGACGAGGTCAAGGACCGCCTCGACGACCCGGGCACCGCCCTGTCGGGCGGTCAGCAGCAGCGGCTGTGCATCGCCCGCGCGCTGGCCAACGAGCCCGAGGTGCTGCTGATGGACGAGCCCTGCTCGGCGCTCGACCCCATCGCGACGCAGAAGATCGAGGAGCTGGTCGTGGACCTGAAATCCCAGTACACGATCGTGATCGTCACCCACAACATGCAGCAGGCCGCCCGGGTGTCCGACTACACCGGCTTCTTCCTGCTCGGGCGTCTGGTCGAGTACGGCACGACGCAGCAGATCTTCACCAGCCCGCGCGACGAGCGCACCGACGCCTACATCACCGGGAGGTTCGGATGAGCACGCCGCTCGAGCCGCATCGCCACTTCCACGAGGAGCTGTCGCACCTCAAGCAGCGCCTCATGGCGGCCTCCGCCGAGGCGGAGGAGGCCGTCGGCAACGCCGTCGACGCGCTGCTGACGCGGAACCGGGTCAAGGCGCAGGAAGTCATCCGCGGCGACCGCACCATCAACACCCTGGAGAGCAGCATCGAGGAGCAGGCGTTCCAGCTCATCGCGCTGCACCAGCCGATGGCCAGGGACCTGCGGCTGATCTTCGCCGCGATCCGAATCGTGGGTGACCTCGAGCGGGTGGGCGACCACGCGGTGAACATCGCCCAGTGCGCCGAGCGGCTGGCGAGCTACCCGCACATCGTGCCCGAGCCGGAGATCGTCGAGATGGCGCGGCTGTCGCGCCAGATGCTCTCCGACGCGCTGTCGGCCTTCGTGCGCGGCGACGCGCCCCTGGCGCGCGAGGTGTGCCGGCGCGACGACGCGGTGGACTCGCTGAACGACTCCGTGTTCCGCATCGTGCTCACGCATATGATGGAGGATCAACGGGTTATCCGGCCCGGCATGGAGCTGATCCTGGTGAGCCGCAACCTCGAGCGGGTGGCCGACCTCGCCACCAACGTGGCGGAGGACGTAGTATTCCTGGAGGAAGGGAAGACCATCAAGCACCACGCGGAGGACGAGCGGCCCGCGCCGGATGCCGCTTCCTGAATGGCTGCATGGGCATTCACGATTCGCACAATTTCCCCGGACGGCTGATCGTCGTCGAAGGCATCGACGGGTCGGGCAAGTCCACCCAGCTCTCGCTGCTGCAGACCTTCCTGGTATCGGAAGGCTACGACGTGCCGTTCACGGAGTGGAACAGCAGCCCGATCGTGAAGGACACCACCAAGCGCGGCAAGAAGAAGAACCTGTTCTCGCCGACCACGTTCTCGCTGATCCACGCCACCGATTTCGCCGACCGGCACGAGCGCTCGATCCTGCCGCCGCTGCAGGCGGGCCTGATCGTGCTGGCCGACCGCTACGCCTACACGGCGTTCGCGCGCGACGTGGCGCGCGGCTGCGACCGGACCTGGGTGCGCAACCTGTACCACTTCGCGACCTGTCCCGACCTCGCGCTGTACTTCAAGGTGGACATCGACACCGCGGTGGCGCGCATCACCGGCGGCCGGATCCAGATCAAGTTCCACGAGGCCGGGATGGACCTCGGCCTCTCGCCCGATCCCATCACCTCGTTCCGCATGTTCCAGGGCACGGTGCTCGGGGAGTACGACCGGGTGGCGGAGGAGTTCGGGCTCACGGTGCTGGACGGCAGCCGCTCGGTGGTCGAGCAGCAGCGCGAGATGCGCCGGCTGGTGAAGCCCATCCTCAAGGGGCTGCGGCGCGCCCGCGCGCCGCGCCCGGCGGCCGCCCCCAGCGTGGCCGCCGCGGCCGGCAGCGCCACACGCTGATGGACGCCAACTTCTACGGCTCCGGCCTGGCCAAGCTCGAGATCTCCGCCGAACTGCCGGGCAACCTCCTGGTGATTGAGGGCGCGGACGGCGTCGGCCGCTCCACGCACATCGAGCTGCTGCAGGGGTGGCTGGAGGGCCAGGGGTTCGCGGTCTCGTCCACCGGCCTGGTGCGCTCGGCGCTGACGCGGCGGGGCATCGAGTCGGCGAAGGAGGGGCACTCCTTCGACCGCACCACCATGGCGCTGTTCTACGCCACCGACCTCGCCGACCGGATCGAGCACGAGATCGTCCCGGCGCTGCGGAGCGGGTTCGTGGTGCTGGCCGACCGCTACGTCTACACCACCATCGCGCGCGGCGCGACCCGCGGCCTCGACCGCGAGTGGCTGGCGGGGCTGTACGGGTTCGCCCTGATCCCGCGGCGGGTGTTCTTCCTGCGGCTCGACCCGGACGAGTTGATCCGCCGCACCCTGCGGCGCGGCGGCGAGCTGGACTACTGGGAGGCCGGCCGCGACATCGGGCTCGCCCCGGACCTGTACAGCTCGTTCCGCAAGTACCAGACGCTGATGCTGGGGGAGTTCGACCGCATGGCGGCCCAGTACGAGTTCACCACCATCGACGCCTCGCGGTCGGTGGAGGACGTGCAGGCCGAGCTCCGGCGCGAGGTCGCCAACCTGCTCGATCCGTCGCTGCTCGCGCCGCCGGTCGATGTCTCCGACGACTGAGCGCTTCGCCGCCATCGACGTCGGCTCCAACTCGATCCGTTGCCTGATCGCCGAGCGCGGCGAGGACGGCCACCTCCAGATCATCGACGACCTCAAGGACCAGCCGCGGCTGGCGCGCGGGCTCTCGTCCACCGGCCTGCTGGCGCCCGAGTCGATGGAGCGGGCGATCGAGTCCCTGGGCCGGATGGTGCAGGCCGCCGAGCGGCGGGGCGCGGCGCGGCTCGCGCTGGTGGCGACCGCGGCCGTGCGCGACGCCGCCAACGGCGCGGCGTTCGCGGAGCGGGTGAAGAAGGAGCTGGGCATCCCGCTCGAGGTCATCGACGGTGAGACGGAGGCGCGGCTCGCCTTCCTGTCGGTGAGCGAGCACTTCCCCATCGGCCGCGGCCGGGCCGTGGTCGCGGACATCGGCGGCGGCAGCCTGGAGCTGGTGCTCGCCGTGGGCGGGCTCGTGGACCGCGTCGTCTCCCTGCCCTTCGGCGCGGTGCGGCTCACCGAGCAGTACCTGGCGGCCGGCGCCGACGACGGGGTCCGCCGCCTGCGCGGCGCCGTGCGCCAGAAGCTGCGCCGCGCGGTCCCGGGCCGCGAGTGGGAAGCGGCCAAGCTGTTCGGCTCGGGCGGGACGTTCACCAACCTGGCCCGCATCGCCGCGGCGCGGAGCCGCGGCGCCGTGCCCTCGGGCGGCGTCCACGGATCGTCGGTCCGGCTCCCGGAGCTGCAGCGCATCCTGGAGTGGCTCGCCACGCTGAGCGTCGAGGAGCGGCGCAAGGTGCCGGGCCTCAACGCCGAGCGCGCCGACATCATCGTGGCCGGCCTCGCGGTGGCCGCCGAGGTGCTCGAGCTGTTCGACGCCCCGAAGGTCACGGTGTCGGCCTTCGGCCTGCGCGAGGGGCTTCTGATCCACCTCTCCCGTCCGGCCGCCGAGGGCCAGGCGCCGAGCCGCGCCCGGGCGCTGCGCCGCTTCGCCGACCGCTGCCACACCGATCGCCGGCACGGTGAGCAGACGGCCCGGCTCGCCCGCCGGCTGTTCGACGCGCTGGGCAAACGGCTGGGCTGCGCCCCCGGCGAGTGGGACCTGCTCGAGGCGGCCTCCCTGCTCCACGACGTGGGGCAGCTGGTGAGCTACCGCAGCCACCACAAGCACAGCTACCACCTCATCGCCCACGCCGAGTCGCTGCCGTTCACGCCGCGCGAGCGGCTGCTCATCGCCATGGCGAGCCGCTACCACCGGCGCCGGCGCCCCACCAAGAAGCACCTGGAGTTCGCCGCCCTCGAGCCCGAGGACCGCGCGCTGGTGCGCCGCCTCGCCGCCCTGCTCCGCATGGCGTGCGGCCTGGACCGCGGGCACGTGTCGGCGGTGGAAGCGCTGCGGCTCAGGATGTTGCCGGACCGGCTGCTCGTGGACGTGGTGCCGCGGCTGGTGACGACCGACCTCAAGCTCGAGCTGTGGGGCGCGCAGCGCAAAGCGGACCTGCTGGCCAAGCTGCTCGGGCGGGACGTGGTGGTGCGCGCCGCGCCGCTGGCCGAGTCGAAGGCGGCGTCCTAGCGGCCGGACGCGAGCTTCAGCAGCACCACCCCCTGCGCGTCGCGCACGCTCGGCCCGTGCGGGCCGGCGTACCCGTTGATGCTCCGCAGCACGACCAGCGCCCGCGCCTTCGCGTTCGCGGCCTCGACCCGCAGCACCGCGGCCGGCAACACGTTGCCGCGGGCGGCCCCGGTCCGGGCGCGGCTCACGACCGAGTCGAGCGGCACGTCGAGCAGCGCCTGCCCCGCGCGGAGGATCCGCACGGCACGCGCGGGACGCACCAGCACGGCCGCCAGGCCGCTGTCGGCCGGCGGCGGCGGCGTGGTCGCGATCGTCACCATCAGGTCGTATCCGGCGACCGGCGTCACGCCCCGGTCGTCCGGGACCCAGGCGAACCACTGGCCGGCCGCCTCCGCGTCGCCCCACCGTGAGACGTAGCTGACGCCGAGGGCCTCCACGATCGGCCGCGCCCGATCGTCGGGATCGTCGCCCCGCCGGTCCGCGCGGACGACCACCCGGGCCGCGAACGAGTCGCCCAGCACCGGCGTGAGCGACCGGCTCCCGTGCGTCGCGATCAGGTACCGGACGGCGCCCGAGAGCGCCCGCCGGTCGTCCACCGGGAAGTCCGCGGCCGCGCGCCGGAGGTGGCCGCCCGCCAGCACGCCGTGCGCCGCGAGCAGGTCGCGCACCCGACCGGCCTGGCTCCGCCGCGACACCGCGTAGGCGCCCCACGGGCCGGCGAAGGTCGCGAGGCTGAGCACGCACAGCGTCGCGGGGATCAGCGGGATCGCGCGCGAGCGGGTGGCGCCGTAGTACACGGCGACCGCGGCCAGCCACAC
>DASPSV010000026.1:0-5098 GCA_035623755.1 Gemmatimonadales bacterium
CCCACCCGCCGACGTGGTGGAGCCCGACGTAGACCAGCGGCGCGATGCCGAACACGATCAGGAAGAACTGCAGCACCTCGTTGTAGATCGCGCTGGTGAGGCCGCCCAGGACCGTGTAGGCGAGCACGATGCCGGCCGAGAGCAGCACCGAGAAGCCGAAGCTCCAGCCCAGCAGGGTCTGGAACAGGATCGCCAGGGCGTAGAGCGAGATGCCCGAGGAGAAGACGGTCATGACCGCGAACGAGATCGCGTTCAGCGCCCGGGTCTTCTCGTCGAACCGCAGCTTGAGGTACTCGGGCACGCTGCGGGCCCGGCTGCCGTAGTAGAACGGCATCATGAACAACCCCAGGAACACCATCGCCGGGATCGCGCCCACCCAGTAGAAGTGCGCGGTCATGATCCCGTACTTGGCGCCCGAGGCCGCCATGCCGATCACTTCCTGCGCGCCGAGGTTGGCGGAGATGAAGGCGAGGCTGGTGATCCACAGCGGCACCGCCCGGCCGCTCATCAGGAAGTGGCCGCTGGTCTTGACGTGGCGCCGCAGGATGGCGCCGATCGCGAGGACGAAGACGAAGTAGACGGCGATGATGCCGTAGTCGAGCGGCGCGAGCCGCATCGCGTGCGTGGCGGTCAGGGAGTCGGGCAACATGGGCGCACAAGGTAGCGCGCGGGACCCGCGGACGCGAGATGCGGGCTCGGCACGCCTGCCCGCGCCCGGCGCGCGGGTTAGATTGGGCGCGATGCGCGTCGCCATCGTGGGCGCCGGCCCCGCCGGCTTCTTCCTCGCCGAGCGGCTGCTCGCCCGCGCGCAGCCCGCCGTCGGCGTGGACCTCCTCGAGCGCCTCCCCGCGCCCCACGGCCTGGTGCGCTTCGGCGTCGCGCCCGACCACGAGAAGATCAAGAGCGTCACGCGCTCCTTCGACGCCGTCGCCAGCCGCCCCGGGTTCCGCTACTTCGGCAACGTCGAGTTCGGCGCCGAGGTCTCGCTCGCCGACCTCGCGCGCCACTACCACGCCGTGTGCTTCACCACCGGCGCCCAGACGGACCGCCGGATGGGCATTCCCGGCGAGGATCTCGCCGGCAGCCACTCCGCGACCGAGTTCGTGGCCTGGTACAACGGGCACCCGCGCTTCCGCAGCCTCGCCTTCGACCTGTCCGCCGAGCGCGTGGCCGTGGTCGGCGTCGGCAACGTCGCGGTGGACGTGGCGCGCATGCTGTGCCGCACGCCGGCCGAGCTGGCCGGGACCGACGTGGCCGACTACGCGCTCGACGCGCTGCGGGCGAGCCGGGTGCGCGAGGTGTGGCTGCTGGGCCGCCGCGGTCCCGTGCAGGCGGCGTTCACCGCCCCCGAGGTGAAGGAGCTGGGCGAGCTCGAGGGCTGCGACGTGCGCGCCGTGCCGGAGGAGGTCGTGCTCGACCCGCTGAGCCGCGCGGAGCTGGAGCGCGCCGACGACCGCGCGACCCGCAGGAAGGTCGAGCTGCTGCAGGGCTACGCCGCGCGCGCGCCCTCGGGAAAGCCGAAGCTCCTCACGCTCCGCTTCCTGGTCTCGCCCGTCGCGCTCGAGGGAGACGCGGCGGGCCGGGTGCGGGCGATCACGCTGGTCCGCAACGAGCTGGTGGCCGGCCCCGGGGGCGTGCTGGCGGCGGTCCCCACGGGCCGCACCGAGCGTCTGCCCGTCGAGCTGGTGTTCCGCTCCGTGGGCTACCGCGGCGTGCCGCTCCCGGACGTGCCGTTCGACGAGAGGCTGGGGATCATCCCGAATGCGGCGGGGCGGGTCATCGACCCTCACACCCTACACCCTACACCCGGCCTCTACGTCGCCGGCTGGATCAAACGCGGCCCCTCCGGCGTGATCGGCACCAACAAGCCCGACGCCGCGGAGACCGCCGACGCGATGGTGGCGGACTTCGAGGCGGGCCGTCTGCCCGCGCCCGCCGAGCCCGATCCGGCGGCGATCGAGCGGCTGCTCCGCGAGCGGCAGCCGTGCCTGATCACCTTCGACGACTGGAAGATGCTCGACCGCATCGAGAGCGAGCGCGGCCAGGCGAGCGGCCGGCCGCGGGTGAAGATGACGGAGCAGGAGATCCTGACGAAGCTCGGGTGCACCTAGACCGGCGAGGTCACGATGACGACGACGCGGCGGATCCTGCGGAACCTGGCGGCGTGCGCACTCCTTCCCGCGGCGGCCCTCGCCGCCGCCTCGGCGGTTCGGGCGCAGGCGGCGCCCGCGGCGATCGTCCTGCGGCCGGCGCGGGTGTTCGACGGCGCGCAGCTGCAGACGGGCTGGGAGGTGGTGGTCCAGGGCGACCGCATCGCGGCCGCCGGTCCCGCCGGCAGCGTGGCGCGGCCCGCGGGCGCGCGGGTGATCGAGCTCCGGAACCTGACGCTGATGCCCGGCATGATCGAGGGGCACTCGCACCTGCTGCTCCATCCGTACAACGAGACCAGCTGGGACGACCAGGTGCTGCACGAGCCGCTCGCGCTCCGGATCGCGCGGGCCACGGTGGCCGCGCGCACCACGCTGATGGCGGGCATCACCACCGAGCGCGACCTGGGCACCGAGGGCGCGGGCTACGCGGACGTCGGCCTCCGCGACGCCATCCGCCAGGGCATCATCCCCGGACCGCGGCTCCTGGTGGTGACGCGCGCCATCGTCGCGCAGGGCAGCTACGGGCCGAAGGGCGCGCCGGAGCGGGACCTCGCCTTCGGCGCCGAGCCGGCCGGCGGCGTGGACGACCTGGTGCGCGTGGTGCGCGACCAGATGGGGCGCGGGGCGGACTGGATCAAGGTGTACGGCGACTACCGCTGGGGCCCGCACGGCGAGACGGCGCCGACGTTCACCCAGGAGGAGATGAACCTCATCGTCTCGGTCGCCTCGAGCGCGGGCCGGCCCGTCTCGGTGCACGCGTACACGGCGGAGGCGATGCGCCGCGCGGTGCTCGCCGGCGTCACGACCATCGAGCACGGCGACGACGGGAGCCCCGAGGTGTTCCAGCTGATGGCCCAGCACGGCGTCGGCCTGTGCCCGACGGTCGCGGCCGGCGACGCGGTGGCGCGCTACCGCGGCTGGCGGCCCGGCGTGGACCCCGAGCCGGCGGGCATCACGCACAAGCGCGAGACGTTCCGCGAGGCGCTGGCGGCCGGCGTGCCGATCTGCTTCGGCGGCGACGTCGGCGTCTTCCCGCACGGCGAGAACGTGCGCGAGCTGGAGATCATGGTGGACTATGGGATGACGCCGCTCCAGGCGCTGGTCGCCGCCACCAGTGGCAACGCGAAGATCCTGCACCTCGACGACCGGGGGAGCGTGAAGCCGGGCCTGCTGGCGGACCTGGTCGCGGTCGAGGGCGACCCCACGGCCGACGTGCACGCCCTCCGCAACGTCCGCTTCGTGATGAAGGGCGGGGTGGTGGCGCGCGCGGTGGGCGAGTGATCACGCGCCGGCAGTTCGTGGAGCGCGCGGCCCTGGCCGGGGCGGGCGCGGCGGCGCTGCCGTGGCTCGGCGGGCGGCCGGTGCCGGGGGATCGCGGCGAGCCCGGTCCCGGCGCCGCGCGCGTCGCGGCAGCCGGCGACGAGCTGTCGCTCGCCAACGACGACGTGGCGGCGGCCTGGAGCACGGCGGGCGGCGCGCTCCGCGCCGTCCGGCTCGAGGACCGGCGCAACCGGACGGCGCTCGCCCCCTCGCCCGACGTGTTCGTGCTCGCGCTCGCCGGCGGCGGCGAGATCCGCTCGTCGGCGATGCGGGTCGCCGGCGCGCCACGCGTGGAGGCGCTCGCGGCCGATCCGTCGGCGTCGCGCCTCGCCGAGCGGTCGGCCGGACGGCAGGTGAGCGTGGACCTCGCCGACCCGGGCGGCCCGCTGCGCGTCGGCTGGCGCGCCGTCCTGCGCGACGGCTCGGCGTACCTGAGGCAGGAGGTGCAGCTCGAGACCGCGGGCGAGGAGGTGCCGCTCTTGCGGATCACGCTGGTCGACGTGGCGCTCCCCGGCGTGGAGGTGCGCGGCGCCGTCACCGGATCGCCGCTCGTGGCGGGCAACCTGTTCCTCGGCTTCGAGCACCCGCTCGCCGGCGCCGCGTCCGACGGCGGGCGCGCCCGCGCGTGGCTCGACCGCGCGCTCCCGGTGAGGCCGGGCACCGCGCCGACGTACTCGTCGGTGATCGGCGTGACGTCGCCGGGACAGCTCCGCCGCGACTTCCTCGCCTACCTCGAGCGCGAGCGGGCGCACCCGTACCGCACGTTCCTGCACTACAACTCCTGGTACGACCTCGGCTACTTCAACGCGTACGACCAGGCCGGTGCGCTGGCCGTGATCGACGCGTTCGGCACCGAGTTGAAGGCCCGGCGCGGCGTCCAGCTCGATTCGTTCCTGTTCGACGACGGCTGGGACGACCACCAGAGCCTGTGGCACTTCAACACGGGCTTCCCCGACGGCTTCACGCCGCTCCGGACGGAGACCGCGAAGTTCGGCGCGGCGCCCGGCGTGTGGATGTCGCCGTGGGGCGGCTACGGGCAGCCCCGGCAGGAGCGGCTGCGCTACGGCCGCGCGCAGGGGTTCGAGACCAACGAGGGCGGGTTTGCGCTGTCGGGCCCGCGGTACTACGAGCGGTTCCGCGACGTTTGCCTCTCGATGATCCGCGACGACGGCGTCAACCAGTTCAAGTTCGACGGCACCGGCAACGCCGCGACGGCGATTCCCGGGAGCGCGTTCGACTCGGACTTCGACGCCGCGATCCACCTGATCGGGGAGCTGCGGGCGGTGAAGCCGGACCTGTTCGTGAACCTCACGACCGGCACGTTCCCCTCGCCGTTCTGGCTCCGGTACGCCGACTCGATCTGGCGCGGGGGCGAGGACCACGATTTCGCCGGCGTGGGCAGCGACCGGCAGCGCTGGATCACGTACCGCGACGGGGACACCTGGCAGGGCGTGGTGCGGAAGGGCCCGCTGTTCCCGCTCAGCTCCCTGATGCTGCACGGCGTGATCTACGCGCAGCACGCGCACAACCTGAGCACGGATCCCCACGACGACTTCGGCGACGACGTGCGCGCCTACTTCGGGACCGGGACGCAGCTGCAGGAGATGTACGTCACGCCGTCACTGCTC
>DASPSV010000051.1:0-4952 GCA_035623755.1 Gemmatimonadales bacterium
AGCGGCTCGCCCCGACGAGCCCGCTCGGGTACTACTCGCAGCGCGTGGCCCTGCTGATGGAGGATCGCCGCCTCCTGCGCGGCTACATCGAGGAGGACCGCCGCACGCTCCAGTCGGCGAGGGTGGCGCAGATCGACTCACTCCAGATCCGGGCGATGACGCTCGACCCGTTCTTCCCCCAGGCCCTCGACGAGGATCTCCTGGTGGCGTACTTCACCTACCGGATCGGCAACGAGATGCGCTCGCAGGCGACCCCGACGCCGTTCGTGAGCGACGGCCAGATCGAGGGGTACGTCCGGACCTACGTGCAGGAGTTCGCCGACTCGTCCACCCGGGCCTGGTTCGCATACGGGCGCGGCGCTTACGGCGAGGCGGCCGCCACGTGGGCCGCCGAGCTGCGCCGCGATTCCACCGGCACCGACCTGCGGGCGCGCCGCGCCCAGGCGCTCTACCTGCTGGGAGAGCTGGACAGCGCGCGCGTGGAGCTGGAGCGGGCCCTCGCCACGGCGCGCCGCGCCGAGACGCGGTCGATGCGGTACGCCTACGACTCGAAGGTGCTGTGGGAGTACGAGGTGGGCCGGATCCACGAGCGGCTGGGCGACGCCGCGGGGGCGCGTGAAGCCTACCAGCGCGCGCTCGTCGAGGACCTGTCGTTCTATCCGGCGCACCTGCGGCTCGGCTTCCTGGCGGCCGCCGGTGGGGACACGGCGACCGCGGTGACCGAGCTGAGCCGGGCCCTCGAGATCAAGGACGACGACTTCTCCTCACGACTGCTGCTGGGGATCGTCCTGGGCAGCCACCGCGATTTCGAGCGGGCGACGGAGCAGCTGCGGCGCGCCGCGGAGATCGAGCCGTGGACCGCGGTTCCCCACTTCGTGATGGGCAACGTGAAGCGGGCGGCCGGCGACCGCGACGGCGCGCTGGAGGAGTACCGGCGCTTCCTGGCCATGGCCGGCCCCAACGATCCGAATCTGCTGCCGGCGCGCGAGCGGGTCGCCGCGCTGTCCGCGCCGGGACAGTAGGACCCGGCGCGACCCCGAGCGACCCGTTACCGCGGCGGGCCCGCCGAGCGGGGACGGCTCAGAACCGCCGCCGCCGCGGCGATGTCCGGATCGCTCGTGATCAGCAGCTCCTGCGCGGCGTCCGGGCCCCAGCGCACCTCGGCCACGCGGGCGGCGAGGATGCGCGCGATGCGGGCGCCCTGGGCGGTGTCGGGCCGGGGAGCGATGTCGAACCGCCTCCGCACCCGGTCCAGGAGCGGGGGCAGGAGCCGAGAGGCCCAGGTGGACGCGGCGCCGATCCATGCGGCCCGCGCCGCCGCATCCGGCGGAAGCGTCGCCGCCACGCTGTCCGACACCGCGTCGTCGAGGGCGGAGTCGGAGGCGGCCACGAACCACAGCGGCAAGGGCACCGGCTCGGGCAGCACCGAGTCCGGCGCGATGCCGCCGCCCCCGCGCACGATCCGGCCCGAGTCCGTCCGGAGCGCTTCGACGGTGTCGCCGGCCGCGCCGCCCTTACCGGCGAGCGCCTCGTACTGCCCCGCGCTCAGTCCCTGGTAGCGGCGCTGGATCACCCGGCCGCTCGGCGTGACCACCCAGGCGATCGTCAGCCAGGCTTCATCCCCCGTCGGCTGGATGAGGAACGGTCGCTGCACCAGCGCCTTGCCGAAGCTCCGGCGCCCCAGGAGGGTCGCGCGGTCGTGGTCTTGCAGCGAGCCCGCGACCGCCTCGGAGGCCGACGCCGAGTTCTCGTCGATCAGCACCACGAGGCGCGCGTCGCCGTACCGGCCGTTGTGACGGATCACGAAGTCCGTGTTGGCGTCCGGGTGCCGTCCCCGGGTGCGGAACGCGCTCTGGCCCTCGGACAGGAACAGGGCCAGGACGTCCTGCGCGGCCACCAGTGCGCCGCCGGGGTTCCCGCGCAGGTCGAGGATGACGCGGCGGGGGCCCGGCCCCGCCGCGGCCCGGTCGATCGCGTCCCGCAGCTCGCGACCCGCGTCCAGGTTGAACTCCGCGAGCCGCACGTAGCCGATCCCGCCGGCGAGCGCGCGCGAGCGGCTGACGCTCTGCGGCTTGATGTCCTGGCAACGGACCGCGAGCGAGATCGTGTCCGGTTGCAGGCGCGGGCCGCGCTCGAGGCGCAGGCGGATGCGGCTGCCCCGCTCGCCGAGGAGGCGCGCCTGCACCGTGTGTGCCTCGAGGCCGGCGACGGACGAATCGTTCACGGCGACGATCCGGTCGCCCGCAGCCACGTGACTGCGCTCGGCGGAGCTTCCGGGGATCACGGCCAGCACCGTGATGCTGCCTTCGACGCCCTCGACCACGATCCCGGTGGCCGCGAGGCGGCCGGCGCGCCAGGCGTCGAGCCGCTCGCTCTGGGCGTGCTCCAGGTAGTAGCTGTGCGGATCGAGGGAGGCGAGCATCCCCTCGATCGCGCCGCGGACCAGATGCTGGGTCGTGACCGAGTCGACGTAGTTGACGCGGATCTGATTCAGCAGGTCGGAGAACGTCTGGAGGAGCTGGTAGGTCGAGGCCTGGGCGCTGAGAGGCCGGGGCGCGGCCGCCACCAGGGCCGCCAGAACCGCCGCGCGCAGCGCGGCACGTCGAGGAGTACCCATGAGCCCTATGCTAGGCTCGGGGTCGGGAGGGCGCAAATCGGCCGCCCGTGCGAGGGCATCTGTCATTCGCGACGGGAAACGGGGTAATTTGACGGGACTCCGGTTTGCCTCCTCGGACATCGTGAAGGAGATGCCATGACGACCAGGACTCTGACGCTGGCGGCGATCATCGCGCTGGCCGCGGCCGGCCGCGCGGCGGCCCAGCAGCCCGCCGACACGGGCTCCCACGCCCAACCCGCTCCCGACGGCGCGGCCCTCTACGCGCGGAACTGCGCGTCCTGCCACGGCCCCAGGGGCACACCGAGCGCGGCGATGGCCCGATCCATGAACCTGCAGGACCTCGCCGCGGCGAGCACGGCATCGGTCCCCGACAGCGTGTGGAGCGACGCCATCCTCAACGGCAAGGGCCGCGGGATGCCCTCCTACAAGGCCAAGCTGACCGCCGAGCAGGTCGCCGCGGTCCTGGCGTACATCCGGACGCTCAGGGCGGCGCCGTAGGCGTGGCGAGGCGCGGCCGCGGGCGGGACGCCGCCGGTGGCGCGGCGGAGACCGGCGTGGACCTTCCGCGCGGCCTCCCGCGGCGCGACTTCGTGACGCGGGTCGGCCAGGCCGCGTGGGGCGCGGCGGCGCTCGGGCCGTGGCTCCGCCGCGCGCTCGACGCCGGGTGGCCCGTCCGGGGCACGGGTGTCGGCGCAGTCGCGTCCGATCCGCGGACGGCCGACCTCCCCGGGAGTTTCTTCGCCGGGCTCTCCTGGCGGATGCTGGGCCCGTTCAGGGGCGGGCGCGTGGACGCCGTGGCCGGCGTGCCGGGCCGGCCGCACGAGTTCTACTTCGGCCACGTCAATGGCGGCGTGTGGAAGACGATCGACGGCGGCCGGACGTGGCAGCCGGTCTTCGACGGCCAGGGCGTCGCGTCGATCGGCGCGTTGGCGGTGGCGCCGTCGGCACCGGAGGTGCTCTACGCCGGCACGGGCGAGTCCACGCTGCGCGACTCCGCCGGCTACGGCGACGGCGTTTACAAGTCCACCGACGGCGGGCGGATCTGGACGCACTGCGGCCTCGAGGGCACGCAGCACATCGGCAAGATCGCCGTGGACCCTCGCAATCCCGACCTCGTGTACGTCGCCGCGATCGGCTCGCTCTACGGCCCGAGCGAGGAGCGAGGCGTCTACCGCTCGCGCGACGGCGGCCGCAGCTGGCAGAAGGTGCTCTACAAGGACGAGAGCGTGGGCGCGGTGGAGGTGGTCGTCGACCCGTCCAACGCCCGCGTGGTGTACGCGGGCCTGTGGAACACGCGGCGCCCGCCGTGGTTCGTGTACGCTCCGAGCAACGGCCCCGGGGGCGGCATCTACAAGTCCACCGACGGCGGCGCGTCGTGGAAGCGGCTCACCGCCGGCCTGCCGCCCGAGGGCATCGGCCGGACCGGTATCGCCGTGGCCCCGAGCAACCCGCGGCGCGTGTACGCCGTCGTCGACTGCCTCGAGCCGGAGCGGACGGCGCCGGCGGGCGAAGGGCCGGCCTCACCCCCGGTCGCTCCCGCGGCGACTCCGCCGGCGGCGGCGGCCGGCGCCGTGGCGGCCGCGGGCGCTCGCGCACCGGCGCCCCCGCAGCAGGGCGGCTTCTTCCGCTCCGACGACGGCGGCGCGACGTGGACGCGCCTGTCGTCGGACCAGATGCTGTGGGGCCGCGGGTGGTACTTCGAGAAGATCGCGGTGGACCCGCGGAACCCCGACGTCGTCTACGTGCCGAACGTCAACGTGAACCGCAGCATGGACGGCGGGCGCACCTGGGTCGTCCTGCGCGGCTCGCCGGGCGGCGACGACTACCACCAGGTGTGGGTCTCGCCCGACGACTCCGACACCCTGATCGTCGGCAGCGACCAGGGCGCCGTGATCACGCGGAACGCGCGGGCCCCGGATCCCCGGGACGTGACCTGGACCTCGTGGCTCAACCAGCCCACGGCGCAGATCTACCACGTCTCGGTCGACTACCGGTTCCCGTACTGGGTCACGGGCGCACAGCAGGACAGCGGCGCGGTGGCGGTGCGCTCGCGCGGCAAGTTCGGGGAGATCGCCGAGCGCGACTGGGAGCCCATGGGCGCGGCCGGCGAGAGCGGGTACACGGCCGGCGACCCGCTGCACCCCGGGATCGTCTACGGCGGCTCCGGATCGCGGTGGGACCTCGAGACCAACAGCGCGGTGCCCGGGACCACGGCGCCGCAGAGCCCGGAGCCGGCGCGCGGCGACTGGACCCAGCCGCTGGTGCTCTCGCCCGCGGACCCGCATGCGCTCTACTACGCCAACCAGTTCCTGTTCCGCACCACCGACGGCGCGCG
>DASPSV010000064.1:0-3646 GCA_035623755.1 Gemmatimonadales bacterium
GATGCGGTGGTTACGCGCGGGCAGTGCCACGAACAGCTCCAGGTTTGAGGGATCCTCTAGTCTGGGTCCCCCGGGGACGGCCGCGAAAGACTATGGGATCCCATAGTCTCCGGTCGGGATTCTCAGGCGCCGGACCGGCCCGGCGGGCCCTCTCGGCGCCCTCCGGGTGCCCGGGAAACGGCCTATAAGATGTTATAGACTTTTCCCCGCCGCGCACCCTCCGCATACTCGCCCCATGGCTTCCGACTGCCGCCGCGCTTCCGCCCTCGTGCGGCGGCGCGGGGCGTGGTAGCGGCGGATGTCGCACGACGTGCGGACGCGGCGGGGCGCGCGCGTGGTCGTGCTGGGCGGAGACCACCTCGTCTCGCTCGGCGACTGGGTCGCGGAGATGGGGCGCGCGGTCCCGGCGGGTGAGGAGGACACGGTCGGCGCGCTGCTGGTGGACTTCCGCTCGCAGGGATTCGCGCCGAGCGCGGAAGAGGCCGGCACGCTGATCGAGAGCCTGCAGGCGCGGTTCCGCGACGGGGCGCCGCCGCTCGCGGCCGTGGCGAGGGCGGGAGCGCAGTTCGGCGGCACGCGCGTGCTGTGCACGCTGGCGGAGCTGCGCGGGTGGCGGGCCTGCGCGTTCATGACCGAGGTGGAAGCGTGGTTCTGGCTCCGCGCGCAGCTCGCCCGCAAGGCGCGCGAGGCGCCCCCGACCTGAGGCGCCTGGTACGGGGAGCGAAGGCGGCCGCCGACGCGGCCGGAGCGGCGGGGAGGGGTGACGCATGAGCTGGCCCCAGGAAACGATCAGCCTGGTGTGGGAGAAGGGGAAGCGCGTCTACGGCGAGAACCCGAAGCGGTTCCGCAAGGACGCGTGCGGGGCGTGGATCGCCGGCGCGCACTACGGCAACCGCCAGTCCGAGTTCGGCTGGGTCATCGCCAGCACGTCCCCGGGCGACGACCGCCCCGAGCACCTCATCCCGCTGCAGTGGCAGAACGTCGTGGAGGCGGACGGCAGCCTCGTCCCCCGCGTCGTGGCGGAACGCTCGCACAACGTCACGAGGGTGCTGGCTCAGCTCGCCGTCTGACCGCGTGCGCCGCGGCGGGTTGGCCGCCGCGGCGCCGCCCCTCTCCGGCCGTCCCGAATCGTCCGCTTCCCGCTCGGCATTGCCGGCGCCCGCCCACTCCTGGCGGAGGCCGCGCCGCAACATAGTTTGCGGCGTGGGGTACCGGACGGTGGGAGGACACACGATGAAACGGTCAGCGCCGCTCTGGCGCGCGACGTACGGCGGCTGCCTGGTGGCGGCCGCGTGGCTTCTCCAGGTGCCTGCCGCACGGGCGCAGGCGACCGGCGACGGTTTCCTGTTCCGGGCCCCGGGCGGCAGCATCCGTCTCTGGACCGGCTACGACCGCGCGCTCGCCAACAGCCCCATCTTCCAGTTCGTCACCGACACGTTCACGCTCTCGAAGAGCAGCTTCGGCGCCTTCGCGATCGGCGCGGACGTCGCGGTGCGCGTGGCGCCGCAGGCGGAGGTCGTGTTCAGCGCCGGGTGGGCCGGCTCGAAGGCGGGGTCGGAGTACCGGCACTGGATCGGGTCGGACAGCCTCCCGATCCGCCAGACGACCAGCCTGGAGCGCGTGCCGCTCACCGTGAGCCTCAAGTGGTACCTCGTGTCGCCCGGCCAGTCGATCGGGCACTTCGCGTGGGTGCCCGCGCGGATCGCGCCGTTCGTGGGTGCGGGCGGCGGGCTGATGTGGTACCGGTTCCAGCAGTACGGCGACTTCATCAACTTCGCCGACAGCACGGTGGTCAACGACGCCCTGGCGTCGGAGGCGTGGACGGGCTCGCTGCACGCGTTCGCGGGGATGGACGTGGCGCTCGGGCCGCGCTACCTCCTGACGGGGAAGGCGCAGTACACCTGGGCGCGGTCGCACCTCGGCGCGGACTTCGTCGGCCCGAACGCGGTGGACCTGTCGGGGCTCTCGGTGACGGTGGGCGTGGGAGTGAGGTTCTGACCATGAAGACAGCGTTTCGCGAATTCGGCGCGGCGGGACTGCCGGTGGCCGCGATGGCCGCCGCCCTGCTGCTCGTGGCCGCGGCGCCCGTGCGGGCGCAGCAGGCCGGGACCGATCCGCACTGGCAGGCGTGGCTCGGCTGCTGGGAGCCGGTCTCGGGCCCGGTGCGCGCGGCGGGCGACACGTCGTCGGCGCCGCTGGTGTGCGTGATCCCGGCGCCGGGCAGCGTCGGCGTGGACGTCGCGACGCTCTCGGCCGGGCGGATCGTCACGCGCGAGCGGATCGAGGCCGGCGGCGACCGGCACGACGTCACGCGCGAGGGCTGCTCGGGGTGGGAGAGCGCGCAGTTCTCCTCCGACGGCGCGCGCGTCTTCCTCACGGCGGAGTACACGTGCCCGGGCGACCTGAAGCGAACGACCGGGGAGCTGATGGCGATGACGCCCGAGGGCGAGTGGCTGGACGTGCGCGGCGCGTCCGCCCGCGGGCTGCCGGAAGGGGTGCGGGTGCTGCGCTACCGGCCGGCGCGCGCGGCGGCGACGGTGCCGAGCGACCTGGCGTGGGCGCTGCAAGGAAGCGGGATGGCGGTGAGCACGGCGCGTGAGGCGGCGGGTGCGGCGCCCGAGGTGAGCGACGTGGAAGAGGCGTCGCGCGCGCTGCCGCCGGCGATCGTCGAGGCGTGGCTCGTCGAGGAAGGGCAGGGCTTCGCGCTCGACGGACGGACGCTGGTGCAGCTCAGGAACGACGGCGTGCCGGGCCGGGTGATCGACGTGATGGTGGCGCTGTCCTACCCGCGGGTGTTCGCGATCGACGTCGCGAGCCACCGCGGTCAGCGGCGGCCGCCGGAGCCCGTCGGCTTCGCGCAGCCGCCGGTCTACGGTCTGGGCTACGCCTCGCCGTTCGGCTGCTACTCGCCGTATTCGTGGGACTGCTACGCGCCGTACGGCTGGGGCTACTACTCGCCGTACTATGCGTCGCCGTACGGCTACTGGAACCCGTACGGCTACTGGTCCGGCTACGGCTACTACCCGTCGGGCGGCGTGATCGTGGTGAGCGGCAACGGCGGCCAGGTGGCGCGGCACGGCCGGATGGTGATCGGGCGCGGATACGAGGGCAGCGGGTCGGGTCAGACCGCGAGGCCCGCGCGTTCGCGCGCCGGATCCTCCGGCGCGCCGTCGGGGAGCGAGCGGTCGTCGGGCCGGCGCGAGGCGTCGGGCGGCGCGCCGCCGCCGTCCTCGTCGTCGTCACCGCCTCCGTCGTCGGCGCCGTCGCAGCCCGCGCCGAGCAGCTCCGGTTCGGGCGGGGGCGAGCGGCGGGCGGTGCCGAAGCCGTGAAGAACGGGGTGTAGGGTATAGGGTGTACGGTGTGGGGTGCCGACCCTACACCCTACACCCTTACACCCAAGCAGTTGCTTCTGGCACTATGATTCCGCCGTGTCCCTCGAGCGGCTCGTAGATCTCTTCTGGACGCTGCTTCCCTGGGCGGTGGGCGCGCTGGTCGCGGCCACCGCCTATCGTTTGCTGCCGCGGCTCGTGCCGCTGCTGCGCCACCTGCCGGGCCAGCCGCGGGTACGGCTCCGCCGCGAGAGCGTTCCCGACGCGTGGCGCGCGATCGTGGCGCGCAACGTGCCGCTGGCGGCTCGGCTGTCGGC